>JBEKPV010000022.1:0-26986 GCA_049520395.1 Tepidisphaeraceae bacterium
TAACGGCGGTACGAGGGACGCGCATGCGCACGACTTTGACATGGCAGGTATTTGTCTGGCTGGGGTTGCTGGCATGGTTGGGCGGATGCAGCTCGGCCGTGGACAGTGGATACAATTCGTCTCTGGATTCGATCGACTTGCAGGCGATGACGAACCAGATGGCGGTGTCGATTATGGCGTCGCCGGCGGTGCAGGCGGAGATAAAAGCGAATGGGCCGCTGCGCGTGGTTTGTGAGCCGGTGGAGAATCGGATGACGGGGGAAATTTTGCCGCAGGGGCAGGCGCAGGCGTATACGGCGCAGGTGCGGGCGCTGCTCAGCGAACATAATCCGGATCAATTCATGTGGATCATGAACCGGGACGAATTTTATGCGCTGCGGCAATCGGAGCTGGCGGGTGTGCCGCTGGGACCGAGTCCGGATGCGGTGAATCCGCAATATGCGCTGACGGCACGGTTCGATTCGCTTACACAGGAGAATTCGGACGTAAGGAGCAGCTTTTATTTGTGCGTTTACCGGCTGACCGATCTGGACCAACGCCGCGTGCTTTGGAGCGGGTCCTATCGAGTCAAAAAAGTGGCGGTAAAGGGGTTTTTGGATTGAGTTGCAGGGTTTCCAGATTACTGCTGGCGTCCGTGGTGCTCGCGGGACTGGCGCTGTGCGGCTGCCAAAATTCCGCGGAGCGCCAAGGGCAAGACGCGGTTACCGCTTATTATGAGGGGGATTTCGAGCAAGCGCGCACGCTGCTTGAACCCCTGGCGCGGCAGACAAACGGGGACTTCGTACTCAACAACAATCGCCTGGGTTCGACGGACCTGGTGCTTTACCGGCTGGATGACGCGCAGAGCGCCTTTCTGCGATCGTATGAAGTGCTCAACAGCGTGGGGGTGAATGACGGCGGCAGGTCGCTGGGGGCGGTTTTGCTCTCGGAAAATATCAAGGTGTGGAAGGGCGAGCCCTGGGAACGGGCGCTGGTGAATTTCTATCTGGGCCTGACTTATTACATGCAGCACGATTATGGAAACGCGCGGGCGGCGTTTGAGAACGCGCTGTTTAAGCTGCGCGATTATGATCCCGACGACACGGATAAATACACCGATAAGGACAGCAATTTCGCGCTGGGGTATTTGATGCTGGCCAAATCCTGGCAGCGACTGGGGGAGGCCGATAAGGCGCAGGCGCAGTTCGATCGGGTGCGGCAGCTGCGGCCGGACCTGGCTTCGCTGGCGGATGCGGATATGAATCGGGAGGCGAATCTGCTCCTGGTCGTCGATTGGGGACAGGGGCCGCAACTGGCAACGTCGTTTGATGGGTCGGTGGTGGGGTTCGTTCCGCCGCCGTATCGGGCGGGGCCGATTTATTTGCCGCGGGTCTTGGTGGATGATCAGGATTACGACATGGACGATTTCGCGCGGGCGCCGGTGGATACGCTGGCACTCGCGCAGGATCGGAAGTGGCAGAGCATCGATACGATTCGGGCGGTGAAATCGGCTGTGGGTTCGGGATTGCTGGTTGGGGGGGCGGTGATGGGGATGAGCGATCGGCGGCAGAACCAGGAAATCGGATTGGGCTTGTTCGCGGCGGGATTACTTCTGAAAGCGACGAGCCAGGCGGATACGCGGCAATGGGAAATGGTGCCGCGGACGATTTATGTGTTGCCGCTGCATGTGAGTCCGGGTTTGCATAATGTGACGGTGGAATTCGCGGGGGATTATCGGCAGACTTGGATCGGTTTACCGGCGCCGGCGACGGGGGACGACACGTATTACATTCACGCCGGGCCTTGGTATGAAGGGACGCAACACTGGCCCCCAGCCGCGTTGCATCAGCAAAGCGCCGGGACGGCCTCGGGGCAATAAGCGAACTGACTTAGACAGCCGCGCCGTCTTCGACGAAGAGTGGCCCGTCCTCCACTTGCAATTGCTCCGCCATCAACAAAGCGCGTGTCTGAGTATCGTGCCCAATCTGGTGGAATTCGACTTCGTAAGCAACGGCTGGTGAGAACCAGGTGCTGCGAACGACGCCGATTTCACCGCGATTCAGCGACAGCTCGGGAATGTCCCGGGTGAGGCGAACGAAATCATCCACGTGCGGACAACGAGACATAGGATCCTCCGTGCCTGCATTCTCCCGCCCGAATAGTCATCCAGACCAAACCCCATTATAACCATGACATGCGCCGGAAGGTTGCGGGATTGTGGGAATATTTTTAATTTAGCGCGGGCGTTGGCGATCTGCCGTAAAACAGATTTTTTTGGAGCCGACTTGGTCGTACGAACATCCGTTAGGACCCGTAGGTTCGCGACCAAACTGCTCGATTGGTACGACCGGAACGGTCGCGATCTTCCGTGGCGGCGGCGGGGAAAATCGAATGCGAAGGCGCTGGATCCGTATGCGGTTCTGGTCAGCGAATTCATGCTGCAACAGACGCAGGTATCTACAGTTATCCCCTATTTCCATGAATTCATGCGACGATTTCCGACGGTCCGGGCGCTGGCGGCGAAATCGGAGCAGAACGTGCTGCGGGCGTGGCAGGGGCTGGGGTATTACTCGCGGGCGCGGAACCTTCGGGAGGCGGCTGCGCGAATTGTGACAGATTTCGCGGGGAAAGTACCTGGAACGGTTGAGCAACTGCAAATTCTGCCGGGAATCGGGCGGTATACGGCCGGGGCTATCGCGTCACTCGCCTACGGGGCGCGGGCGCCGATCCTGGATGGAAACGTCTCGCGGGTTCTTTGCCGGCTGAATTTGATCCGGCGCGATCCGCGCGAATCGGGGGTGAAAGAAATGCTTTGGAAACTCGCGGAGGAGATTTTGCCGAAGGCGCGAGTGGGGGATTTTAATTCGGCGCTGATGGATTTGGGGGCGACGGTATGTACGCCGCGAGCGCCGAAATGTGCGGTATGTCCGGTGAAGGGATTTTGCCGGGCGGAGGCGGCGGGCGCGGCGGAGAGGATCCCGCGGCCGCGTGCCGTTAAGGCGACGCCGGTGGTGGTGCGATGGACGTTTTGCATTGCGAATAAATCGCGGTGGCTGATCGAGCAGCGGCCGGTTCCGGGGAGGTGGGCCGGGCTTTGGCAATTTGTGACGGTGGAAGGAGAGGGAGGCCGGCCGGATTTGCGGCGGGTTTCGGAGCGGCTGGGATTTCAGATTACGGATCTCAAAGCGCTGGGGCGCGTGCGGCATGCGCTGAGCCATCGGCGATATATTTTTGAAGTGTTCAGAGGGCGGGCGGCGGGTGGAGGCGATTGGGGGGCGAGGAAATGGGTCCGGACTGGGGAACTGTCGCGTTATCCGCTGCCGCGGGTGCATGAGAAAATTGCGGCGATGCTTCGCGATTCGCCTCGATTCGTATAAATCTTGCCAGCCGAAGGACCGATACGTATAATATCCTCCGTACAATACGTATTGGGAGATGCCATGAAGAAGCTAACTCTGACGGCCGAGCCTGAAGTGATTGATATGGCCAAAAAACTAGCCGAAGCGCGCGGCACCAGCGTCTCGGCGATGTTCAGCCAACTCATCCGCGCCATGGGCGCCCGGCGATCTCGCCGAGACGACCCGCTCGGCCCCGTCACCCGCCGGCTCACCGGAATCGCCCGCGCCCCGCGCGGCAAGAGCGATCGACGTCTTCTGGAAGATGCACTTCTGCAAAAATATGCCTCATGAGCGATATCGTTCTGGTGGATACCAATGTCCTTCTCGACGTGCTGCTGGCCCGGCGGCCGTTCGTCGAACCCGCCCAACGCCTCTGGTCGCTGGCTGAACGACGGCAAATCAAAGGCGCGGTTTCGGCTATCAGTTTTTTGAACGTCTATTATGTGGTGCGCCGGCTTGCCTCGCGACCGCAGGCCGATCGCGCGGTCCGTGGAATGCGCGCGATCTTTCAAGTCATTGCGGTGGACCGGGAGATTCTCGATCAGGCCATCGATACCCGTTTCCCGGACTTTGAGGACGCCGTCCAGAATGCCTGCGCGCTTCGCGCCGGCGCCGTCTGCATCGTGACGCGTAATGAACGTCATTTCGCACGGTCGGCGATCCCAGCGATCGCGCCGGACGCGTTCCTGGCTAAAATTGAATCCGAGTGAGATGCGAGGACGCGGGCGTGAACCGCGCCGCTGCCGCAGGTGCATGAGAAAATTGCGGCGATGCTCGGAAATTAGTTTGCGGTGAGGCTGAGGCCCAACTGTTCCAGCACCAGCGAGAGATTTACGTTGGCATCCAGATATTTTTCGGCGCGGGCGACGGCTTCGATAAATCGGCAGGTGAATTCGGCTTGGGCGGGGTCGGGCTCGTCGCGCAGGCTTTTGCGGAGGCGGCGGGAGATGACGGAGAGATAGACGCTTAGGCCGCCGCGCGTGGCGGCGTCTTTGCTGGCCAGGGGATCGCGGCCGAGGGTTTTTTGAGCCAGGGACTCGGCGGATTTTTTTAAAAGCTCGGCGAGGTCGGCGGCGGGCTCTCCCTGCAGGAGGGAATCGATGCGCTGGGTGATCGCGCCGGCGGGCTCCAGAGCGGCGTCTTCGATCCAGCGCAGGGCCGTGCCCAATGAGCCGTCGCTTAAGTCGGCGGCTAATTTGGCGGAGGAGGGATCGATCTTTCGGTCGATGAGTTGGCGCTCAATCCACTGCGTATCCAGCGGCAGAAAGCGGATGGTTTGGCATCGACTGCGGACGGTGGCCAGAAGCTCGGCGGGGCTGGGGGTTAGAAGCATGATCAGGGCGCGGCCCAGCGGTTCTTCCAGGGTTTTCAGCAGCGCGTTTTGGGCGGCGGCGGTCATCAATTCCGCTTCTTCAATGACGAAAACTTTGCCGCGGCCTAGCGCGGGCTTGCGTCCGGCGGGGACGGATAATTCCTCGCGAATCACCTGAATGGCGATCTGCGTGGCTTTGCTCGTGCCGGATTTGTCGTGCTGGCGGGCTAGTTCCTTGGTGATGAAGTGATAATCCGGATGGACGCTCAAATCCATGGACTGGCAGCTTTGGCATTTTCCGCACGGGGAGTCGTTGCGCGGTTTTTCGCAGAGGAAGAGCGTGGCGAGGGCGGTGGCGGTCATTTGTTTTCCGACGCCGGTGGGGCCGGCAAAGATGAGGCCGTGGGGCAGGCGATCGGCGCGATAGGCGCGCAGTAAATCCTCGATCGCGGAATCCTGGCCGGAGATATCCTTGAATTTGAGCATCGCTTATTTCAGGGTTTCGAGAATTTTCAGGATATCGAGATGCACGGCCGCTCGCTCGCGGTCGGCCGGGCAAACCTTCACTTTCGCCGGGTCTTTTTGGGCTTGAGTCAAATAGTTTTGCCGGACGCCCTGGTGATATTCCGTGGGTCTTTGTTCGATGCGATCGCGAGCGCGCTGGAGGCGCTGGGCGCTCTGTTCGACGGGCATATCGAGAATGATGGTGAGATCAGGCCAGCGGTTGGCGATGGCGATGCCCGCGGCCTGGCGGATTTCGGTTTCGGTTAAGCCGTCGCCGCCGAGTTGGTAGGCGAGGGTGCTGGAGACGAAGCGGTCGCAGATGACGCATTTGCCTTCGGCCAGTGCGGGGGCGATCAGTTCCTTGACGAGTTGGGCGCGTGCGGCCATGTAGAGGAGCATTTCGCAGCGCATGGAAAAGTCGCCGTGGTCGGGGTCGAGGAGGATTTTTCGGATCATTTCGCCGATGCGTGTGGAGCCGGGGTCGCGGACGAGGAGGGTGGGGACGGAGGATTTTTCGAGGGCATCCTTGAGGAGTTGGGCTTGTGTGCTCTTGCCGCAGCCTTCGCCGCCGTCGAGGACGATGAATTTTCCGCGCAAATATTTCATTTAATCGGGCCGGGTGGCTGGGCCGAACATTTTGCTGAGCATCAGTTCTATGGCGGAGGGCTGATCGGGGCGAATTTTCAGATTCCACGCCATATGCCATTGGGTGGAGACGGCGACGAAGCCCAAGGCCTGGAGGCGCTTGGCCATGTCGGGCATGTGGGCGGCGCCGTAGAAGATGGCGATATTTTTCTTGCCGGCCTGGAGGGTGCTCGCCAGGGTGGCCAGAGCGGCTTTGTTGCGCTCGGTGAGAATCACCGAGCCTTGCGGGCCGTCAAGACCCATGGCGGCGGAATCCATGTCGCCTAATTGGCGGGCGATGACGACCTTGATTTGGCGCTCCATGTCGGGGCGGGTCAGGACGTGAACGATGTCGGCCAGGGATTGGGCGTCGGGGTCTTCGCCGGGCTTGGGCTGCTCGTTAAGGCTGGCGAGGATTTGCTGCATGAACAACGATTCAAACGATTCGCCACGGGCGGCTTGCATTTGCTGGAACGTGTCGGTGTCTAAATCCGCGTGGATGAAATTGGGTTGTGTGTAGTCGATGTCGTCGAGCTGGAAATCGAGTTGCAGGGTGTCCTTCAGAAACCGCTGAAATTTGGAGACTTCGCTCTGGGGGCGGGTGGTGTCGTCGGAGCTGAAGACGCCTGGGGGCGGGGGCGGCTGGGAATCCTTGGGCATCACCATTTCGTAGAGAACGGCGTCGTCGTTGCGGAAATCCTGATTGAGGGCGTCGTAATAGGCCTTTTCGCCGATGTGGATGGCGGCGACGAGGTGGAGGGTGACGCCCTGAGCATTTTGCATGGTTAGCTCGGCGGATTGGAGGGAGCCGCCGCCGTGGCCGTCATCGACGAATTGGAGGAAGGATTCCGGGATCGTGGGGCGCGAGGCCGGCTGGTCGGCGCGGAGAGGTTGCGCGAGTATCAGGGCCGTGAGGAGCGCTAGTGAAAATGAGCGGCGGAGGGACATTGGTTGCATCTGTCTGGAATCCATATTCAGTATAGCCGGGACAACGGCGCCAGGCCACGTTGGGCGTCGGGGGAGAACATTCCTTGACCGGTTGCTTGGGCGTTCATACAGTCGCCTGCATGGCGCAGGAGGCTTATCACGGGCTGAAGCAGCGATTCATTGATACTTTCGGCGAAGCCGGGGGGAAGATTCACCTTGTTCGGGCGCCGGGGCGGGTGAATTTGATTGGGGAGCATACCGATTACAACGACGGTTTCGTTTTTCCGATGGCGATTGAGCCGGAGGTGATCGTGGCTTGCCGGGTGCGGCAGGATGATCGCGTGAAAGTGGTCTCGACGGTTTTTGGGAAGGACACGATTGAGTTTTCGGTTCAGAAGAAGATAGAGGCGGCCAAGCCGCCGTGGGGGAATTATGTGCGCGGCGTGGCGGCGGAACTTTTGGCGGCGGGGATTCCGCTTTGCGGGATGGAGGCTCTGATTTCCAATACGCTCAGCGTGGGGGGCGGGCTGTCGAGCAGCGCGGCGCTGGAAGTGGCGATTGGGCGGGCGATGATTTTGCTGGCCGGCCTAAACATCGAGCCGGAACGATTGGCGCTGATCTGCCAGCGGGCTGAAATTGAGTTCGCGGGAGTGCCGTGCGGCATCATGGATCAGGAGATCGTGGCGGCGGCGAAGGCGGGGTCGGCAATGCTGCTGGATTGCCGGAATCTTTCCAGGCAATTTGTGCCGATCCTGGAAAAGGAATTGCGGGTGGTGATCGTCAACAGCATGGTGAAACACGAACACAGCGGCGGGCAATACGCGCTGCGGCGAAAGGAATGCGAGGAAACGGTCGCGATTCTGAAGCGGCGGCACGCTGAAATAAAATCGCTGCGCGATGCGACCCTGGAGCAATTGGAAGCCGCGCGGGGAGAGATGAGCGATACGCATTTTCGCCGGGGACGGCATGTAATTACGGAAAACGCCCGCACCGTGAAAATGGCGGAGCAATTGGGGAGGCAATATTACGAGGCGTGCGGGGAACTGATGGCGCAGAGTCATGCTTCACTGCGGGATGATTTTGAGGTGAGTTGTCCGGAGCTGGATTTTTTGGTGGAAGAGTCGGTGAAGATTAAAGGGGTCTACGGCGCGCGAATGACCGGGGGAGGTTTTGGAGGTTGCATGGTGGCGCTGGCGCAGCCGCGATCGGTGGAATGGTTGTGCTCGCATTTGCACAAGACGTATACGGATAAATTTGGGCGGCAGCCGACGACGCTGGTGACGGCCGCGACCGCCGGGGCGAGTGTGATTGAATGAGAAAGATAGGGAGAATGACGAAATTCGAATGACGAATGACGAATAGAGGAGGCGGTCATTCGAGCATTGGAATTTCATTCGTCATTCGTCATTCGAATTTCGTCATTTTATACATATGTCTTCTTTTAATGGAATTCTTCAGAAGCTTGGTCGGCGAGAGAATCTGACCCGGGATGAAACGCGCGAGGCGTTTTTGCACATTATGTCGGGGAATGCCCAGGCTGAGGAAATCCGCGGATTGCTCTTGGGCCTGGCGACGAAAGGAGCGAGCGTCGAGGAATTGGTGGGCGCGGCCACGGTCATGCGCGAAAAAGCGGTGGTGGTGCCGTGCGAGGATGCGGGAGATGTGCTCGATACCTGCGGAACCGGGGGGGACGTGCGGCATACGTTCAACGTCTCCACAGCGGCGGCGATTATCGCGGCGGCCTGCGGAGTGAAAGTCGTCAAACACGGCAACCGCTCGGCCTCCGGACGGGCAGGGTCGGCGGACGTGCTGGAAAAATTGGGGATGAAGCTGGACGTCTCGCCGGCGACGCTGGGACACTGCCTCGATAAGGCGAATATCTGCTTCGCTTATGCGCGGGCGCATCATCCGGCCATGAAACATGTCGCCGAGACGCGCAAGGCGCTGGGGATTCCGACGATATTCAATCTGCTGGGTCCGCTGACGAATCCGGGGCGGGCGCGGCATCAATTGATCGGGGTGTTTGCGCCGGAATTAACCGACCGGTTGGCGGCGGTGCTGCGCGAGTTGGGAAGCCGAAGGGCTTGGGTCGTGCATGCCGAGGATGGGCTCGACGAAATTTCGACGCTGGGGCCGACTCGAATCAGTGAATTGCGCCAGGGGCAGATTCACACGTTTACGTTGGACCCGGCGGAAGTGGATTTGCCGCGCGCTGAGCTTAGCGATCTGCAAGTAAATTCGGTCGATGAAGCGGCAATGGTCTTGCAGGACGTTCTCTCGGGCCGGCCCAGCCCGAAGCGCGACATTTCCGTGCTCAACGCGGCGGCGGCTTTGGTGGTGGCCGAGGGGGCGGAGAATTTGGCGGAGGGATTGCAACTGGCGCGGAATGCGATCGATAATTCTACGGCTCGCCGGACGCTGGATTTGCTGGTGCGGTGCTCGAATGAGTCGGTGTAAGAGAGATATTTTGAACCGCGGAGATCGCTGAGAGCGCAAACAATGCTTTGAGGAAGTTGCTAGTTGCCAGCTAATTTAATTATCTTCGCGTCCTTCGTTTCTTCGCGGTAAAAAAATTAGATTTAACGCGAAGACACGAAGAGCGCGAAGAAATGCGATGATTCTTGGGCTAGAAAGACGCTGGAGCCCTTGGTGTGATGCTCGATTGAGACGATGTGAGGGTCCCGCATTCCGGGCAGCGGTCGGGGGTGGCGCGGAGGTCGTAGCCGCAGATGGGGCACATGCCTGGCTTCTTACGACGGACCCAGATTGATACGTAAAACGCTGAGGGAAATGAAAGCAGCAGCACAAGAGCCCAATACGGCAAAACCACCGCTTGGCCACTGAAAAAGTTTGAAATCTTTGTCGCGGCGCTCAGATGCATTCGGTAGTGCCGAAAACTGCAATAAACGTGGTCGGAGGTTGGGGTCCATCCAGAAGTGCCGTTGTCCCGCAAAAGCCTTGTTCTGAGGTCTCCTTCGCCTGAAACAATGTAGAAGATACGGGACGCCCTCCCGCCTTCACCAAAGTTGCTTTGGATTTGCCAAGCGTCCATTGACGAATAGCTCTGAAACCACATCACCGCCAGCATGATGGCTAAAGCCAGGGAAACCGCCGAGAAGACCAGCAAAAGGGGTCGCATGGATTTCGCTATTGTAGCCGTGCGTGAGGGGGAAAATGAGCTAAAATGGGGGTATGAGGGTTATCGTTTGGGTGATTCTGGCGGCGGTGATTCCGGGGGGATGGGCTATAGCGGATGTGCCGGCGACGGGGCCTTCGCCGGACAATCGGGCGGTGCTGATTCAGATCAATGGGGAGATTAACGATTTTACTCGCGACCAGCTTGAGCAGCGCATGAATCAAGTGCGCGGACTGGGAGCGAAGAATGTCATCCTTAGCATCGATACCTATGGCGGCATCTTGACCGATGGACTGGAGATTTCCCGCTTTCTCAAGCGGCAAGATGATCTGCACATCACGGCGTTCGTCACGGATAAGGCGATTTCGG
Source organism: Tepidisphaeraceae bacterium (assembly GCA_049520395.1). GTDB lineage: Bacteria > Planctomycetota > Phycisphaerae > Tepidisphaerales > Tepidisphaeraceae > UBA1161. The sequence goes on from JBEKPV010000022.1 coordinate 10,250, forward strand.
CTGGCGCGATGATCGCGATGGCCTGCGATGAGATTGTGATGAGCCATTCGGCTTCCCTGGGGGACTGCGCGCCGATTATTTTTGGTCCGGAGGGGTTGGAGACGATGCCGCCGACGGAGCGGGCGAAGGCTCAGGGGCCGGTGCTGACGGATTTTGCCGAGAGCGCGGCGCGGAATCATCACGATCCGCTGCTGGCGGCTTCGATGGTGGCTGTGGATCATGCGGTCTATTGGATTCAAAACGATAAGGGGGAGAAGCGGTTCGTGGATGCGAAGGGGTATGCGGATCTGATCGCCACTAAGCAGTGGAAGGATGTGCCGGGGGTTTCGGTTCCGATTGTGGGGCCGGATACTTTGCTGACGGTCGATAGCCAGCAGGCGGTGCTGTACGGGCTGGCCAGCGGATTTGCCGACGATCCGCAGTCGCTGGCGAAGGAGCGCGGGTGGACGATCGTGGCCGATCTTTCGCCGGGGTTGGGGGATGATCTGGTGGAGATTTTAAGCGGTCCGATCGCGCGCGGGCTGCTGATCGTGATTTTTTTGCAATGTCTGTATATCGTCGCGCATGCGCCGGGACACGGGGTGGCGGAATCGATCGGACTGCTCGCGCTGCTGCTGATGCTCGGGGTGCCGATGCTGACGGGGTATGCGCAGTGGTGGGAAATTTTGACGATTTTCGCGGGGCTGGGTCTGATTGCGGTGGAGATTTTGCTGCCGGGGCATTTTTTGCCGGGGATTTCCGGGGCGATTTTGGTGCTCTTCGGGCTGGTGATGACGTTTGTGCCGAAGGACAACGGAGTTCCCTGGACGGCGGACAATTGGCGCGTGATCTGGGTGGGAATGCAGCAGGGAATCGTCGTTGTCGCGGCGGCGATGGGGTTGTCGATTGTGCTGTGGATTTGGATCGGGCGCTATTTGCCGAAGGTGCCCTATTTTAATCGGTTGATTATCACGGCGACCAGCGGGGGATCGACGGCGGCGGGAGCGCCGCGCGATCCGTCGCCGGCCATCGGATGGCCCGCGGTCGGAGCCGTGGGGAAGACGCTGTCGGAATTGCGGCCGGGGGGATCGGCGGAATTTTTCGATCCGGCGATAGCGGATAAACGCATCACTTCGGTGGTCAGCGAGGCGGGGTATGTTTCCGCGGGGTCGGAGATCGTGGTTCGGGCCGTGGCGGGGCCCAGCATCATTGTGCGGAAGAAGGGTTGAAGTAGTTGCCAGTTGCCAGTTGCTAGTTGCCAGTCAATGAAGACGCAGAACTGGCAACTGGATGGCGAATTTGTCTCACCGGGCGGTTGGCTTTACCATCGACGCATGGGCACCGAGACGTTTTCTGATTTTTTGACGCTGCTGGACCGCGAGGGGGAACTGGCGCGTGTGGGGGCGGCGGTCGATCCCAAGCTGGAAATCGCGGCGATTTGCGACCGGATGTGCAAGACGCCGGCGCCGCATGGGCATAGTGAGCCGGATAAATCGGCGGCGGCCGCATTGGGGGGGAAGGCGCTGCTGTTTCAGAATGTGCGCGGGTCGGACATTCCTGTGGCCATCAACACGTTTGGGTCTTATTGGCGGATTAATCAGGCGCTGGGGAGTCGATCGCTTTCGGAATTGGCGGCGCGAGTGAGCGCGCTGGTGAAGCCGGAGATTCCGACGACGCTGATGGAGAAGATGAAGAAGTTGCCGGACTTGCTGAAATTGGGGAGCTTTCCGCCGAAATCGGTTCGGAGCGGGATTTGTCAGCAGGTGGTCATGGAGGGGGAGAAGGCGGATTTGAATCGGCTGCCGCTGATTCAGTGCTGGCCGCTGGATGGGAATGTGGAGAGCGGGCAGGTGATCGATCATGCGGATGCGGCGAAAGTCGCCGCCGGGCCGCGCGGGACGGGGAGATATATCACGCTGGGCGGAATCTTCACGCGGGACCCGGAAACCGGCGACCGGAATATCGGGATGTATCGGGTTCAACAGTTTTCGCCCCGCAAGTGCGCGATGCACTGGCATATGCATCACGACGGGGCCCGGCATTTTCGGAAATATGCGGCCCGCGGCGAGAAGATGCCGCTGGCGATTGTGCTGGGCGGCGAGAGCGTTTTGCCCTACGCGGCGACCGCCCCACTGCCGCCGGGGATCGAGGAACTGATTTTCGCGGGATTTCTCAATGACGGAGGCATCGAACTGGTGCCGTGTAAGACGATTCCATTGGAAGTTCCGGCCAACGCGGAAATCGTCATCGAAGGGTTCGTCGATCCCAACGAAAAGCTCCTTGAAGGCCCGTTCGGAGATCATACCGGGTTCTACAGCCTGGCCGATTTTTATCCCGTTTTTGACGTGACGGCGATCACGCATCGGAAGGATCCGATTTATCCGACGACGATTGTCGGCAAGCCGCCGATGGAAGATTATTTTATGGGAAAGGCGACGGAGCGGATTTTTCTGCCGCTATTGCAGACGATTATTCCGGATATTGTGGATTACAACTTGCCGATCAGCGGAGTTTTTCATAACTGCGCGTTTATCAAAATCCGCAAGGAGTATCCGATGCAGGCTCGGCGGGTGATGCACGCGGTTTGGGGGGCGGGGCAGATGTCGTTCACCAAATTCATCATTGTCGTGGACGAGAAAGTGGACGTGCACAACGAGCAGGATGTGCTGTTCCATCTGTTTTCCAATTGCGATCCGGAGCGGGATGCGGAGATTTCGCATGGACCGGTGGATATTCTGGATCACGCCAGCCCGGAGCATGGGACGGGGAGCAAGATCGGGTTTGACGCGACGGAGAAATGGGCCGGGGAAGGGAAGGTCCGGCGGTGGCCAATGGAATTGGAGATGGATCGGAAGACGATTGAACTGGTGACGAAGAGGTGGGCGGAGTATGGGTTGTAATGTCGTATTATCAGGGAGATTGAGCCCGAAATGAAAATTCCTGCCGTGATTCCTCCCAAAACGCTTGTCCGGCTGAGCCGGTACGATGATTCCACGCCGCAATGGCGTAAGCAAATCGGGCGTGAATTCCGGGTGGGCTATTATTCCGCGCAGGATGGGCTGAACTGCATTTGGCTTGTTAACGATGCCGGCGAGTATGAGCAGACGACCGACCGGGAGACGCTGCTAATGTACTTTGACATTCTAAAACTCTCGCACGAGTCAGACCTGCACGGGAATCGACACTCTCCCCTTGGCCCGCGACGCCAGCGACGTACGGCTGTGGCGTAGGAAATTCAGCCTTTGGCGTTCGGCTAATAATTGGCCGCATGGAGTTTTCTGAGAGAACGCGTCGCGGGACCGAGTTCGCCATCGCTCCGGCGCTCAGACCGGTTCCAGGACCATGGCGATTCCCTGCGCGATCTGTCGAATCCGCTGGCGCGACAATGACCCGACCTTGTCGCCCAAATCGGCACGGTCCAAGGTTATCAATTGTGAAACATTAACCACGCTGCGCTTGGGTAAATTCGCCTCGCCGACTGCCAACTCGACATTTCCCGGCTGCGAGCCGCGGTGAAGATTTGACGTGATCACGCAGGTGACGACGGTGGCAATTTTGCTCTCGTTGAACACATCATTTTGAACCACCACGTGAGGGTGCCGGAATCCCGGTTCTGAGCCGCGCGGGGGCGGCAAACCCACCCAGAATACATCGCCCTGGCGAATTACCACGACTCATCCTCGAGGATTTTTGCGAAGTTTCGCCGAAGCGATTTCAGATGGCGTCGATCGGCCTGATCCGAGCCGCTCTCCTGGGCTTTGTTGATTTGCTCGATCAACGCCTGGCGATCAAAACGGTTGAGATAATCCCTGGCCGCGATGGCGAAGAATCGGCTGCGCGACACCCCCATGCGCTTGGAACGCCGGGAAACTTCTTTGAGCAGCTTTTCTTCCACTGAAATGGCCGTCTTGATTGATGCCATGGTAATACCTTTATCCTACTATTCTACTACCTATCGGATATTTCGCAATGGCCTATGAGGTGGCGCGGACGATTTGCTCGCGCAGGGCGGCGTGGAGTTTTTTGGTGCACGGCCCGCAGCGGCCTTTGCCGATGTAGCGGTCGTTCCAGCGGGCGACCCAGGAGATTTCGCGGGTGGTGCTGGTAATGAACAGTTCGCCCGCGCGGAGGGCTTCTTCCTCGCGGAAGGCGCGCTCGTCCACTTCCAATCCGGCGCTCGGGGCCAATTCGAGAAGAAGCGCGCGGGTGATGCCGGGCAATACTTTGCTGCCGACCGGAGAGGTCAGCAGGCGCTTGCCGATCACGGCGAAGATATTGCTGGCGGCGCATTCGGTAACCAGATCATTTTCGACGAAGACGGCCTCGTCGGCGCCGGCGGCGACGGCCTGATTTTTGGCCAGAACATTGGGCAGGAGCGCGATCGATTTGATCCAGCAGCGTTTCCAGCGTTCGTCGGGGACGGCGAGAAGTTTGACGCCTTCCCCATCGCCGGGAGCCGCGGCGGCGGGAAGCGGGCGGGTGTAAAAAAGGAGCGTCGGTTTTGATTGGGGGAAAATATGATTCCGCGGCGCGGGGCCGCGCGTGAGTTGAAGGTAGATCATTCCTTCACGGATGGCGCTGCGGGTGAGGAGATTGCCGATCTCGCTGGTCAGGGCGGCGGCGTCGAGGGGGATGGGCAATTGGATGCCGGTCGCGGATTTTTCGAGGCGCTGCAGGTGGCGGTCGAGGGTGAAAGGTTTGCCGTTGTAGATGCGGATGACTTCGTAGACGCCGTCGGCGAATTGAAAGCCGCGATCCTCGACGTTTATGTGAGCTTCAGCGAGCGGAACGATCTCCCCGTTGAACCAAATCCATTCGGTCATGGCGTCTCCTGAGCGATATGGTATGCGCCGGGGCGGCTTCGACAAGCCTGGCGACGCGGTTACAATCGGGGAAATGAGCGGCGGCGCGACCATTCGAGTGAATCTTCCCAGTGCGTCTTACGACGTGCTGGTTCGGCCGCGACTGCTTGGCCAGGCGGGCGATTGGATCAAATCGCGCCTGGGGGCAAGCAAGGCGGCGGTGGTTACCGATTCGCATGTGGGGCCGATTCATGGCAACGCGCTGACCGATTCGCTGACGGCGGCGGGGATTGAGCCGATCGTGGCGACTATTCCGGCGGGGGAAAAGCATAAGAATATGCATCACCTGATGCCGGTTTACGATCTGTTTTTGGGAGCAAAGATCGAGCGGACGACTCCGGTGGTGGCGCTGGGGGGAGGCGTGGTGACCGACATGGCCGGGATGGTCGCGGCGACGATTCTGCGGGGTGTGCCGCTGATTCAGATTCCCACCAGCCTTCTGGCGATGGTGGATGCAAGCATCGGGGGGAAGACCGGCGTGGACCATGCGGTGGGAAAGAATTTGATTGGGGCCTTTTATCAGCCGATGGGGGTGCTGATTGATCCGCATACGCTCGGCTCGCTGCCGCCGCGGGAGCTGCGCAGCGGACTGGCGGAATGTATTAAGCACGATCTGATTCGCGATGCCGAGGGTTTCGCCCGGCTGGAAGCGGCGATCGACCCCATTGTGAAAGTGGAGATTGCGGCGATTTCGGAATTGATCGCGCATAACGTTCAGATCAAGGCGAAAGTGGTGGAAGCCGATCCGCTGGAGAAGGGGGAGCGGGCGCATTTGAATTTTGGGCATACGTTTGGACATGCGATCGAATCGGTTTCGAATTTCAGTTATTCGCATGGCGAATCGATTGCGCTGGGAATGATCGCGGCGGCGTTTGTGTCGCAAAAGCTGGGAATGCTGGATGGGCCATCGGGCGGGCGCATCCGGTCGATTCTGGACCGCGCGGGGCTGCCGACGGGCGGATTGAAATTGGAAGCGGATCGCGTGGTGGAAGCGATGCAATTCGATAAGAAAGTGAAAAATGGGCGTATTCGACTGGTTTTGCTCAAGCGCATTGGCGAGGCCACGGTGCGCGACGACGTGCCGCCGGAACTGATGCGCGAAGCGGTGGCCAGTTTGCGGGGGTGAACGGTGGCGCTGCGGCATTGGCTTCAACTTTCCATGACCGAGGGGATCGGATCGATCCTGCTCGGACGCCTGGTGACGGCGGCGGGAAGCGCCGAAGCGGCCTGCTCGGCGGATGAGGGGCTTCTCCATTCCGTCGAGGGAATCGGAACGGTTAAAAGCTCACAGATTCGCCGTTCAATGCGAGAGGCGGCGGATTTGGCGGAGGCGGAAATGACGCGCTGCCGGGAGATGGGCGTGGGGCTGATCTGCCGGGATGATTCGAACTATCCGACGATGCTCAAGGTAATTCCGGACCCCCCCGCCGTTTTGTATGTTCGGGGTACGATTGAAGCGCGGGATTTGAACGCCGTTGCGATTGTCGGAAGCCGGCGGTGCAGCCATTACGGCCGGGAACAGGCGGAGCGCTTTGGGGCGCTGCTGGCGCAGGCGGGCGTGACCGTCGTCAGCGGCGGAGCGCGGGGCGTGGACTCGGCGGCGCATCGCGGAGCCATCGCGGCCGCCGAGGGACGGACGATTGTCGTGCTGGGGTGCGGCGTGGACGTGGCGTATCCGCCAGAGAATGAGGGGTTATTCAAACAGGTAGCCGCGCGCGGGGCGGTGATGAGCGAGTTTGCGCTGGGGACGCCGCCGATGAAGGAGAATTTTCCGCGGCGGAATCGGATCATCAGTGGACTGTCACGCGGGGTTTTAGTGGTGGAGGCGGATGTGGCCAGCGGGGCGCTGATCACGGCTCGCCAGGCGGGCGATGAGCATGGGCGCCCGGTTTTTGCGCTGCCCGGGCGAGTGGATAATCCGATGTCGGCCGGGCCGCACGCGCTGATTCGCGACGGGGCGACTCTGGTGACGAATCTGGAGGAGATTTTTGAAGGGCTGGGTCCCCTGCCACATCAGGCGACTGAAGTCGAAGTCCCCGAAGAATCGACTGCCCCAACGCGCATCGCCGGCGTGCTGACGGAGCAACAGAATCGAATTCTGCGCGAGATCAGTCGGGAGCCGATTGCCTTGGATCTCATCATCGCGCGCACGGAACTCCCCGCCGAGGCGATTTTGCCGGAATTGACGATGATGAGTTTGCGCGGATGGGTAAAGCGCGTGGGCGGCCAGAATTACGTGATTGGATCGGTCAGCGCATGAAGATTCGTTACGACATGGTCTGCTGTTTCGTGATTCGGCCGGGTGAATCCGGTCGGGGTTGGGAATTTTTGCAGCTTCGGCGCAGTGCGGACGATTTTTTGGGGGGAACGTGGCAGACGATTTACGGGGAGAGTCATGCGGGCGAAACGCCGGTGGACGCCGCTCTGCGCGAATTGCGCGAGGAGACGGGGGTATTTCCGGACGAATTTTTCAAGTTAAGCGATGCGCACGTTTTTTATATCGCGGCGCACGATACGCTTTGGCATTCGATTCAGTTTTGCGCGATGGTGAACCGCGAAGCGACCATCGTGATGGACACCGAGCACGACGCGTTTCGCTGGCTAGGGGCGGAAGAAGCGGAGGTGCATTTTATGTGGCCGGGGGATCGGCGGTCGATTCAGGAAATCCGGGGACAAATCATCGGCAACGGATTGGCCAAGCCCTTCATGCGAGTCGAGCTGCCGGGGCGTTGAGCGGGGACTGATTTGAGGAATTGAATATTTCGGGGTGGAGCGCCTTGGCCAGGATTTCCAGGCTATCGACCAGCCGCGGGCCGGGGCGGTTGAAATAGGCGGACCCGTCCGCAATAAAAACGCGGCGGCTTTTGACGGCCTTCAGATCAGACCAGCCGGCCTTGGCGCGGAGGATGGGAAGATCGGCCCGCGCGCGCTCGGCGCTGAATTCGCAGCAGGCGATGAAGATGACGTCAGGGTCGGCCCGGCGGAGTTTTTCCCATTCGATGGTGAAGGAGGGTTTGCCGAGAATTCCGAGGAGTTCTTCGCCGCCGGCAAGCTCGACGAGCTGGGGGTTCCAGTGGCCCCCGCAGAAAAGGGGATCGATCCATTCCAGGAAGACGACCGTAGGTCGGTTCTTTACGTCCGCAAGACGCTCGCAGACGGCGGCGACCCGCCGTTTCAGCGTTGCCGTCGCGGCTTGCGCGTTTTCGATCCCCCCCACCGCTGCCGCGATCTGCTGGATCGAATCGAAAACGTCTTCAAGGCTGCCGGGATTTAGCGTCACCACTTGCGGCGCCCAGGACATGGCGCAGGCCGCCTTGCGGACGGCGGATTCGTCGACGGCGCAAACGTCGCATAAGGTTTGCGTGATGATTAAATCAGGGTGGAGGGCAGTAACGGTCGGCTCGTCGAGTTGATAGAGGGCAAGATTTCCGCCGACTCGATTGCGCACCAATTCGTCGATTTGGGCGCTGGTGGCGCCTTGAGGAATTGTCGTGCGCGTGACTTTCGGCAACTCGAGCACGGAGGCAGGGAAATCGCATTCGTGGGTGACGCCGACAAGCTCGTCCCGGCGGCCCAAAAGGCAAACGATCTCCGTCGCGCTGGGCAGTAAAGAAACGATCCGCATGATCCGCGCAGTTTACGCGGGGGCGATGCGAAATCCTACGGCTGTGTGGCAGGCTCCAATTCGGCCAGCGTTGAATCCGTCGTGGCAAGCATGCCGGTGTGCTCGACATAATCGACCCGTGTTAATCCCAAATAATTTTTGAGCTTTTCCGCCGCGATATTTTTCATCGGTCCCGGGGAATCAGCGGCGCCCGGGGCTGGTTGAGGAAAGGCCGTCGAGCGGGCGGTGTGGAAGGTGATATTGCCTTCGACTTTTTGCAGGATTTGGTGAATATGCCCGTTGAGAACGCTGACTGAGCCGAACCGCCGCAGATAGCCCAACGCCTGGGCGGCGTCTTCTGTGCCCCAGCCCCACTGCTCGTAAACGGTCCAGAGCGGGACATGCGCGAAGACGACGATTGGCGTGCTGGATTTCAGGTCCGCGACGTCGTTCTCGAGCCACTCCAGTTGCTCGTCCCCTAATTCGCCGAGCGTGGTTTTGCCGTTACTGAGGTTGGCGACGTTGACGAGGCCGATGAAATGGACGCCTTTGAGATCGAAGCTTTGGTACCCGATGCCGCGGGTCCCTTTGCCGAAACGGCTGAGGAATTGGACGCCGTTGTCCACGAAATAGTCGTGCTCGCCGGGAACGTAGAAGGATTGATCGGTGTTGATCGACTTCATGATTTGCGCGACGGTGTCAAATTCGTGGGGTTTGGAAAGGTGCGTGAGATCGCCGGTGTGAAGGATCATCGACGGAGGCGTGGGCAGCGCGTTGATGCGAGTCACCGATTCCTGAAACGTGCCGACGACATCGGTGTACACCCCTTTGTGAAAGCCGATGTGGCTGTCGCTGACCTGGACGAATGTAAAATCGGCCCCGGCGATTCCCGACAGATCGGACCCAAAGGCGCGGGACTGCAGGATGCCTCCCTTCATGGCCCAGACCATTCCCGCGCCGGCCCAGGCCATACATTTTAAGAATCCGCGGCGGTCGATGCCGTCGTTGGATTCATCTTTTTCGATAAAATCAGACATAGTCGATCTCCCTCGCCATTTATTGCACGATGATTTTTCCGGTCATGTGCGGATGCACTTTGCAGTAATAGGGAAAGGTTCCCGGCTGCTTAAAGGTAAAGGAATAGGTGTCGTCGGTGTCCAAAGCGTTGGAATCGAACAGCGGCGTATCGCCCACGGCAGTCGCGGTGTGGGGAACGTCGTCCTTGTTGACCCAGGTGACGGTCGTGCCCGCCGGCACGGTCAACTCCCTGGGCATAAAGCTGAAATTTTCAATTTGCACGGTCGCGGTTGGCTCGGTCGTGGGAGGCGAGGCCCCTGCGAGAACGACCATCGCCAGCACTGACGCGGCCACGATTCGATGAGCTATTCGGTTCATTGACGTCTCCTGTCAATGAACCGGACGAATGACGAGGCGGGTTTATTCCCGAGTCAATAAAATTTATGAATGAGCGGCAAAGAGATCGGCGAATTGCTTCAATTCGGCGGAATTCAAATCGGAAACGGCCCAGAAGGTCATTCCCCCGGCGCTCCAGTGGATCAGGTTGTATCCCTGCTTCTCAGTCGTGCTCTGTCCGGTTTCGCCGGGCCAGATGAAGAGATTGATGAGGTGTTTATTGCGGCGGTAGACGAGGGCGGCCACCGGGCGATTGTGCAGAAAATCGAGTCGGCCCCCAATCAGAGGGAATCCCTGGCCCGAGAGATCGTGGACGGGCGGGGCGAAATCGAGCCGGCCGTCGAACCAGGGTTTAACCGTATGCTGATCGGTGGATTGGACGTCCATCAGGTGTCCATCGGTTTGCAGGGAACGCAGATGCGAGGCGAAGGCTTCCTGAGCGTCGATGTCGGCGGGATTTTGGCGCTGCAGAACGCCGGGGAGGAGCCAAATGATCGCACCAACGATGGCGACACAGGCGGCGAGGCCCCAGGAATTCCAGCGATTTTGCGGCCGAATGATTGGGGCCGGAGTGACCCGATCGCGCAATTCTTTTGGCGCCGGGCGGAGGAGCGCTGGATTGGACATCACTTTTTTGACGGCCTGATCGGCGCCTAGCGCGCGGGCGCAAGACGGACAATCGCGCAGATGCGATTCCAACTGGCGCGACGTCACCGCGTCCAACTCATTGTCGGCATAGGCGGGGAGCAAATCTCGGATTTCCGGGCAATCCATCTTCATTCCTTGGGCCGTTGGGCGACGCCCTGCGTTTCACCCGACAACAATTGCGCCAGCCGCCAGCGGGCGCGGGCGAGGCGCGACATCACCGTTCCGATCGGAAAGCCTACGACCGCCGCGATTTCCTTGTAAGACAGACCTTCCATTTCACGCAGAACCACCACTTCGCGAAGCGGCGCGGAAAGCTGCGAAATAGCCGACTGAATCTCGCGGACGTTTTCGGCGCGCTGGAGAATTTTCGCGGGATCGGATTGATCATCATCGGCCGAGATTTGGGGATCGTCACTGAGATCGTCCATCGGGTGGGCCTTACCCCGGCGGAGCGAATCGAAACAGGCGTTGCGCACGATGGCGAGAATCCACGACCGCAAGTCGCCGCCGCGATAGGTGGAAGTGGATCGAATGGCCCGCAAATAGGCCTCCTGAACGATGTCCTGGGCCTCGTGCTCGTTTCCGACCAGCCAACTGGCGAGGTTGTGGGCGGAATCGAGGTGCGCAAGGATATCGACGGCGACGCGACGGGCATCGCCCCGGTGCGCGGGAGGATTTTTCCGATCTGCCGGGCTGGACGCGTCCAACCGTTCTCCTTCGAAGCCTCAAACTTCCAGACGAGTCATGGGGGAATTTATTCCCAGCATGCATTGCGCAAAAGTTGACGTACATGGTATGGGCTTTGGAAGCGGTTGGGTATTCTCCCGCGTCCCGGGGACGCCGGCTAAATACGCCGCGGAATTACGGTAGGGCGCTGCGCTGACGCGGTATAATTGGGGTATGAGCACTGGAAAACACGTTCCCCATGGACGGCAGCCGGTACTAACGGCCGGACCTCCTCCCGAAAAGGCCGCGGGGACGATCATTCTGTTGCACGGACGCGGAGCCTCCGCCGAAAGCATTTTGGCGATTTACCCCGAATTGGCCGTTCCGCAGTTCGCGGCGATTGCGCCACAGGCGGCGGGAAATACCTGGTACCCAAATTCGTTTTTGATGCCGCTGGAGGAGAACCAGCCGTATTTGGATTCGGCGCTGGCTCGGATCGATTCGCTGGTGAACGATTTGCTTGGGCGCGGGATTGCCGGCAATCGGATCGTCGTCGCGGGATTCTCGCAGGGAGCCTGCCTGACGCTGGAATATGCCGCTCGGCATCCTCGTCGCTATGGGGCGGTGATCGGATTGACCGGCGGGCTGATCGGGCCGCCGGGGACGCCTCGGAATTACCCGGGGTCGCTGGCGGGGACGCCGGTGTTTTTGGGGACCAGCGATCCGGACCCGCATGTTCCGCTGGAGCGCGTGAAAGAGACTGAAGCCGTGCTGAAGCGCATGGGGGCGGAGGTGGAGCTGCGGAGTTATCGGGGCATGCCGCATACGGTCAATGATGATGAGCTGGAGGCGAGCCGGGCGCTGCTGAAGGCGGTTGTGGAGGACCAGCGATGACGGTGACCTGTGTTTATGCCGACGATCGCGGCGAAAGCCATTTCGCGCAGCGCGATTATCCGCTTCGCGATGCGGGGAAGATCGGGCATTTGTCGGAGGAAATTCCTGCTAAATCGGTTGTCTTTCGGACCAATGAGCCGGGCTATGACTATGATTGGCATGTTGCGCCGCGGCGCCAGTTTATCGTGCTGCTGGATGGGGCGATTGAGATCGAAGTATCCGACGGGTCGCGGCGAACGTTTCGTGGCGGGGAGATTTTGCTCATGGAGGATACGACGGGCAAAGGGCATCGGAGCCGGCATGTTGAGCCGCGCGAGCGGCGGTCGGTGTTTATTATTCTCGACTGACTGTGTGAGGAAATCATGGCGAAAACTGAAAGACATCTTCCTGGAATTCACCACGTCACGGCGATTACGAGCGATGCGCAAAAAAACATCGATTTTTATACCGGCGTCCTTGGCCTGCGGCTCGTGAAGCTGACGGTGAACTTCGACGATCCGGGGAGTTATCACCTGTACTACGGGGATGAGCTGGGTCGGCCGGGGACGATAATGACATTCTTCGCCTGGGCGGGCGCGCACCGCGGCCGGATCGGGCCGCCGCAGGTGGCGGTAACTGCGTTTTCCGTTCCGGCCAGCGCGATCGGGCACTGGGCGAGATGGCTGAGGGAAAAGGGGGTGCAAGTGCACGTCGGGACGGAACGATTCGGCCAGCGCGTTCTGGGCTTTTCCGATCCGGATGGATTGCAACTGGAAATTGTCGGCTCGGAGGATCCCCTGGGCAGGCCGTGGGGCGGCGGACCGGTGGCCGCGGAATATGCGATTCGCGGATTTCATGGGGTGACCATTTCGGAAGAAGGATACGAAAACTCGGCGAAGCTGCTGACCGATGTGATGGGCTTTCAAACCGTCGGGAATGAGCAGAACCGATACCGATACCGAGCCGGGGTTGGCGATGGATTCGCCGCGACGGTTGATTTGCTGTGCGCGCCGGACGCGCCGCGCGGGAGTATGGGGGCGGGAGTGGTGCACCACATCGCGTTTCGCACCAGGGACGACGCACAGCAGGCGGCCTGGCACGAGGAACTGGTGGAAAAGCGATTTAATGTTTCGCCGGTGATGGATCGGACTTATTTCCACTCGATTTATTATCGAGAACCGGGTGGCGTGCTATTCGAGATCGCGACTGAAAACCCCGGGTTCACAGCCGATGAGCCGGCCAGTGAGCTGGGTCGGCGATTGATGCTGCCGCCGTGGCTTGAGGCAAATCGCGCGGAGATCGAGCGAATCGTAACGCCGGTGCGATTGCCGGGTGGCTCGAAGTCGAAATAAGCCGGTTTTTCGCGTTTCGTGTATAATTCCGTCATGCTTCCGCTGACGCCGCGCATGACGCTTTTGGACAGGATGGTGCTGGCGGTGGAACGGGTACGCGATCGATTAGCGCGGGCGTCGGCGGCGCTGGAGGCGGCGGGGATTCCCTATGCGGTGGCAGGTGGGAATGCGGTGGCCGCCTGGGTCGCAACAGTGGATACATCCGCGATTCGCAATACCCAGGACGTGGATATCTTGCTGCGGCGTTCGGATTTAGCCGCCGCCGCGGGAGCACTCGAGAAAGCCGGTTTCATTCGGCGGCATGTAGCGGGGATGGATATTTTCCTGGATGGTCCCGACGCGAAGGTGCGCGACGCGGTTCATGTGCTGATGGCCGGCGAAAAAATTCGCCCGGAGTATGCGTCGGCGGCGCCAGATGTGACGGAGTCGGAAAAGCCGAGCGGGTTTCGGGTGGTGACGTTGGACGCTCTGGTACGGATGAAATTGACATCGTTTCGGCGCAAGGATCAGGTGCATTTGCTGGACATGCTGGAGATCGGGCTGATCGATGCCGAATGGAAGCGGCGGTTGAGTCCGGAATTGGGGGCGCGGCTGCAGCAACTGATCGATACGCCGGAGCAGTGATTGCGCCGGATTGGACGAGAACAGGCCGATCCGCGACCGATTTCCCGAAGCGGGTCTAATTGCGCATTGTCCAAATCCGTAACCCGTCTCCAGCGGACGGACAAATCAGGCGTTATTTTTGGCGCTCCGAATCAGAACGATCCTGAAAGGCCATTTGAGTTTGGCCCAGGATCGCTCGGCCGTAAAGACGATTGGGTTGGGCTCTGCCTCGGCAGTCCGCTGGGCGAGGGCGAGGCAGGCGCGGTCGGTCAGCGAGGCTCCAATGGGCTTGGTTCGCACCCGTAATTCCGCAGCGCGGCGAGCTAAATCGGAATCGAAATCGACGACGATCAATCCCAGGTCGTTGAAGGCGGCCTGAGCCTCTTCGAGGGGCATCCCTTTTTCGTGGAGTTTGCCGAGGATCTCGCAATAGTTGACGGCCGAAATCCACGAAGGGCCGGCGTCGAGCGCCGATTCCACGATCTCCTGGCCGGTTTCCTGCTGCAGGTATGCGAGGATTGCCGACGCGTCGATGATGTTCGGCCTACTCACGCCCGGCCTCCGCCTTGCGCTCGGCCATGAGCTCTTTGCTCAGTTTGGCCTTGGCGGGTATATAGCGGCGAACCCTCTCGCGGGCCTTGCGGCGCGCGGACTTGGCGTTCATGAGTTTGGCGTGATCGTCCTCGACCGTGAGGACGAGGTCCGCGCCAACTTCCATGCCGAGCCGCGCACGCACGTCGGCGGGAATGACGATGCGGCCGCCTTCGGTCACCCGAAGCGTGGCTCGAAGCGAGGGCGCCATGACAGACTCCTTAAATATGCCATATTATCGCTATTATACCATCGTCAGTTTACATTGGCAATTTAGATAAACCTTGGCAGGTTTTGGCAAAGGACGGGTCGATGCGAGCCGTAGTGATTCATCAATTCGGGGGACCGAATTTAGTCAACGTGGAAAAGGTGCCGACGCCAACACCGAAGGGAAATGAGGTGCTCGTTGAGGTCAAGGCGGCGGCGATCAATCCAAGCGATGTGAAAAATGTGGCGGGCAAAATGCAAGGGACGACCCTGCCGCGAATCCCGGGGCGGGATTTTGCCGGCGTGGTGGTCGCGGGAGCGGGCGAACTTGTCGGGCGCGAAGTCTGGGGGACGGGGGGAGATATCGGGTTCAGCCGGGATGGGTCGCATGCGGAGTATGTTCTGCTGCCGGCCGCGGCGGTGGCGATTAGGCCGGCGGGGCTTTCGATGGAGGCGGCGGGAGGGGCGGGATTGACGTTCGTCACGGCTTGGACGGCACTGGTAACGGCGGCGGATATCGCGTCGGGTGAAACGGTCGTCATCATCGGGGCCGCTGGAGGCGTGGGATCGGCGGCTGTGCAAATTGCCAAATCGCGCGGGGCACGGGTCATCGGGGTCGTCCGCTCGGATCGAGGCATGGCGGAAGCGCGGCAAAATGGAGCCGATGAGGTGATCGATTCCTCAGCGGCGGACATCGTTGCGACGGTTGGTTCACTCACCGGGGGTGGCGGGGCGAATGTTGTGCTGGACACCAGCGGGGTTTTGCTGGCGGAATGCGTGGAAATCGCGGCAATGGATGGGCGAATTCCGGTCATCGCCGCGCCGGAGGATGGGAAAGCTTCGTTCAATCTGCGCGGCGTTTATCGCAAGGAACTGCGGGTTTTGGGCGTCGATAGCCGTCGGCTGAACGCGGTGGCCGGCGCGAAACTGCTTTCGCTCATGACAGCGGGCTTTGAGTCGGGCCAATTTAGGTGCAAGTTGGGCCGGTCTTTCCCGCTTGGTGATGCGAGACAGGCGTATGAGCAAGCTGCGCGGGGGGGCGATCGGGTTATGTTGCGGCCGGGTCTTTGAGGCGATTGACGCCGCATCGGCGCTTCGATAACTTCGGCGATATCGTGCGGATCGGCCTGATACAAGCGGGTGGGATCGGGGATATCATCATTGCGCTGCCGATCGCGGATTATTTTATCGAGCGCGGGTGTGAAGTCTTTTGGCCGGTCGAGGATCGGCATGCGCCGGTTTTTCAGCCGGTGAAGCCGGAAGTTCATTTCATTCCGATTCCGGGCGGCCAGGGGCTTGCGTATGACACTCCGCTGAATTGTCTGAAAGAACTTGGCTGCGATCCGATTTTTCCGCTGATCAGTTATTTGGACAGCAAAGAGATCTACGACAAGGGGCTGAGCAATTCGCTGAAATTCGATGAATACAAATATGCGATCGCGGGCGTGCCGTTTTCTAAAAAATGGGAATTGCGCATCAGGCGTGATCCCAGTCGCGAGGCGGCGCTAAAAGAAAGGCTGGAAATCCGGCGGCCGTATATTTGCGTGCATCGGCATGCCTCGAATTGGGGCTTCAATCTCGCTATGCCGAAGGAGTGGACGGAGCAATATCAGATTATCGAAGTCTCGCCGATGACGGATAGCCCGTTTGATTGGATCGGAACGCTGGAGGGGGCCGCGAAGCTGGTGCTGATCGACAGTTGCTTTGCGAATCTGGTCGAGCAATTGAATATTCCGGGCGAAAAGTTCTTTTTGCTTCGATCGCCGATTCAGTTTACGCCGGTGATGAAAAATGGGTGGAGATTTTTGTCAGGGAGCGGAGGAGATGGAAAGTAGATGGTAGAGAGTTGAAAAAAGTAGAGTGGGTCTTTTTGGGTTTGAAAATTTTTTTTTGTGAAATACAAAGGCCACCCCTCTGGCGCGCATGAACGAAAAGGGAT
>JBEKPV010000023.1:0-26903 GCA_049520395.1 Tepidisphaeraceae bacterium
GAACCACCCCGATAGTTTGCCCCCATGCCTCACTGGCCTGCTGCAATTCTCTTCGATTTTGACGGCGTAATCGTCAACAGCGAGCCGTTGCACTTCCAGGCCTTCGTCAAAACGCTGGCCGACGAAAAAATCGACCTCGGCGAAGCCGAATACTACCGCGAATTGATCGGCTTCGACGATCGTGGGGCTATCCAGCACCTCTATAAACGCCGCGGCCTCATCCTCGAACCCAAAACCCTCCTGAATCTCATGACCCGCAAGAGCGAGGCCATGATGGAATCGATCGAGCAGAAACGATTCGAGGCGCTGCCGGGCGTGGAGGAACTCGTCCGCGGCCTCTGGCGGCATTATCCGCTGGCGATCTGCTCCGGCGCCCTGCGCGAGGAAATCGAAGCCATGCTCGAGGGAATCAATCTTCGCGATTGCTTCGGCGTCATCGTGGCCGCCGAGGACGTAACCACCGGCAAGCCCGATCCGCAGGGATATCGGCTTTGCATGAAACAGGTCTCGGACCAAATCAAAAAGCCGCTGGAGCCCGCGGATTGCCTAATTGTGGAGGATGCTCCCGGCGTGATCAAATCCGTGAAAGCGGCCGGATTCCGCGTGCTGGGCGTCGCCACCACGCATGCGGCGGAAGATCTCAACCACGCGGACTGGGTCGTAAAAGCGCTCCAGCCGCGGGAAGTGCATAAGCAAATCCCGCGGCTGCAGGTGGAAACACCGTAAACTGAAATTCCGAATTAATCCTTCGGCGGCGGTATGTATTGATCCGGCCCGTCCGTATGGGACGCCGGCGCGGCGGGCGAACTCAGCCCCGGATCCGAATCCGGCGTCGCCGGCGGCAACGTCTTGGGCGCATCCTGTGAATACAAATCCGGCCCCGGCGTCATGCCCACGCTTCGCAAGGCGTCGTTCACCTGATCGTCATATTGATTCAGCCGATACGCATCGCGCAGAACCGCCGAGGCCTCCTGCATCTGCCCGAGTTGCGTCAGATACAGCCCCAGCTCTTTCTGCACCGCGAAATTCTGCGGATCGAGCTGAATCGAGCGATGGTAATCGTCCATGGCCGTGTCGGCGTCGCCGCGATATCGGAATATTCGGCCCAGCAGCCAATATTGCGTCGGGTCTTTTTCCGCGCTGGCGGTACTCGTCAGCAGATCCACCTCGGTGTTGGCCGTGTCGAATCGGGAGATGACCCGGGCCAGACGGTCAAAGGCCTTATCGTGAAGCTGCTGATCGAAACGTGCACTGCCGGGATCGGGCATTTCGATCAGGGCGGTTTTATAAGCGTTGATCGCTTCGTGAAAATTTCCAGTCTGTTCGTAGCTCAGACCGAGCCAATATTCGGATTCCGCGTCGCGCGGGTCCTGGCGAACCGCGTTGCGGAAGGAGCCGACCGCGTCGGCATAATTGCCGTCGTTGTACTCGCCAATGCCGGCTCGCTTGGAGTCCTGGGCGTAGGTGAGCATGTCCGTGCCGCAGCCAGCAAGGGCCAAAAACGACCCGGCCGCGGCTACGCCCAGCAATATTCGCTGTAATGTGCAAAGGGATGATTTCACGGCTACCTCCATGTAGCACACAGGTGACTGGTCCTAATCCTGCACAGAAGTTACCGTTTTGCGGCCGATATGCAAGGGGCGGATCAAGAATCGAGGACCCGGGCATGAAATTCCTGACCATGGATCAAATGTCGCAGAGGCGCCCCGAAGCGTCGTTTGGCGAATCCAGCGGCGGGAAACTGGTCAGCGGCATGGTGTTTCTCGGGCTGACCCTGGCTGCCTTGCTGGCGGCGCTAGGGGTCATTCATCAGAAAAAAATCCCCTCGGACTGGCTTTACATCGTCGCGGGAGTTTGCGGGCTTTTGTCCGTGGTGTCATTCGCCAGCTATCGGGCCAGCCTGCGGCCAACCAACTGGCTGGTGCGCGACCAGGGCGGAGCGATCTACATCAAATTCCGCAGCTTCCGAAACGACAAAATGCCGACTGGCGATATCCAGATCGTCGAATTGCAACGATCGGAAATCGAATGGATGCGGCGGGCCAACATCCGCAAATTGATCGAATCGATGGGAGAAAAGGGAGGCCATGCCGTGCTGATTTTGAACGAAATCTGGCTGGACCTCCGGCTGGCCAGTGGGCAAACGGATGAACTGGCCAATCGCCTGCGCGAGGAATGGCTGAAGAAGGGGTATCAATCCGGGCTGGTAACTCATAAATCGCAGGATTATCCGATAACCATCTGGGAAGAGGGGGTGGTGCGGCTGCGTTGGAAGAGCCAATACGGTCGGATTGATCCGGGAATCGATCCTACGCTCAAATATTTCGCACGATGGATCAAGACGGCCGAGCCGGTAAGCGAAACCCTCGACGCCACCCGGTCGGGATTGAAGAAACTCGGAGAGGCCGAACAGACGGCCGTGCTGCGGAGGCTGGCGCAGACAAACCCCATGGAAGCGCGGGTCGCCGCCACGATGGCGCTGGGCATTTCGCATTCCGACGCGAAAAAACTCATTGGCGAGGAAAACTAAGCCGCTTGGAAATCGCGCCGGCGCGGATCAGCAATCGCCAAAACCAGCGCGTTGATGGCGGCCGGCTCCCCCGGAAGAAGCGCCCACGCCGCCGCGCCGAGCGTCGCGCCGGTGGTCATCACATCATCCACCAGCGTTATTCGCCTGCCCCGGATCGAGCGAGTATCGAATAGGCCAAAGGCATGCCGAACGTTTTTCGCCCGATCATCGCGGGAATGGACGAACGCCTGCGGCGGCGTGTTGCGCAGGCGGATAATCGGCCGGGCGACGCGTACGCCGCTGGTTCCCGACAATCGTCGAGTCAGGGCGTCGGCCTGGTTGTACCCGCGGCCGATCTGTCGTGAAAAATGCAGCGGCACCGGAACCAGCCGATCAGTTTGCGCTAAGAGTGATTTCACTCGCGGATCGCGCAGCATGCGATCGGCCAGGATTTCGGCCAGCGGCCAGCGGTGGTGATATTTCATCTGATGCACCAGATTCCTCAGCGGCTGACGGAAAGTCCCCACCGCCACGATCGAATCAAACGGATAAACCCCGCCCCCCTGGCAATAGGGACAAGCCGCCCCTTCCGGCACCGGCATCGCGCACCGCCCGCAGGCGGCCTTGCCCGCTGTGCTATCCAACTGCGCTACACACTCCGGACAAAACGGAGAACCTGGGCATGGCCTGGAACAACAATAACAACGCGGCGGGTAGATGAGATCGACGATGTCGCGCCATGTATCTCGAAACTGCACGGTTCGATTATATCGAGCCGAGCCAAAGGTTACTTTGCAAATCCGCCGACCGGCGGTTATACGAAATCGCGTCCCACATTCTTCATATGCTCAGCGGAATTCCCTCGACCGATCATCCCGGCGCCATCGACGCGGCACATGTCACCCTTCTTCTTGGCGCCATCATGTCCCTCAAGCCCGAGCGGGTTTTAGAACTGGGCGTCGGCAGCGGCTACGCAACCTGGGCGATCATCGGCGCGCTCCAGCACAACGGGCGCGGAAAGCTCGTCTGCGTCGATAACTGGTTCGACACCGAAGGCAAAGAACCCCCCTTCGCGGCCGATATTCGCGGGGCGGGTGCGGAAATCATTGTCGACAGCGAGGAGCATTTCGTACGCAATTGTCCAACCGACAGTTTCGATCTGCTTCTGAGCGACGCCGACCATTTTCACAGCGGCTCGTGGCTTGGGGAGCATCTGCGAATCGTGCGCGACGGCGGTTTTCTGTTCTTCCACGACACCAACAATCCGCAATTCCCTTCCGTGCAAAGCGTGGTTGCGCAGATTTCCCGTTTGCCGCATTATCATTTCACGAAAAGCTCGCGGCCCGACGAGCGCTGCCAGCGCGGCTGGCTGTGGGTCGTGAACCGGAAATGATGGCGGAAAACCGCGATCCTGGGGTATTCGCTGGCAAAATGCACATCATTTCTTGACGTGGATCGAGGGGGATCGTATCTTCGCTCCGCAGTTCTTTAGTTGATCCGGACGAACATTTTGAGGTTCGACTTTTGGCTGCGGTTGCGATCATTCCTGCGCGGTTCGGATCAACACGTTTCCCCGGCAAAATTATCGCCAGTGCGACCGGCAAACCCCTGGTGCAGCACGTGGTCGATCGGACCCGGCGCAGCAGGTCTTTGAGCGAGGTTATCGTCGCCACCGACGACCCGCGCGTCGCCGAGGCCCTGCGGCCGTTTGGCACGCGCTGCGTGATGACCAGCCCCGAGCATGCCAGCGGGACCGATCGAATCGCGGAGGTCGCCCGGGGGCTGGCCGCGCAGATTATCGTCAACGTGCAGGGGGACGAGCCGGAAATCGAGCCCAGCACGATCGACCAGCTCGTGGAGCGATTGGAATCCACCGGACAGGAGATGGCGACCGCCGCGACGCCCTTCCCGCAGGAGGCCGACCCGGCCGATCCGAATCTGGTCAAAGTTGTCCTCGATTTGGACGATCGGGCCCTCTATTTTTCCAGGTCGGCCGTTCCCTTTCCGCGGGATTCGACCTCGGGGGGGCGGGCAGCGTATTATCTGCATCAGGGCATTTACGCCTACCGGCGCGATTTCCTGTTGGAATTCGCCGCCTGGCGCCCGACGCCCCTGGAAATGACCGAAAAATTGGAGCAATTACGTGTGCTGGAGCACGGACGATCGATTTACGTGATCAAGACGCGGCGGGCCGTGCACGGCATCGATACGCCGCAGCAGTATGAAGCCTTCACCAAACGATACCAACAACCGGCCCAAACTGGCCAACCAACACCATGAGCAACGAAGAACTCTTGTACAAAATCGGGCAGTCGACGGAAGAAACCGAATTCTACACGCCCATGCCGGAGGGATACCGCAAGGGCCACCATAAATACGTGGTCGTGGTCGGCACCGTCATGAGCGGCCTGGGAAAGGGAATCTTCTCCTCCTCGCTGGCCAAGCTAATTCAGGATAAAGGCCTGCGAGTCGCCCCGATCAAGATGGAGGGGTACTACAACATCGATTCCGGAACGCTGAATCCGTACCGCCATGGCGAAGTCTTCGTCCTCGACGATGGCATGGAAACTGACATGGATCTGGGGACTTACGAGCGCCTGCTCGATCAGGATCTGTCGGCCGCCAATTTCACCACCAACGGGCAGATTCTTTCCGCGGTGTTAAAAAAGGAACGCGACGGGGCCTATTTGGGCCGCGATGTCCAATTCATCCCCCATGTCACCGGCGAAGTGAAATTGCGCCTGCGCGAGCTGGCCGCCAAAAGTAACGCCGACGTCGTCTTCGTCGAAGTCGGCGGAACCGTGGGCGACTTTGAAAATCAGGCCTATCTCGAAGCCTGCCGTCAATTGGCCTACGAAGAGGGGGAGAACTCCGTCGTCTTTGTCGTACTGACTTATGTACTGGAACCCGGTGCGCTAGGGGAGCAGAAATCCAAGGCGGCACAGCTCGGCATCAAGCGGCTGATGGAAGTCGGCATCATGCCGCATATTATCGCCTGCCGGGCCTCTAATCCCGTCAAGGAAAAGGTCCGCGAGAAAATCTCCATGTACACCAACGTCCCGATGCGGCGCGTGGTCACCATGCACGACGTGGAGAGCATTTACACCATCCCCGAATCGCTCCGAACCGAGGGGATCGACCGGGAGGTGCTCACCCTTTTGAAACTGCACGACCGCGTCGATCAGGCCCGTGAGGACCAGGCCCGATTGAAATGGCGCTGGTTCGTCGATCGCATCGGCAAAGCGCGCAAGGAAATCACCATCGCGGTCACGGGAAAATACACTTCGCTGCGAGACGCCTACGCTTCGATCATCAAATCCTCCGAACATTGCGGCGTCCACCTGGGAATCAACGTCAATTTCAAATGGATCGACACCACCGGCATCGACGCCGGAAACGTCGCCAAGAAATTAGCGGACTGCGACGGTATTATCGTTCCCGGCGGCTTCGGCGTCCGCGGCACCGAAGGCAAAATCGAATGCATCCGCTATGCCCGCGAAAATAAAATGCCCTACCTGGGATTGTGTCTCGGCTTCCAAATGGCGGTGATCGAATTTGCCAGAAACGCCTGCGGAATCGAGGGGGCCAACAGCACGGAATTCGAAAAACGCTGTAAAAACGCCGTCATCGACATCCTTCCCGAACAGAAAAAGATCGAAGGCCTCGGCGGCAACATGCGCCTGGGCGGAAAAGACGTGGAGATCAAGCCGGGCACCCTGGCCGCCAAACTGTTCGACAACGCCAGGACAATCCGTCTGCGCTTCCGGCATCGCTATGAAGTCGATCCCAAATACATTCCGACCCTCGAAGAGCACGGCATGATCTTCAGCGGCAAGCATCCAACCCAGCCCATCATGCAGATTCTGGAATTGCCGACGGACGTTCATCCCTATTTTGTGGGAACGCAAGCGCACCCGGAGCTGACCAGCCGGCCGCTGCGTCCTTCTCCGCTATTTCTGGGCTTTTGCTCCGCCGCGGTGGCCTATAGCGAAGGCAAAACGCATCAGCCGCAGACGGTTTGATTTTTCACGGATTGACGCCGATCAACTCGATCTCCGCTTATCGCTTGCGGTAGAACATCGGCCAGTAGGTATCGGGGCCGGCCGGCGCCGTGAAGTTGATGTCCATCGCTTCCAGAAGGCTGAATCCCGTTTTTTTGCACAATTCAACCCACATGGCCTTGCCCAGAATGCTGTAGTGATTTTGATTCCGCTCGTGATGGCAGGCGGTATCGGGCGCGGGCACTTCCAGATAGAGCACCCCGTTGGGTTTGAGCACGCGGCCGAATTCCGCCAGCGTGAAATAGGGAAGGAAGCTGTGCTCAATGCAATGGCGGCACCAGACCAGGTCGAACGTCGCATCGGCAAAATCCAGAAACGACTGATCCATTTCCAGGATATCGAAGCCCTTTTCGACGCACACCTTGGCGTCGACCGGATTGAGAGTGACCCCCGTCCCCGACAAGCCGTGCTGCCTGAAAAGCTCCAGAGCCACGCCCTGGCCGCATCCCACATCCAGAACCCGCGCGGCCGGCGGCGGAGGATACTTCTCGCAAAGATGTTTGATCATATCCCGTGTGATTTGCTGGTGCGGCTCGCGAATCGCCTCGGGATAGGTTTCGCCTTTGATACGATCGAGGAATGCCTCGAAGCGCTGCAACTGTGCGGCCGTTAATTTCATAAAATGTCTTACCCGCCAACCCTGGCTTGGCAATTGAGTGTTCGCCGCGCGGCGCTGTTCTTGCGAATCAGCGGAAATATCGCCCCGGAGGGTGTGATTTTCAATGCGGCAGGCCAACGCCGCGGGCAATTGTTGGCATGCCCGAGCGGCACCTCCTAAAATGAAACCATGGCGGCTCGCCCTCCCCCGGAAATTACTCAATTGCTGGTACACCTGGGCGACGGCGACCAAGCCGCCGCCGCCAAACTCATGCCGCTGGTTTATGGCGAATTGCGATCCTTGGCCGCGCGCCATCTTCGCTCCGAACGCCCCAATCACACGCTCCAGCCCACCGCCCTGGTTCACGAGGCGTATTTAAAATTGGTCGACCAAAACCGAGTGAATTGGCAGGGCCGCACGCACTTTTTCGCGGTCGGGGCCCAGATCATCCGCCGAATCCTCGTCGATCACGCGCGCCAGCATAAACGCCACAAGCGCGGCGGCGGCGCCGCGCGGGTCACCCTCGACGATGCCGTCGCCTTGGCCCCCCAGCGCGAAGAGCAAATTCTTGAACTGGACGAAGCCCTGGAAAGATTAGCCAAACTCGATCCGCGCCAGGCCCAGATCGTCGAGATGCGATTCTTCGGCGGGCTAAGCGTCAAGGAAGTGGCCGCGCAGCTCGGCGTCTCGACGCGAACCGTCGAGGGGGACTGGACCATGGCGCGGGCCTGGTTGCTTCGCGAGTTGAGCCGCTGAGATGGACTCCAAACAATTCCAGCACGTGAAGGAAATTTTTCTGCTCGTCTGCCAGCGCCCGGAGGATGAGCAGACCGCCGCCATCGCGGAACTTTGCGGCGACGATGAGGAGCTGAAAGCCGAAGTCGAGTCGCTCCTGGAGGCCCACCATCGCGCCGAGGCCACGTCAAAGGATTCGCTGGGCATCAGCACCCAGGTCGATGCCGTCGGACCCCTCTCCAGCGGCGACGCACGGTCCACCATCAAATCGCGATTCGCCCCCGGAACCGTCCTGGACGAACGCTATCGCATCGTCAGCCTCCTGGGCATCGGCGGCATGGGCGAGGTCTACCGCGCTGACGATCTAACCCTCGAACAAGTCGTCGCCTTGAAATTCCTCCCCAAGGCCTACTCCGCCGATCCGGATTGGCTCGAACGGTTTCACAATGAAGTGCGCATGAGCCGGCAGGTCACCCATCCCAACGTCTGCCGGATTTTCGATCTGGGAACCGTCGACGGCGAGCAGTTCATCACCATGGAATTCGTCGACGGCGAGGATTTGTCCTCCCTCCTTCGCAGGATCGGACGCCTGCCCGGCGACAAAGCGCTGCAAATCGCGCGTCAACTGTGCGCCGGCCTCGCCGCGGCCCACGATCGCGGCGTCCTGCACCGCGATCTCAAACCCGCCAACGTCATGATCGACGGACGCGGCCAAGTCCGCATCACCGATTTCGGAATCTCCGCCCCCATGAGCGGCCCCGGCTCCACCGCCTCCGCGGCCGGAACGCCCGCCTACATGGCGCCGGAGCAATTCACCAACGGCCAAGCCACCCTCCGCAGCGACGTCTATTCCCTCGGACTGGTGCTTTACGAACTCTTCACCGGACGGCAGGCCTTCAGCGCCGATTCCGTTCTGGTTTACGCCCGGCTGCACAAGCAAACGTCGCCCACGCATCCGTCGACCTTTATCCCCGACATGGATCCCCTCGTTGAGCGGGTGATCATGCGCTGTCTGGAAAAGGACCCGATGCGGCGTCCGCCGGGCGCGCTGGCGGTGGCCGCGGCCCTGCCGGGAGGCGATCCACTGGCGGCGGCGCTGGCCGCCGGTGAAACCCCCACTCCGGAAATGGTCGCCGCCGCCGGCGGCGATTCCGTGCTGACCAGCGCTCGCGGCGCCATACTCCTCCTGCTCACCCTCGCCGGCCTGGTCGTCGCCACTCTCTTAGCCGGCAACGCCAATCTCCTCCCGCGGATGGCCGCCGGAAAAGCCCCGGCCGTCCTGGCGGATAAATCGCGGGAGGTCCTGGCCGCCGTCGGCTGCGGCCAACCCCTCATCGGACGGGCGCAAGGCTACGGACTCAACGTGCAATTGATCTCGTGGCTGCAAAAACATGACTCGACACGCGGCCTTTGGGATCGCTTATCCGCTCCTCGCGCGGGGGCGGCGATCTTCTGGTATCGCCAAAGCCCGCAACCCATGGTCTCGCGCGACGACATCGGCGTGGTGACGCTCGATGAGCCGGCGCGCAGTGTTCCGGGGATGCGAACCGTGGAGCTGGACGTCCTGGGCCGTCTGCGACGATTGGAGATTCTGCCCGATCTCGCCGAACCAGGCGCCGACGGCGACTCCGAAGAGTCCTCGCCCGATTTCGGAACCTTGTTCGCCCTGGCGGGGCTGAATTTTGGCGATTTCAGCCCCACCGCCCCCGCCTGGATGCCGCCGATGTATGCGGATTCGCGGTATGCCTGGACCGGGCATTATCCCGAAAATCCCGATCAGGTTGTGAATGTCGAGGCAGCCGTGCTCCACGGTCGATGCGTCTTCTTCAATGTCTTCGAACCCTGGCAGGACGAAGCCGAGCACGTCGGCCTTCCCCCGCCCGTCGGCGCCCGTGGCGGAAACGTCGTTTTCCAGGTCGGCATCCTGCTGGTCACTCTCGTCGGCGTCGTGCTGGCGTGGCACCATCTCCGAACCCGCCGCGGCGATTCATCCGGAGCCCATAAATTATCCGCCGCTTTTTTGCTTCTGGGAATCCTGATCTGGCTCCTCTCCTCCAGCCATGTCCCGCAGCTTTCGCTGGAGATATCGATGTTCTATCGCGTCCTGGGGTTCATCCTCGTCCCCGCCGGAATCGTTTGGCTCTTTTATCTGGCGATGGAACCCTATGTCCGACGAATCTGGCCGGAGACCGTGATCTCCTGGAACCGCCTGCTGGGCAGCCGGATCAACGACCCACTGGTGGCGTCGCATGTCCTCATTGGCCTGGCGGTGGCCGGCGCGGCTACTTTGCTGACGGAAATGGGAAATCTTATCCCTATGTGGATGGGCCACGCCCCGGTGGTACCGAACCTGGCGATTCCAATCCGATTTCTCGCTCGCGATGACGCACTGGCGATCAGCATCTGGTCGCTGCTAATTTCGCTTTACACCGGCCTGCTTTATCTGCTCCTCCTCGTGCTGCTGCAACTCGTCCTCCGCCGTCGCTGGGCGGCATCAGTGATGTATGTGATTCTGGTCGGATCGCTCTGGATTCAGTGGGACGATATCGTCGCCGTTCAGATTGTGATTTCAATTCTCGTCGCGGGGTTGACCCTCCTCCTCCTGGTACGCTACGGCCTGGTCGCCGCGGTCGCGAGCCTATGGGCGATCCACCTGTTGCGAGATATCCCCCTAACCTCCGATTTTAACGTCTGGTATGCGGATCAAACGCGTTTCGTGGTCGGATTGCTGATCGTCGTCGCCGTCGCCGCGGCGACCGTCGCCACTCGCGGCTGGCGCGGCCTCGGCGGGCACAACGCGCCCTTGCCTGTATAATCGCACCATGCCCCGGTTCGTCGCCGCCATCGACCAGGGAACCACCAGCACCCGCTGCTTCCTTTTCGACAAATCCGGCCCCGTCGCCTGCGCCCAGGAAGAACACCAGCAAATATTTCCCAAAAGCGGCTGGGTCGAGCACGATCCCCTGCAAATCTGGAAGATCACGCAAAAACTAATCGCCCAGGCGATCGCCGCCGCCGCCGCTAAAACCGGCGACATAGCCGCCCTCGGCATCACCAATCAGCGCGAAACCACGGTCGTCTGGGATCGCCACACCGGCAAACCATTCTGCAACGCCCTCGTCTGGCAGGACACGCGCACCAAACCGATGTGCGATGATTTGGCCAAGACCGCCGGCATCGACCGCTTCCGCTCCCTCACCGGCCTGCCCCTGGCGACCTATTTTTCCGGCCCCAAACTCCGCTGGATTCTGGAAAACGTCCCCGACGCCCGCGCCGCCGCACGCCGCGGCGACGCCCTCTTCGGCACCATCGATACCTGGCTTATCTGGAATCTCACCGGCGGCCCGCGGGGCGGGCGACACGTCACCGACGTCACCAACGCCTCCAGAACCCTCCTCATGAATCTCCGCACGCTCCACTGGGATGACAACATGATCGACGCCATGGGCATCGACGCAAAAATGCTCCCGGCCATCACGCCAAGCATCGATCCGCGGGGCTGGGGCGCAACGCAGCCGGACGGCCCTTTCGGTGAATCGATCCGCGTCTGCGGAAATCTTGGCGACCAGCAGGCCGCCCTCGTCGGACAATGCTGTTTCGATCTGGGCGAATCCAAAAACACCTACGGCACCGGATGCTTCCTCCTCGTCAACACCGGCCCCGAACCTGTCGTCAGCACCAGTGGCCTGCTCAGCACCGTCGCCTACCAGCGAGCCGGCGAGCCCGCACGCTACGCCCTGGAAGGCTCCGTCGCCGTGGCCGGGTCACTCGTGCAATGGATGCGCGACAAACTCGGCATGATCCGCAGCGCCGCCGAGATCGAAACCCTGGCCGCCGGTGATGAAGACAGCGGCGGTGTCTACATCGTCCCCGCCTTCTCAGGCCTGTTCGCCCCCCACTGGCGCTCCGACGCCCGCGGCATCATCGCCGGCATTACCGGCTACACCAATAAACACCACCTGGCCCGGGCCGTACTCGAAGCCGTCGCCTATCAAACCCGCGACGTCGCCGACGCCATGACCCGCGATTGCGGCAAACCCATCACCCACATGAAAGTCGACGGCGGCATGACGGGCAATCCCATCCTCATGCAATTCCAGGCCGATATCCTCGGCATCCCCGTCACCCGCAGCAAAATCCGCGAGACCACCGCGCTGGGCGCCGCCTACGCCGCGGGATTGGCCGTCGGATTCTGGTCCGATCAAACCGAGCTACGCCAACATTGGCAACAAGATCAAACCTGGGAACCGGCGATGAGTGAAGACGAACGGAAACAACGCATCGCCGGTTGGCATAAGGCGATCGAAAGATCACTCGGGTGGGCCTGAGCCTGTCGAACGCAAATCAATCGGACAGATTTTCCAAGTCGAGGCGATCCTTGGTTCTTCCCGCGGCCTGCTTCATTTGACGCAAGTGGTCGAGCGAAGCATATCGATACCCGCCGCCTTCGACACTCGAAGCCAGCAATGCTCCGGGGGATTCTGACGAAAGTCCCGGAACGTAATCGAAGAGGTCAAGAAATCCGTGCGGGGTCCACAACATCATCAGTGGTGAGGCATGTATGAACGCGGCATTGACCGGATAGGTTCGTTCGATTCCGGTGGCCGGATCAATGTCGTCGCCGATGTATTGGGCGCCAATCTCCGATAAAGCTCCTAGCAGCGCTTCTTCGGATTGCGGCGATCGAAGCCAGACGACATCGATGTCTTCGGTGACGCGGCCATAGCCGTGAAAGTTAACCGCATGCCCGCCGATGATGACGAACGGTACGCCGTGACGTTGCAGGATGCCGAGAAGTTCGAGTTCAGCGGACATTGACGTCTCGGACGTGGATGGAACGGGCCTTAAAATTGCGGCGAAGGAAACGCGCATACCCCTCCGGCGAACTCCGCAGGATGGCCCACATTCGTTCCTGCAGAATCGCCATGTCAGCCATGCGCTCAGCAGGCGATTTCATCAGCGCCAATTTCCGACGGAATCGGTCACGGCGGGCAATTTGTTGCGATAGGTCGTCCATTTCATCGAAATTATACACAAGATCGGCCCAAGCGGGCGCGAATCGATCCGGGCGTTTGCATTTGCCCGGTTTCGATTATATTCCGTCCAACCATGGCCGCGATAAAGCTCCCCGATGGCAGCGTCAAGGACATTCCCGACGGCTCCAGCATCATGCAGCTGGCCGAATCGATCGGCCGTGGCCTGGCCAAAGCGGCTGTCGCGGCCAAAGTCGACGGAAAACTGGTCGACCTTTCCAAAAAACTGGACGGCCCCCACGAAGTCTCCATCGTCACCGACAAAGACCCCGACGGTCTTTTCGTGATGCGCCACAGCACCGCCCACGTGCTGGCACAGGCCCTCCGCCATCTCTATGGCCCGACTGTCCAGTACACCATCGGCCCCGTCATCGACAACGGGTTTTTCTACGACTTTGAATTGCCCAAGGGATTCTCGGCCGAGGAACTGCCCAAAATCGAAAAGGAGATGCAGAAAATCATCGACGAAAATCTCTCCTTCTCGCGCCAGGACGTTGCTCCCGAAGCAGCCAGGGAAATTCTCCACGGCGAAAACCAGCGTTTTAAAGATGAGATCATCGACGAATTGAAAAAAGCCGGCGAGACGACGGTATCGATTTATCGGCAAGGAGATTTCACCGACCTCTGCCGCGGCCCCCACATTCCGTCGACGGGAAAGATCAAGGCTTTTAAGCTCATGAGTGTGGCCGGCGCTTACTGGCGCGGCGACAGCGATCGCGAGCAGCTCACCCGCATCTATGGCACAGCCTTCTTCGACAGGAAGGAACTAGACGCCTACATCCAGCAAATCGAGGAAGCCAAGAAACGCGACCATCGCGTCATTGGCCCGGCTCTGGGACTCTTCACCATCGATGAAAAAGTCGGCCAGGGCCTGGTTCTCTGGAAACCCAAAGGCGCGCAAGTCCGCATTGAACTGCAGAATTTCATCAGCCACCATTTAAAACGCCAGGGGTATCAGCAGGTCTTCACACCTCACATCGGCCGGCTCGATTTGTATCGCACCAGCGGGCATTACCCGTACTATCGCGAATCGCAATTCCCGCCGCTGATCGATCGCGAATATTTCGAGGGACTGGCCAAGGAAAATTGCGGCTGCGCGGATTTGGCCAATCGCATGGAAAAAGGAGAAATCGATGGCTACCTGCTAAAGCCCATGAATTGCCCGCATCACATTCGCATCTATGCCAGCGAACAGCGCAGCTACCGCGATCTGCCGGTCAAGCTCGCGGAATTCGGAACCGTCTACCGCTGGGAGAAATCCGGAGAACTCGGCGGCATGACCCGCGTCCGCGGATTCACGCAAGACGACGCCCATTTATTCTGCTCCGAGGACCAGTTGCAGCAGGAACTTCTCGGCTGCCTCGATCTGGTCAAAATCGTTTTAGGCACGTTGAAGATGAACGATTTCCGCGTCCGCGTCGGTCTGCGCGATCCCGACAGCGCCAAATACGTCGGCAAAACCGAACAATGGGACAAAGCCGAGGCCGCCTGCCGAATCGCGGCCGAAGGCCTCGGCGTGCCTTTCACACTCGAACCCGGCGAAGCCGCCTTCTATGGCCCGAAAATCGACTTCGTCGTCAAAGACGTCCTGCGGCGCGAATGGCAATTAGGCACCGTCCAAGTGGATTACCAATTGCCCCAGCGTTTCGATCTGACATATGTCGGCTCAGACAACGCCACCCATCGCCCGGTCATGATCCATCGCGCTCCATTTGGAAGCATGGAACGCTTCATCGGCGTTTTGATCGAACACTTCGCCGGGGCATTTCCCCTATGGCTTGCCCCGGTGCAGGCGGTAGTTCTGACCATCAGCGAGAAATTTGACGCTTATGCGCGCGGTGTAACGGAAGCGCTAAGGACCGCCGGATTGCGGGCCGAGGCGAATCTGAACCCCGATAAAATCGGCGCCAAAATACGCGATGCGACCATTCAGAAGGTGCCTTACATGCTGATTCTGGGCCAAAAAGAGGCCGAAGCGGGCCTCGTGGCCCTGCGCACGCGCAAGGGCCTGGACGAAGGACAAATGCCTGTCGATCACTTCATCGCCCGCTGCAAGGCTGAAATCGCCGATCGCGTGTAGTTCTGTGCAAAAATCCATGGTTCTTCTTGAAAATCCGGGCTAGCCGACCGATAATCCTTTCGAGTACTAAACGTTTCTAGCCGCCTGGAGTTCAGTCGGCTGCTGAAGGGAATGGTCGAACGCCACAGATGAGTTCCGAGCGACACTTGTAGGCGTCCAGAAGGTTTCCCTTCTGATTCGCCGTGTCCCTCGCGGCCGTCCGTGGTTTTTTGTTTTGGAGGCAAGCTTATTTCTACGAATTTCCGTCACAACGAACAGATCCGCATCTCCCCCATCTTCCTAATCAACGAGAAAGACGAAAAGATCGGAAGCACCTCCACAGCCGAGGCCCTGCGCCAAGCGCGCGACGCCGGCCTCGATCTCGTGGAAGTCGCCCCGACCGCACGCCCGCCAGTTTGCAAAATCATGGACTACGGCAAGTGGCGCTACCAGCAACAGAAAAAAGAAGATAAATCCCGCGCCGGTGTCCGCGGCGGACAACTCAAGGAATTAAAAATCAAAACCGTCAAGATTGGCGACCACGATCTGATGATCAAAATCAACCGCGCCCGCGATTTCCTGAAAGAAGGAAATAAAGTCCAGTTCACCCTGCAATTCAAAGGCCGCGAAATGGCCCACCTGGATTTGGGCCGCGATCTGTTCAGCAAAGTGAAAACGGAATTGTGGCAATTCAGCAAAATCGAGCGCGATACAAAAATGGAAGGCCGGCGAATGACCCTGGTGCTCCAGCCGGAACACAAACACCCGGGCGCCAAGCAGCCGGTGCCCGCCGCCCCGCCCACGGCTCGTCCCGGTGCATTTGCCGCCGGCTCCGCCATGAATATTCCACCGCGTCCCGTCCCCGCCGCCCCAGTCGAGCCCCCCGCCTCCGCGCCGCCGGCGGCAGCCGCGCGATCCTCCGCCCCGGCAGCCGCGCGATAGCAATCCTCCCCCTCACGGCCAAAGCGTCGGGCCGCTCTCCTTCGGCTCCGTGCACTCCGGGTCGTCGTTCTTCGGATTGTTCACGTGCGATGATACCGTATACGCTCGAAGTCTCTCGTCAGGAAATGGAGCCAAAAGCGCCCGCAGCGCCGAAGCCCGGCTCGCCGGATTCAGCCAGCAATCGTAATCCTTCCGGTGAAGAATCACCGGCATGCGATTATGAATCGGCGCCATCATTCGATTCGGCGTGGTCGTCAGGATCGTCATCGAAACAATCGCCTCCCCCTCCGGCGACCGCCACGCTTCCCACAATCCCGCGAAACAAAAGACCGAATCATCCACCTCATGGATAAACATCGGCCGCTTGCTCTTCCCCTCCTTCTTCCATTCATAAAACCCATCCGCCGGAACCAAGCACCGCCGCTGGGCAAACGCCTCCCGAAACATCGCGCTCGTCCCCAAATTCTCCGCCCGCGCATTGATAGGCTGAATCTTCGGCCAAACCGCGGACCACGATGGGATAAAACCCCACCGCGCCAGATCGGCGAGGCGCCGCGATTTCTCCCCCACCCGCACCACCGGCACGAATTGCGACGGCGCGATGTTAAACCGCGGCCGCTGAGTAAACTCCTCAAATGGCAGGCTGGGCATCGCGTCGAGCGCCGCTCGCGCGAGATTAATTCGACGCAATGCGTATCGGCCGCACATCCACAAATCTTACACGCTTCGCGCGAAGTATTCCTTTTCCAACTCCTTCAGCTTTTTCGTCAGTTCTTCATGCTCCAGGGCGATTTTCCGCCCGCGCTGCGGCTCGCGCGCGATTCTGGAATCGCCCATGCTCTCCTGGCACCGCCTAATCTCCGTTTCCGTCAGCGCGATCTGTTTCTCCAGCTCTTCAACGCTCAGCCGTCCATACGGCCGCGACCAGGGATTATCCGATTTTTCGCGCGGCGGACTCTCTGGCTTCTTCTTGGACGGCTTCGATTTTTTCGATGACTGCGCTGCCTGCGCCTCACCCGCGGCCGCCTTCTTTTTCGCCCCCGCCTGCGCCCACGCCGTGTAATTGCCGTCAAACGACACAATCTCCGGCGGCTCCAGCACCAGCATCCGCTGCGCCACCTTATCCAAAAAATACCGATCGTGACTCACGCAAATAACCGTTCCATCGAAATCGTTCAGCGCCCGCTCCAGCGCCTCGCACGAATTAATATCCAGATGATTTGTCGGCTCATCCATTACCAGCACATTCGGCCGATCGATCAGCAGCTGCGCAATGGCCACCCGGGCCCGTTCCCCGCCGCTAAGCATGCGGATCGGCTTTTCGATATCCTCATTCCGAAACAGCATCAGCGCCAAAACCGCCCGCACGTCGGCGTCCGTCACATCGCGGCCGCTGCGCACTTCCTCCGCAACCGTGTGATCCGGATTGAATTCCCCCAGCCGTTGATCGTAATACCCGATTTTCAGACTCGCCCCCCAGCGAATTTCCCCCGCATCCAATTCCCGTTTCCCCAGCAAAACCTCCAATAACGTCGTTTTCCCCGACCCGTTGGGGCCGATGATCCCGATGCGTTCCCCGCGCGAAATATCGAGTGCGACATCAGTCCAAAGCGCCCGATCTCCATATCGCTTGGACAATTCCTTCACGCGCAGCACGCGATCCCCGGCCCGCAAATCGCTGTTCATCGACACGCGAATTTTGCTGGCAGTCTCAACGCTTTGAATCAGATCATCGCCGGCCAGCAGGCGATTCAATCGCTTCTCCCGCCCTTTCGCCTCGCGAGCTCGCTGTCCCGCCCCAAATCGGCGGATAAATTCCGCCTGCTTGGCGATATCCGCCTGCTGCTGCTCGTAAGCGCGCTGCTGGGATAGCTCCTGCAGTTTTCGCTGCTCCACATAAGCCGAATAATTCCCGGGATAGCTTTTGAGTTGTGCCCCGGTGAGCCAGACGATGCGCGTCGCCAGGCGATCCAGGAGGTATCGATCGTGGCTGACCAGCAATACCGCGCCAGGAAAGGAGGCGAGATATTCCTCCAGCCACGCGATAGCCGTCAGATCGAGATGATTCGTCGGCTCATCCAGCAAAAGCAAATCGCATTGCCCGATCAAAAGTTTAGCCAATGCCAGCCGCGACCGTTGCCCCCCGGAGAGCGTGCCGACATTTTGCTCCCAGGTCGCCGGCGGAAGTCCCACGCCCTCTAACATTGCCTCCAACTTATGCCGCCAGGCGTACCCTCCTGCCAGTTCAAAATCGTGCTGCGCGTCCTGGTATTTGTTGAGCAATTTTTCCAACTCATCGCCGACGACATGCGCCATTTCATGTTCAATCTCGCGCAGCCGATGCGAAAGGTCGTGCAGGGTCGAAAACGCCAGCTCCGCCTCATCCATCACCGTATTCCCCGGCTCGAACACCGGATCCTGCGCCAGCATCCCAAACTTCACTCCGTCAGCGATGGAGACCGTCCCCGCATCGACCGCCAACTGCCGGGTCAGCACGCGAAAGAGCGTGGTTTTCCCGCTCCCGTTATCCCCAATCAGCCCAACCCGTTCCCCCCGGTCGATGGAGAATCCAAGCTGGTCGAACATCACTCGACGCCCGAAGTTCTTTTCGATGTTTAGAAGCGTTGCGAGCGCCATAGGGGTCAACCACCGCTTTAGGGGCCGGATTCTAGGCGATTACAACCCCCAATGGACAGCCCCCGCCCACTCTGCTATATTTCCCGCCCCTTCCACACGGGAGGGGTTAATCCAAGGATCACCATGGCTTATAAATTCAAGCCCAATAAGAGCGTGGCCAAACGCTTCCGAGTCACCAAGACCGGAAAATTAAAACGCCACCACGGCTTCACCTCCCATCTCATGAGTTCCCGCTCCGCCTCCAAGCGCAGGAAACTCCGCCATCCGGCAATCCTGGCTGAAGGCCATGCCCGCAACATGCGAAAACTCATGGGCGTCGGCGGCCTCCACCCCGGCAAGGTCCAGCACGAACGCGAATTAGAAGGGAAATAGTCCGATGCCCAGGTCCACCGGCGGCGCTACCCACGCCCGCAAACGAAAACGAGTCCTCAAAGCCGCCAGCGGCTTCCGCGCCGCCTCCGGAACACTCTACCGCCCCGCCATCGAATTCACTCGCAAAGCCGGCGTCTACGCCTACCGCGACCGCCGCCAAAAGAAGCGCCATTTCCGAACCCTCTGGATCACCCGCCTCGGTGCTGCCCTGCGCCTGCGCGGCGTCAGCTACAACCGCTTCATCCCCGCCCTGCTCGCCGCCGGCGTGGAACTCAACCGGAAAATGCTCTCCGAACTGGCGATCGCGGATCCTACCGTCTTCGATGCGATCGTTGAAAAGGTGAAACCGCACCTGGTTAAGTGACGATAATAGTTGCTGGTTCCCAGTTGCTAATTTCTGCATTTACTGGCAACTAGATACTGGCAACTTGAATTCACCCGACCCCTACATCTCCCTCGATCACGTCCGCATGGATTACGGAAACCGGCGCGTTTTCGACTCCCTCTCCTGTTCCTTTCCGCGCGGCCGTATCTCCGTCATTCTCGGGGGCAGCGGCTCCGGCAAAAGCACCATCCTTCGTCTTATCGGAGGTCTGGTCCACCCACAGGGCGGGGCTGTAATGGTCGATAATGAGGATGTCAGCAGGCTTTCGCAGCGCCGGCTCAATCTGATCCGCCGCAAGCTGGGGATGATGTTTCAGGGCGGCGCGCTTTTGGATTCGTATACCGTTTTCGACAACGTCGCCCTGCCCCTTCGAGAACAGCGCCGGCAAACCGAGCCGGAGATCGCGGGCGCCGTACACGAAATCCTTTGCGCCGTTGGCGTCAGCGACGCCGACCGCTTGCTTCCCGGCGAGCTTTCGGGCGGAATGCTGCGCCGGGTGGCCCTGGCGCGGGCGATAATCCGTAAGCCCGACGTCCTTTTGTGCGATGAGCCGTTTTCCGGGCTCGACCCGGTTTCCATTCGGCGGATGGAGGCCCTGCTGCTCCAGATTAACCGGCAATTTGGAATGACTTTGATCGTCGTGTCACACGATATTCTCTCGACCATGCGGATGGCGGATCGCGTCCTGCTGATTCTGGGAAAAAAAATCTTACAGGGAACGCCCGCCGAGCTGCGCCATTCCGACGACCCCGAAGTGGCGGATTTCATCAGCGACGGGCTCGAGGCTCTCCAAAAACAGGGAAATAGCTAATGGCGAATCCCGTTTCACATGTCGGATATAAGGCCATCCGATTCGTCGCAGAACTCGGAGGCATGGCTGCGTTCACCGCCGACATCGCCCTGACCGTTCTGTCGCCCCCTTTGCGATTCGCCGCCTTCATGCGCGAGCTTTACAAACTTGGCGTGCTCTCCCTGCTCATCATTTGCGTCTGCGGCCTTACCGTGGGCATGGTGCTCGGATTACAAGGACATCACACCCTGGCGCGTTTCGGCGCATCCGGTTCCCTCGGCGCGGTCGTCGGCCTTAGCCTCATCCGCGAACTCGGGCCCGTCCTCACGGCCTTGCTGATCGCCGGTCGCGCCGGCTCGGCGACCGCCGCCGAAATCGGCTCCATGGTCACCACCGAACAGCTCAACGGCCTGCGGATGCTCTCCATCGATCCCATTAGTCTCGTCATCAAACCCAAAGCCACCGCCATGCTCGTCGTCACTCCTCTACTCACCGCCCTTTTCATCATCTGCGGTCTCTACGGCGGATACCTCGTCGGCGTCGGCTTCCTCTCCGGCGACCCCGGCAGCTATATGTCCAGCCTCCGCTCCGCCGTCGATTTTCACAACGATATCGAATGCTGCATGCTCAAAAGTGTCGTCTTCGGCCTGCTCCTCGGCCTAATCTCCACCTATCGCGGCTACACCAGCGCCCCCACCGCCGAAGGCGTCAGCGCCGCAACCACCTCCAGCGTCGTCATCAGTTCCGTGACCGTGCTATTGACCGATTATGTCATCACTGCACTATGGGGAATCTAAAGCCATGGACCGCTCGCCCGTGCGAAACTTCATCGTCGGATTATTCGTCCTCGCGGGCATCACGGCCATCGCCTACCTCTCCATCAGCATCGGCGACTTTAGCTACCACGGCCCCGCCGGTCTCAAGCTCTGGGCCGCCTTCGATGAAACCGGCGGCCTGGCCATCCGCGCCCCGGTGGAGATCGCCGGCGTACGTGTCGGAGAAATCTCCACCATCTCTTTGCAAGACGATTTCCGCGCCAAAGTCGTCATGGACCTGGACCCAACCCTCAAGCTCCCGGTCGATACCTCCGCTTCCATCGTCACCGCCGGAATCCTGGGCGACCGCTACATCGAATTACAGCCCGGCGGCGACGACAAACTCCTGAAATCCGGCGATCAAATCACCTTCACCGAATCCGCCGTCATTCTCGAACGCCTCATCGGCCAGTTGATTTACGGTGCAACCAAGAACAAGCCGGCGGACAACGGTTCAACCCACGCGACGACCGCCCCCACTATCTCCCCTTAGCCGATAGTGTCTAAACAGGATGAAACCAAGCATGAACAGGATCGCGTTTCAATTTGTGCTGGCGATGCTCGCCGTCGCCATCGGCGGGGGCCCCGCCCTTCACGCGGCGGACGTATACGACGCTCCACCCCAGCCCACCGCGCGCGATGTCATTGAAAATGTCTGCCAGCAGGTCCTGGCCGTCCTCCGCGATCAAACGCTCAACGCCGATCAGAAACGCGAAAAAGTCAGGGACATTGCCTACGCCAACATCAATTTCGACATCATGGGCCGCTTGAGCCTCGGCCGGTTCTGGCGCGAAATCACCGACGACCAAAAGACCCAGTATCTGCATGAATTCAAACAGCTCATCACCAACACCTACGGCCACATCACCGACAACTACACCGATGAAGACGTCGCCATCCTCGGCGATCGCCAGGAGGCCGACGGCGATGACACCGTCAATACCCGCATCACCGGCACCCAGGACGGCAAGCCCAACCAGGAAGTCGCCAAGGTGGACTACCGCCTGCGCAACCAAGACAATCAGTGGAAGGTCATCGACTTCACCATCGACAACGCCAGCATCGTCGCCAATTACCGGGCGCAGTTCCAGGAGATCATGTCCAACGGCGGCATCGACCAGTTGCTCAAACTGCTCCACGACAAGAATGCCGCCAATGCCAAGTGATATCCCAGCAAAATGGCGCGCGGCCGTACTGGTTTTTTTGGGGGTGGCGCTTAGCCTCTGCGGCGGATGCGCAGCCGGACCCGATAAAGCCGATCCCTTCGAAAAGGTCAATCGATTCTTCTACGGCTTCAACGACGGGCTCGACCGCTACGCCCTCAAACCCGCCGCCGATATCTACGTCAAAATCACTCCCACCCCCATCCGCAACGCCATCGGCAACGGCTTTGAAAATCTCACCTACTTCAACGTCGTCGCCAATGACATCCTCCAGGGAAAGAAGGACCGGGCCTACGGCGATTTCTGGCATTTCGTCCTCAACAGCACCTTCGGCATCGGCGGCATCTTCGATATCGCCAGCGCCACCGGTCTCCCCGCGCACGATAATGATTTTGGAGTCACACTCGGAAAATGGGGCGTCAAACCGGGGCCCTACCTGGTCGTGCCGTTCTATGGACCCTACACCCTGCGCGACGTAACCAGACCGCTTTTCAAAGATCTGTGCGACCCCACAACCTGGCTGTATCTCCCGTGGCAAATATCCCTTCCGCTCGAGGCCACGGATGTCATTGACACGCGATCGCGCTATGACAGCATCGTGAAGTTCCGAAACGAGGCCGCCGTCGATCCCTACGTCTTCACCCGCGAGGCTTATCTGCAATATCGCCAGGGATTGATCGACGAAGGCAAGCCGCCGCAAGAGCAGCAACAGCAGAATTTCTACGACGAAGACATGGACAACCCCCCGCCCACGACAAAGCCGACGACCCGATCCGCGGAATGATTCTTAAAGGCAAACAGGCGCGGGGGGAAAGACTGGAAAGTCCGCCCTCTTTGCCTTCCCTACTTCACCTTAAGCGACAAACCCTCCTGCTCCCACTGGTCCACCAGCCGGTGCAAATCCGTCACCGTGGCGTCCAATTGGTGCAAGCTATCGACCATCGCCTCATACAGTCGCGGATCGTTCACCATCATCCCGGCCGTCCCCTGCCCCTGATCCACTTTCGATGTGATGTTTTGAAGATTCGTCAGCACCGCGTTGATTTGCGTGAGCCGGTCGCCTAACTGCTTATTGAGGGATTCGGAATCTTCCTGAAGTGAATCCGTCAGGCTATCCAGTTTGGAACTGATCCGCGTCGTGGCGGCGCTGGTGGTCCGGATGTTGTCGATGGCGGCCTGAATATCCTCGCGGGTCTTGTCGCTGCCGATCACCTGCTGAGCGGAATTGAGCAGCACTCCGGCCCGATTCGCCTGCGCGGAAATCTGCTTCAATGCGTCATCCAAATGGCCAATCGCCCCCGACTCGCGCAGTTGCGCAACCGTCTTTCGGATTTCATCGCTCATCTGTCCGATCTGCTCCGCCGTCTGCGTAACCTGCGGCGGAAGCACGTTCAACTCCAGACCCCGATAAACCGCCGGAAGTGTCGCCTCGGGCTGCAATTCCCCGATCGCTTGATCGCCGTCGAGGTCCAGGTTCAGCACCGTTCCACCGCCAATCGCGCTCGATGAGGAGATGCTGGCGCGAAGATTCGCCGGCAGAGGCGGTTTCCGGTCAACCATCGCATCAACCAGGACGCCTTCGCTATCCGCCCGGCGGGTAACCCCCGTGATCCGACCCACCCCTATCCCAAGAAAATAAACCGGCGATCCCTCACTTAATCCATCCGCACGCGCACTGGTAAAGTGAACCGCGAACTGCGCCGGCCCGAACAGCGACGCCGTCCGGCCGGAAAATTTCAGGCTCATCCACGCAAACAGCGACGCCGCGATCAGCACCGTGGTGCCGACAACCAGATTTCTGCGATACGGCGCCATATCAGCCTCCGTGCACGATCCGCTCAGGCACGATCTTTAAGAATAACGTCCGCCCCCTCCGATTGCGATTGCGGCACCCGCAATCGCGCCAAATCCCGCTCATCGGCCTCCCCAACGATAAATCGCCGCACCACCGGATTGTCCGACGCCCGAATCTGCTCCGGCGTCCCGTCGATGATCATCTTTCCCTCGTGCAACATCACAATCCGGTCCCCAACCTTAAATGCGCTGTTCATGTCGTGTGTCACTACGACACTGGTCACGTGAAGCTGCTGCTGCAGCCGGATGATCAGTTCATTAATCACGTCCGACCGGACCGGATCAAGCCCGGTCGTCGGCTCATCATACAAAATCACTTCCGGTTCCAGCGCGATCGCCCGCGCCAAAGCAACCCGCTTGCGCTGTCCACCCGAAAGTTCCGCCGGCATCTTCGACCCCGCGTCGGGCAAACCGACCATCGCCAACTTTTCCTTCACCAGCCGCGCGATTTCCCCCGGCGACTTTTTCGTGTGTTCCACCAGCGGGAATGCAATATTATTCGCCACTGTTTCCGAGTCGAACAGCGCTCCCATTTGAAACAGGAATCCGAACCGCTTGCGAACGTCCGTCAATTGTCGCTCAGAAAGATTGTCGATTCGCCGGCCCGCGAAATAAACTTCGCCGCGATCCGGCTTCAGCAGCCCGACGATATGCTTCAGCAGCACGCTCTTCCCCGTACCGCTGGCTCCGATGACCACCAGCGACTGGCCCTTTTCGATATTCAGGTTGATGCCGTTGAGCACCACCAGCCAGCCGAACCGCTTGGAGATATTGCGAAGTTCGATCAGTGACATGGTGAATGGATCGGTAAATCGCGACCGGCTTAGCCGAAAACGCTGCGAATTCCGTAAATCGCCTCGTACCAATCGTGCGCCAGTTGCGCAAAGAAAAAGTTCATAATGATGATGCAGATAAAACTGGCGACGAAACTTTCCGTACAAGCCCGGCCGACGCCGCTGGCGCCCGACCCGCATGTAAACCCCTTGTAGCAGGAGATCATCGCGATCGCGGCGCCGAAAAAGAAAGATTTGATAATTCCTTCGTTGATCTGCCAGTTTTCAACCCCAAGTTGCGCGTAATGCCAAAACGGCGAATTGGGGACGCCCAGAACTTTAACCGCAATAAACCATCCCCCCGCGATCCCCGTAATATCGCTGTAAATCGTCAGCATTGGCGTCAGAATCAGGCAAGCGAGAAACCGGGGAACCACCAGGAACCGGATCGGATCCGCCCCCATGACACGCAGGGCGTCGAGTTGCTCCGTCACGTTCATCGTCCCCAGTTCCGCCGTCAGCGCCCCGCCGATGCGCCCCGCCAGCATGACCGACGCCAAAACCGGCCCGATCTGCTTAACCACCGATAGAAT
This sequence comes from Tepidisphaeraceae bacterium, assembly GCA_049520395.1. Lineage (GTDB taxonomy): Bacteria > Planctomycetota > Phycisphaerae > Tepidisphaerales > Tepidisphaeraceae > UBA1161. The sequence goes on from JBEKPV010000023.1 coordinate 25,320, forward strand.
GATCACGCTTCCCAGCCGATCTTCCTGCCCGATCGATTTGAATTGGCTATACGTTTCGACCGCCATCACCATTCCGATGAACGCCCCCGTTACCGCCACCACCGGAACCGACCGCACCCCGATTTCGTACATTTGCGGCAGCAGCAGCCGCAAATTGCGCATTTTCAGACCCCCTCGGAACATCCACCCAAACGTATGAAAACAAAAAGTGCAAAAATCCCCGAATGCGGCCAGCGCGTTGTTCGTATTTCGCCCAATGTTTTCAACAAACCGCACCGGCATGAAATCCATCATACGGGCGCGATCAAGGCGTGGCCAGTCGCATCAGACCTGCGATGATTCAATCCTGGTTAACCGAACGATCCGCTGAATTTTGAAATTGCGCCGATCGTTCCGCAATCGGCAATGAGCCACGAGGATCAATTCCCCCGCGAATTGGCGAACATGCAACGGCTCGATCACCCGCTGCGTCAGCCGCTCCTGCGCATCCAGATATTCCATCATCACCGGCCGCCCCGACTCCAGCGACTCCTCCAATTCAATCGGCAGCGGATTCACACGCTCCGCGCTTGCACTCGGCCAGCCCACCGGCCCCCCCTGCTGGATCAGGCAATCGCACATCGGCAAATTCCATCCCCCCAAGGGCTCCAGCAGGCGCTCAAAGATAATCCCTGTCGTTCGCGCATCCGGCAAAGCCCGATGAGCAATCGGCGGCTCATATCCCAACCGCCGCGCCAGTCGCCCCAACCCATTCCCGCCGCGCCCGAATCGCCGCCGCGCGATACGAACCGTATCCAGCACCGGCAGCGCGCAAATTTCCTCCAGAGATTCCCCCGCCACAGCCACCTCACGAGCCAAAAACGATAAATCAAACGGAATGTTATGCCCCAGCAGAACCGCGCCCGAAAGAATCACCGAAATCCTCGGCCACTCCTCCGCAAACCGCGGCTGCCCCCGCACCATCTCGTCGGTGATCCCCGTCAGTGCAGATGCCCCAGGCGCAATCCGCCGCCCCGGATTTATCAATTGCTGATATTCACACGCAACCCGACCCCCCTCAAAACGGATAATCCCCACTTCCACGATCCGATCGCCCAGATCCGAACTCGCCCCGGTCGTCTCCACATCCAGACAAGCGACTGGAGTTGACCCGACAGATTGAAGCAGGGAAAAGGGCATGGCTGCGTCCGCGCCCAATCATACGTCCAGATCAAACGCAGATCACATTCGCGCCCCCAGGATCGTCGCGTCAAAAACAATATTCCCATCCATCACCCCCTGCTGATGGCAGCAGATCACGTTTTTCCGCTGCCAAAGGCGTTTACCCAGGATAAACAGCCGGCACGGCGGAGTCACTTGCAACCTGAATCGGCAGCTTTCAACCCCTCCGAAACCCATGAACCCCGTCCACCCTACATATTTTGTCGCATAGAACGCCGCAAGCTGCGCGGCGCACTCGATCATCAATACGCCCGGAAAAAGCGGCCGCCCTGGAATATGCCCCGCAACCCAGAACTCGTCCGTACGAACGTCCTTATAGCCGATGAGCTCATGCTTCTCCGGATCGGCATGAACGATGCCGTT
>JBEKPV010000024.1:0-26334 GCA_049520395.1 Tepidisphaeraceae bacterium
AACGGCCGCGACCCCGCCGCCGGACGAATCTCCTTAAGCGCCCCCCGCGCCGCCGCGCTGGTCAGCACTCCAGCCACCGCATAACTCGTCTCCGTAGGCAGCACGATCAGCTTCCCCGAAAGCAACACGTCCGCCCCGCGCAGAATCTCCTGCTGATAGTCCGGCGTCTCAAGAATACGAAGTATCTCTGCTTGCATAACCGAAACCGCCCGATTATCGACCCCCCGCGCGCGAACTTCAAGGCAGCACATTCTATGCACCCCAGCGCTGGCGCCGCTGCCGCGGGGTCCTCTTATTTGTCGCAACAAAAAAAAACGCCGGCCGCGAAGAGATGCGGCCGGCGTCGCCAGAAAGTGGGAAGGGGAGCGTCGCGTCAGGCTCCGTCATACCCATCCACAAAGAACAGGCATACGGTGCGTTTGCCTGACGGTATTGGATGTACAATTCACGCCCACCCGAGGCAAATCCAAATCAGATTTTTCCCAACGCCCGGTAATATTCCCCCCTCGGCCCGCAAACCCGCCGATCGGGCAGCAGGGGGGTTCCAAACCCATTTCCCCCCGGAATGCCGACAGATAGCATCGGTCCGGATCATTCGAGCATGCCCCGACAACCCAATCCGCACCCGTTTCCGATCAATAACCAATCCGCGCCCTTCCGCCCAGGCCCCGGATTCTGCTTGACGACCCGCTCAATCGGCCCGATAATTAAACTAGTTGAACCGACTAGAAGGATTACGATGAAAGAAATCGGCCTTTTCGACGCCAAGACCAACCTGTCAAAAATAGCCGAGCGGGTCCGCCGAACCGGCCAACCCGTGACGCTCACCAAGCACGGCGAGCCCTACGTCGACCTCGTCCCTCACCGAAAGATCTCCTCACGCCGCTCCAAAGCGCAAGTCATCGCCGAGTTAGACCAGCTTCGCAACGAATTGCCCAAGAGCAGCGCCGCTCAGATCAAGGCCGATATTGAACAAGGGCGGCATTGATGTCCTCCATCGTCGTCGACGCCAGTATCGTCCTGGCCTGGCTGTTCGACGAAGACCGCGCCGCCGCCAAACTAAAACCACTCATCGAGAAATCCGATCTGATCGCCCCATGGCTATGGCGACTCGAAGTCGCAAACGCCGTTCTCGTCCGCTTGCGCCGCAAATCGATCACCGAAACCCAGGCCGCGCGCGTTTTGCGCGTCCTAGACGAACTGGAAATTGATTTGATCCCCGAGCCCGCCGACCGAACCGCCGCGAGTTTGACCCAAATCGCTCGCCCGCACCAACTCAGCGCATACGACGCCGTCTATCTCGACCTGGCCATTCGTATGGGGTTACCCCTCTTCACACGCGACGAAAATCTCCGCGCCGCCGCCAAACGTACCGGCGTCCCCCTGGTCACCGGATAAGCTTCCCCTCACGTCTTCATCCGATCCAGCAAATAAACCGACAGCGGCCCAAATATAAAAATCGGAAACCAGGCCATCATCGCCGGCCAAACCGCTCTCCACTCCCCGCTCGGCGGCGACGCCGCCAGCTCATAGGCCAAAAATGAACACCCCATGCACATCCCGCAAATCAGCATCGCTTTCGCCGCCGAAGTCTTCAGCGTCTGCGGCTCCCGCGTCACCACCATCGATATCGCCAGCAATAGCAAAATGATATTCACCAGCGGCTGCGACAACCTCATATACCTCATTCGCAAAAGATTGGTCGCCCCATAATTCTTCGGCTGCGCCAAGAGCTGATTAATCCGCGCCAAAGATAAAAATTGCAACGTATCCTCATTCTGGTGCAGCACGATCTCCTCCGGCGAAATATCGCTCTGGTAGTAGTCCACCCGCTCCGGCACCGCCGGCGTGTTCTCCTCCGGCGATGCGATCGGCACCAGCTTCCCCTCAGTCAAATCCCATCGCCCCAGCCGGCCATTCCAAACCGCCTCCGGCGCATACAAATGCGCCGTCGGATACATCTGCCCATCCCGCTCCACTACATCCAGATAACTAATCCGCGGCGGCGAATCCGCCGTCGCCGGCGTATAGAGCCCTCCGTTAAACAGCGCCCCGCGCTCATCCTCCATCATGCAAACCGGAAACGTCCGCACCGCGTCCTCGTGAATATCCCCATGCTCCCGCACCAGCTTCGGAATCAGTCGCGGAATCAGCAATTCCTGATCCGCCGGCAACAGCACCAAATTCAAAACCGCCCCCGCCAAGATCGCCGGCGCCGCCACCCGCAACAGCGGCATCCCCGCCGCCAGCAGCGCCGTCATCTCATTCGATCGGCTCAGCCGCATCAGCGTAAACGATGCCGCCACCACCGCGATCATCCCCGCCATCTGCGAAAAAAAGAAAAACGACTGGTAAAAATAATAATCCAAGATGTCATACGTGATCCGCCACATCGAAACCCCCGCCAGCGCATGGCTATGCGATTGCGTCAAATTCCCAAAATTAAAAACCATATCCAGCGCCACATACAACCCCACCAGCGCCATCAAACTGATCAGATAGTCCCGCACAAACGATCCCAGCACATATCGATCCAAAATACTCAAAGCGCGCCTCTCATATAGAATCAGTTGCCAGTTGCCAGTTGCCAGTTGCCAGTTGCCAGTTGCCAGTTGCCAGTTGCCAGTTGCCAGTTGCCAGTTGCCAGAATTTGCCTTTCCTACCAACTAGCAACTAGCAACTGGCAACTAACAACTATTCCCATCATTTTGTCCCAATCGTGATCAGATTCACCCGCATCGTCCGCCCATACTCCACCGTCGGCCATCGAATCTTATCCAAATGCGTAAACCGCCCCTGATTCGCCAGCAGTAAATCCCCGTTATCTCCATAATCGTGCAGCTTCCGTACCAGCAAAACCCTTTGATGCGCCGACGGCGGCGTATACCCCAAAACCTGATCGAATACCGTCGGCCGATGCACCCCCAGCAAATCGTCCGCCAGCGGCCAAACCGTCGGATGATCCGGCAAATAAAACGTCAGCTCCGAAGCATATTCATAATCCGTCGCATACACCGGCGACCCGCGCCGATACTGCTGAACTTCCCCCGCCAACTCCCGCCACCCATAAAGCCGATCCCACTGCGGATTCCCCAGCTTCGGACTAATCGTCATAAAAAATTCCGGCAAATGAATGACGATCAAAATTGCCAGCGCCACAACCGCGCCCGTCCGCGCCCACCAGGCCCGCCGGCCCTTCCAATTCTCCGACAGATATTGCCCGATCAGCATCGTCGCCGGCAAATAGGCAAAAATCGGCCAGTTCCCATTCCCGCGCTTATGCAGCAAAGTCGCCGCGAAAAAAATCAGCGGCACCGCCCCGGTCGCCACCAGCAATTTCTCATACATCGAAGCCCGCCCCCTGACCATCCTCCACCCATAAATCCCCAAAACCATCACGCTCATCACGCAAATCACCGGCGTCGCGATCCCCAGTTGCGATCCCACGTAGTCCACCACGTTGCTCATGAGCGACGTGCTGTCATCGCGCGACATTCCGTGTTGCAGTTGAAACGTAAAGCTCAGCCAATGATGCCGCGCGTTCCAGATAATCACCGGCGAAAACACCACCGCCGCGATCACCGCCGCGATCCACGGCCACCGCGTCCGCAGCTGCCCCCGACCCTCCCTCCCGCAAACCAGCGCCAGCAGCACCGATCCTCCCAGCAGTACGCTGGTATATTTGGAATCCAGCGCCAACCCCATGAACAATCCAAACCCCATCCAAAGCAGCCGCACGCGGCGCTCACCCGGCGCGAAAATCAGCAGCACGCACCCCAGCGCCGCCGCCTGAAAAAACATCGCCGGCGTATCCGGCGTCGCGATGCTCCCCAAAATCCCCACCAGCGGACTCACCAGCAAACTCACCGCCACAAACCCCGCCGCTCGAAAGTCCGCATTCAACCGCAAAAAAACCCGCCAAAGAATCAGCACCATCCCCACGGCCATAATCGCCATCGGCCACCGCACCGCCAGCTCATTGTCCCCCCCCAGCCGCGTCCCCAGCCGAATCACCCACGCAATCATCGGCGGATGGTCCACGTAGGACAGACTCGGATGCCGCGACCAAAACCAGTAATACGCCTCATCCGGCACCAATTGCCGAACCCCCGAAAAAATCCACCGCACAATCAGCGTCACCAGAGCCAGCCCCATCACCCCAGCCGCCCCCGGCCAATGCCTCACCCGCTCGGGCGGCGCAATCGGTTCGGCAACGGACGTAAGCGGGGGGCTGCTCATCTTTGTTGCAACCGCATCGTCAAATAAATCGCCCCCGCCAGCACCACCAAATTCCCGCCCCAGATAAATGCAATCCCCGTCGGCAGCGGATCGTGAAACGCCGCCCCCATATCAAACGGCACATGCGTCGCCGCCTGCTGCCCGCAAAAAATCAGCGTAATGCTCAAAAGCGCCGGCACAAAACTCACCGCAAACGCATTGAGCATATTCCCGCTCTTAAAAACCGTCCCCAGCCCGCACCCGATCATCACCAGGATCAGGCAGCTCACCGCAAAACTAGCTCGTCCGTGCAATTCACTGCGCGCCGAATTATTCACCGCCACCTCTTCATGATGCAGCCACATCGCGTCATTCGCGGTAATCTCCGGATCGCTCTGAAAATCCGCCAGCGTCTTGCTCTCCACCGCCCTGACATCCGGCGCCATCGCCTCCGAAAAGCTCCGAATAAAACTCAGCCGCTCGCTCGGCCCCTCCTGGGTATGCAGCAGCGTATCGTACAGTTCAATGCTGATCGTCACCCGATGCGCCAGCCGATCCGGCTTCGCCCGCACCCGAATCTCCTTCGCCTCCGCCCGAAGCGTCACCTGCGACCCATGCGCCTGCTCCATCCAGACCGTCCGCGTCTGGTCCCCCCGAGCCGGCGCTGTGACGATCAATTCCCCGCCCGCATTCACCGCCGTCGCCCCGTTCCCGCCGATGCGGAAGGTGTCCGATTCCGCCTCCGACGGAAACCGATACCCCGACTCCTCCCCCAGATTAATCTGCCGCGCGATTTCATCCAGGCATTTCGCTTCCTGTTCCCTCTGGATCACATCCGCCAAAATATTCTGCACCCGTTCCCCGCTCCCCGGATTCTCCGCCAGTTCCGTCAATCGCTTCACATCCAGGAATTTCACGTTCTCATGAATCGGCGAGGGAATATCCACCGGCCCAAACGTCGTATCCTCCACCCCCGCCTGCACATTCCCATAAAATTCCCGCGGAAATTTCAGCCCATCCGTCAGATGCACCGTCAGCGTCGCCATCGGCACCGCCAAATCACCCCAGGGTTTCCCTTCCCCGCTCCGCTGAATCGTCACCATCGCGCTTCGCGCCAGCGAAAAATCCCGCGGTATCAGCATATCCGGCGCCGCCGGGTCCGGCGATTGATACGTCACGATCGCCGGCCCAATCAATTCCACCCGCTGAACCAGCGGCTGATTCGGATCCGCCGGCTGCAACCGCGCCTCCTCCGCAAACACATGCCAGCTTCCACCCATCCCCGCGAAATCCACCTCATGATCCCTCTCGATATCGCTGGCGATCACCTTGGCGATATTCGAATAAATGATCTCCTGCACCCGCAACGAAAAAATCGGCACCACGAAACAAAGCATGATCAAACTGATCGTCGCCACCGTCAGTCCCAGCACCAGCGCCGGCATCGCAATCGAAAACCCGCGCAGCGAAAGATAACTCACCCCCCCGGCCCGCATCGCCGTCAGTTCGTTGTCCGAAGCAAACCGCCCGTAAACGATGGTCGCCGCAAACAGCGCCGCCACCGGCAGCGAATACGTACTCATCGCCGGCGTCAGATACAGCAGCATCTGATTCACCTGCCGCATATCCAGCCCATTCTCCGTCAGCGGCCTCAGCAGCCCCGCGAAACTCATCATCACCGCCAGCGCGCAAGTCGCCATCGCAAACACCCGCAGCAGCGGCCAAAAAATGTACCAAAACAGCGTCTTGCTCATAATGCCGTCGCCATCTGCCCCAGCCGCGCCGACACCGCCTCCGCCAGCCGGCCAATCCCCGGCTCAATCTGCTCCGGCGCGACCTGCCCAAAACTAAGCCGCATAAAATTCTTCGCGATCCGCCCAGACTCATCCGCCTGAAAACAATATTCCCCCGGCACGTAAATAGCCCCGCGCCCCACGCAATCGTCAAACAGCGCCCCCCCGCGCGACGTATCCACCGAACCCGGCAACGTCACCCAAACATAAAGTCCCCCCTCCGGCCGAGTCCAGGCAATCCCCGCCTCCCGCGGCATATGTTTTTCCAGCGCCCCCAGCATCGCATCCCGCTTCGCTCGGTAGCTGGCGACCAGCCGCCGCACCTGTTCCCCATACAACCCACTCTCCAGCGCCTCCAGCGCAATATGCTGCGTCAAACTGCTCGACCCAAAATCATGATTCCCCTTCTGATGCACCACCGCCTCCAAAACCTCCCGCGGCAGCACCGAGTACCCCGTCTTCAGCCCCGGCGCAAACGGCTTACTAAACGTCTGCGTCAAAATCGTAAATTCATTACGCGGATCAAACGACTTGATCGAAGGCAGCGCCTCCCCGTCATACCGCAATTCCCGGTAAGCCGCGTCCTCCAGGATCAAAATTCGCCGTTTGATGCTGAACCGCTTCGCAATCTCCAGCAGCCGCTTCCGTCCCTCCAGGCAAAGCGTGAGGCCCGTGGGGTTTTGGTAATAGCTGGTGACATAAATCAGCTTCACTTTTTCCAGCCGCCCCTCCCGTTTCAGCCGTTCCAGCAGATTCTCCACGCCATCCACATCGATCCCATCCTCGCGCATGGGAGCGGTCAGCACGGTCGCCCCGAATGAAGCCAGCGTTCCCGTATAAACGAAGTAGCAGGGATTAGCCGCGATGACGATATCCCCCGGATCAACCAGCACATCCCCGATCAGATAAAGCGCCTGCTGCGACCCCGTGGTGACGATCAGATCCTTCTCGCCGACCCCAAATTCCCCAGCCGATTTGCCCTCCAGTTTCTCCAGATGTTTCAGCGCCGCCCGCCGCAACTCCGCGAGTCCCTGGGTCGTATCATATTGCAGCGCCTGCCTTCCCCGTTTTTCATCCCCCAGAATCTTTGCCGCAATGGCCCGCACCGCTTCCACTGGCAGCGTCAGAGGATCCACCAGCCCCGCCGCCAGATTAATCAGCAGCGGATTCGCCACCACGGCGGCCATGAGAAAGCTGATCGGCTGCTCCCCCGTCCGCCGAGCCTTAGCCGAAAACCCCGGTTCAGGCAAAAATCCATCCGTCAACATACAGACCCCTCATGCTACCGCCCCCCCAAGGTCGCGGCAATTCACCCACCTTTGCCCCAGCGCAAACCCAGATTACACTCCGCCATAAGCCAAAGCAGGAGTTCGAATGCCCCACACGGAAGACGAATTAAAAAAAGCCCTCAAAGCCTTCAAAAAGCGCCTCAAGCTCACGCGCCTCGACGACGACTCCAAGCTCGGCCACAGCCCCCTCACAGGCAACGCCAAGGGCGAGGTGGTGGCTATTCAACCCCCCAGCGGCTTCGGCCGAGAAATCTGGGAAGAGCTGGCGGATAAAGGACATCTGAAACGGGACGGGACTGGGTTTTATGAACTTGTGGAGAAATAGACTTTAAGGGTAATGACGAAATTCGAATGACGAATGACGAATTAAATTCCAATGACTCAATGATTCGATGTTCGTCATTCGAGTTTCGAATTTCCGCCGCAGGCGGCCGTTCGTCATTCGAATTTCGTCATTTACACGCACCATGACCTCCTCAGAAATCCGCCAGCAATTCATACGCTTCTTCGTGCAAAAGCACGCCCACACCTTCGTTCCTTCGTCTCCCGTTGTGCCGCTGGATGATCCAACCCTCCTCTTCACCAACGCCGGCATGAACCAGTTCAAGCCCATCTTCCTGGGCCAGGAAACCCGCCCTTACGTCCGAGCCGCCAACACCCAAAAATGCATCCGCGCCGGCGGCAAACACAACGACCTCGACGACGTCGGCCGCTCCCGCCGACATCACACCTTCTTCGAAATGCTCGGCAACTGGTCCTTCGGCGACTATTTCAAACGCGGCGCCATCGAAATGGCCTGGGAACTTCTCACCCAAGTCTGGAAGCTCGATCCCACGCGGCTTCACGTTTCCTGCTACGAGGGGGACGAAAAAAATGGGATTCCCCGCGACGAAGAAGCCGCCAATCTCTGGCGAGAAATCGCCAAACTCCCCGATTCCCAAATCCACTATTTCGGCAAAGACAATTTCTGGGAAATGGGCGACACCGGCCCCTGCGGCCCCTGCAGCGAAATCCACATCGACCGCACCCCCGACAAATCCGGCGGAAAATTCGTCAATGGCGACGACCCCCGAGTCATGGAAATCTGGAACCTCGTCTTCATCCAATACAACCGCGACGCCACCGGAAAATTAACCCCTCTCCCCGCCCAGCACGTAGACACCGGCATGGGCTTCGAGCGCATTTGCCAGGTCCTGCAAAACAAGGAAGACAACTACGCCACGGATTTATGGACCCCGCTCTTCACCAAAATATCTGAAATCTCAAATCTGAAATACACCGGCCAATTCACCAAGACCAACGTCGCCGACCCCCAAGCCGAGTCCGCCAGCCCGCAGCTCCGCCACGACATCGCCTTCAGGGTGGTAGCCGATCACGCCCGATGTCTAACCTTCGCCCTCACCGACGGCGCCCTCCCCAGCAACGAAGGCCGCGGCTACGTCCTGCGAAGAATCCTCCGCCGCGCCGTCCGCTTCGGCCGCCAGCACCTGAATCTACATGACCCTTTCATGCACGAGCTGGTCCCCGTCATCGTCGACTCGATGTCCGACGCCTTCCCCGAACTAAAAAAGCACCCCCTGCACGTCATCGACCTGATCCGAGACGAAGAAATCTCGTTCGGCCGCACGTTAGACCGCGGCATCCAACTTTTCGATGAAGCCGCCGCACACGGCTCAATCTCCGCCCCCGACGCTTTCAAACTTCACGACACCTACGGCTTCCCCATCGACCTCACCCGAATCATGGCCGAAGAGCGCGGCCTGACCGTAGACATGCCCGGCTACGAAAAACTAATGGAAGCCGCCAAGGACCTCGCCCGCTCCGGCGGAAAATCCGACACCTCCGCCTTACCCGACCTAACCCCCGCCGCCCTCTCCCAACTTTCCCAAACCGGCGTAAAGCCGACCGATGATCAACCCAAATTCCGCCACGACCCCATCCAAGCCAGGGTCCTGGCCATTTGGAACGGCGACGACCTTGGCCTCTCCCCCGCAACCGCCGACGAAGACGAACAACTAGCCATCATCCTCGACCGCACCAGCTTTTACGCCGAAATGGGCGGACAGATAGGCGACACCGGCGAACTGCTCACTCCCACCGCGCGCTTCCAAGTCCAAACCACAAAATCCACCGCCGGCTACGTCCTGCACATCGGCCGCCTGACAACCGGAACCCTCGAAGTAGGCGACACCGTCGAAGCCATCGTCCTTGGCGGCAGACCCCGCACGGAAAAAAATCACACCGCCACCCACATCGCCAACTGGGCCCTCCGCGAAGTCCTCGGCGACGCCGTCCAGCAAAAAGGCTCCCTGGTCGACCCGGAAAAACTCCGCTTCGATTTCTCCCACTCCAAATCCCTCACCGAAGAAGAAATCGCCCGCGTGGAAGAACTGGTCAACCATCAAACCGCCAAAAAATTGAACGTCTACGCCGAAGTCGCCCCGCAGGCACAAGCCATGAAGATCAACGGCCTCCGAGCCGTCTTCGGCGAAAAATATCCCCCCATGGTCCGAGTCGTCTCCATCGGCGCCCCGGTAAAAGACTTACTAGCCGACCCCGCGAACCCCAAATGGCGGGAATTCTCCATCGAATTCTGCGGCGGCACCCACCTCAAAACCAGCGACCAAATCTCCCAGTTCGTCATCACCAGCGAAGAATCCGTCAGCAAAGGCATCCGTCGAATCGTAGCCGTCACCGGCGAATCAGCCGGCGCCGTGATCGCGGCCGGTACGGAATTGGACCAGTCCGTCAATCGCGCCAGGCAAGCGCCGGAGGACCAATTGCCGGGGATGATCAATGCGCTGCAAAAATCCGCCGGCGGCCAGGTTCCCCTGCGGACCAAGCGCCGCGTTCAGGCGGCCGTCGCCGAGCTTCAGGCAAAACACAAGGCGTTCGAGAAATCCAAATCCGCGCGCTCTTCCGGAGTGGATGCGATCAAAGCCGCTTCCGACTTGCTTGCCTCCGCCCAGGGCAATCTGATCGTGGGCCAAATTCCCGGCGCGACCGATGAGCAATTGCGTTCCGCCGTCGATTCCCTTAAAAAGAAATCTCCCACCCACGCAATCATGCTCGCCGCCGCGGACGACCAAAAGGTAACTTTCGTCGCGGCGGTGAGTGACGATCTAATCGCCAAAGGCCTAAAAGCCGGCGACTGGGTCAAGCAAGTAGCCGCCATCACCGGCGGCGGCGGGGGGGGCAGGCCGCAATTGGCCCAGGGAAGCGGAAAAGACCCCACAGCTCTAAACGCCGCATTACAGTCCGCAACACAGATCGCAAAAACCCACGGCATCGGCTAACCCTCCTGCTCTACTTACTACTCTCTTCCTTCTGCGGCCGCCAACGGCCGCTTGACAGAATCCCCCGCCCCAAATAACGTACCTCCCGCACTTGCGCGGCGGGTGACCCCCGCCGTGGCCTATTTTGGGAGTTCGCAATGCAACCCGTCATGAAAATCAGCAAATCGCGAAAGCGCAAACGCCGCTCCCATCATGCGCTGCGCCCGATCCATTACGTGCGCTGCCCCCAGTGTGGCAACGCCAAGCTCCCACACTGTGCCTGCGACAATTGCGGTTACGTCAATCCCAAATTGGCGCTTCAAATGGAAGAAGAACAAGCATAAGGACATGCGGCCTCCTCGAAGGAGGATGTGGTGCGAGTTGCGGTGGATGTGATGGGCGGCGATCATGCCCCCGCTCAAATTTTGCAAGGATGCTGGCAAGCCGGTTCGCTCCTCGACGGCGCCGATGTTGTACACCTCGTCGGCGACGAAGCCGTCATCCGCGACGGACTCGATTCCTCTCCCCTCTCCCCACAGCAAAAACAGCGCTTCCTCATCGTCCCCACAACCCAGGTCATCGGCATGGACGAGCCCCCCGTGGAAGCCATCCGCGCCAAGCCCGACAGTAGCATCGCCGTCATGTGCAAACTCGCCGCCAAAGGCGAAGCCGATGTCGTCATCTCCGCCGGAAACACCGGCGCCTGCGTCGCCGCCGCCCAATTACGCATGCGCCTCCTCCCCGGCGTCAGCCGACCGGGAATCGCCGTCATCCTCCCCACAACCCACGGCCAAGTCGTCATCTGCGACGTCGGCGCCAACCCCGAACCAAAACCCCAACACCTCGAACAATACGCCTTCATGGCCGGCGCCTACGCCACCGCCGTCTGCAACGTCCAAAACCCCCGCGTCGGTCTCCTCAGCATCGGCGAAGAAGACGCCAAGGGAAATTCCATGGTCAAGGAAGCCGGCAAGCTTCTCCGCGATGAACCCCAGATCAATTTCATCGGCAACGTCGAAGGCCGCGACCTCTTCACCGGCGTCTGCGACGTCGTCGTCTGCGACGGATTCGTCGGAAACATCGTCCTCAAATTCACCGAAGGCATGGCCGACGGACTTTTCAAACTCATCGCCGCCGAACTCCAGGAAGCCGCCCCGGAACTCGTCTCCCAATTCGCCCCCGTCATGAAAAAAATCTACGGCAAACACGATTGGCAGGAATACGGCGGCGCGCCCCTCCTGGGCATTAACGGCTACTGCCTCATCTGCCACGGCCGTTCCGAAGCCCGCGCCATCAAAAATGCCATCCGCGTCGCCAAAACACTCACCGCCAGCAAAATCAACGACAGCATCGTGCAAAGGATTCAAGCCAGCATCGCACCTTCCAGCGCGGCGTAAAACCACCCGACGATGACCAACCCCATCTCCGCCATCTTCACCGGCTTCGGCAGTCAGCTACCGGAAAAACGCCTCACCAACGACGACCTCTCCAAAATGGTCGACACCAACGACGAGTGGATCGTCCAGCGCACCGGCATCCGCGAACGCCGCATCGCCTCCGAAGGCGAATCCACCGCCACCCTCGCCACCGCCGCCGCCAAAAAAGCCATCGCCTCCGCCGGCATCGATCCCAAGCAAGTCGAACTCATTATCGTCGCCACCATCACCCCCGAGATGGTCTTCCCCGCCACCGCCTGTTTCGTCGGCGCCGCCCTGGGCATCCCCGGCGTCCCCGCCTTCGACCTCACCGCCGCCTGCAGCGGCTTCATCTACGCCGCCGTCACCGGCGCCAATTTCATCAAAGCCGGCCAATACAAAACCGTCCTCGTCATCGGCGCCGAAACCCTCAGCCGCATCACCGACTACAAAGACCGCTCCAGTTGCATCCTCTTCGGCGACGGCGCCGGCGCCGTCGTCTTACAACGCTCCTCCGACCCCCGCCGCGGCCTGATTTATTCAACCCTCATGGCCGACGGCAACGGCGCCGAAGCCATGAAATGCATCCCCGGCAGCCGCAATCCCCTCAGCGCCCAAATGGTCGAACTCCGCCAGCAGTTCATGCAAATCAAAGGCCGCGAGGTCTACAAATTCGCCGTCACAAAATTTGAAGAACTCATCGAAGAAGCCATGCGCGCCTGCGAACTAACCAAGGAACAGGTCAAACTGATCGTCCCCCATCAGGTCAATCAGCGCATCATCGACTCCGCCATGGAAAAACTGGGCTTCCCCCCGGAAAAAGCTTTCGTCAACATCGACCGCTACGGCAACACCTCCGCCGCCTCCATCCCCATCGCCCTGGACGAAGCCCACCGCGCCGGACTCCTCAACCCAGGCGACGCCGTCATCTTCGTAGCCTTCGGCGGCGGCCTGACCTGGGCCAACGCGGTTGTGCGAATCTAATTGAGGTAAAACAAAAGCATTGGCACAGAGAACATAAAGAACACAGAGAACACAGAGGAAGAAGTTTTTAATTTGAAATTTGAAATCCTGCTTTAAATTTCCTCTCTGTGCACTCTGTGCTCATCTGTGTCCGCTTAATATATTTTCAATGGCAACAGCTCTCTACATCCTATGTCCCGGCCAAGGCGCCCAAACCGTCGGCATGGGCAAACCCGCCCACGACGTCTCCCCAGCCGCCCGAGCCGTCTTCGAATCCGCCAGCCGCACCCTCGGCTTCGATTTAGCCGCTCTCTGCTTCACCGGCCCCGAAGATCGCCTCAATCAAACCGACATCAGCCAGCCCGCGATCTACACCACCAGCATCGCCAGTTTCGCCCAGTCCATAGAAAACGGCCTCTTCGACGCGGCCGCCGTAACCTCCTACGCCGGCCTAAGCCTCGGCGAATACACCGCCCTGCATTTAGCGGGAGTTTTCTCATTCGAACAGGGCCTGAAACTCGTCGCCGCCCGCGGCAAACACATGCAGCAAGCCGCCGTCGCCACCCCCAGCGGCATGGTCGCCCTCCTGGGCGCCGACGAACCCGCCGCCCGCGACCTATGCGAAAAATCCGCCGCCGGCGATTGCCTCGTCCCCGCCAATTTCAACGCCCCCGGCCAAATCGTCCTCAGCGGCTCCCTCGTCGCCTGCCAGCGCGCCCTCGCCGCCGCCGAAGCCGCAGGCTTCAAAGCAACCCCATTAAAAGTCGCCGGCGCTTTCCACAGCCCCCTCATGCAACCCGCCGCCGACAAAATGAAAGCCGAGTTGGCCAACGTAAATTTCTCCCTCCCCAAGCGCCCCGTCTATTCCAACGTAACCGCTCAGCCCCACACCGATGTACAATCCATCAAACAACGGCTCGTCGAGCAAATCGTCAATCCCGTCCGCTGGGACCAGACCATGCAAACGCTGATAGCATCCGGCGAAGCCAGATTCATCGAGCTCTCCCCCGGCCGCACCCTCGCCGGTCTCGCCAAACGCATTAACCGCCGCCTCCCGGTAGAAAGTCTAGGATGACAGACAAACGCATAGCCATCGTCACCGGCGGTTCCCGCGGCATCGGCGCCGCCATCGTCAAACGCCTCGCCAAAGACGGCTTCCACGTCGTCGCCATCGCCCGCAACGCCGAAAAATTGCAACAAATCTGCGCCGAGGCCGCCGCCGACGCCGGCAGCGCCGAGCCCCTCATCTGCGACATCGCCGACTCCAAAGCTCTCGCCGCCGCGATCGAGCAGGTAGCCGACCGCCTCGGCCGCATCGACGTCCTGGTCAACAACGCCGGCATCACCAAAGACGGCCTGATCCTCCGCATGGACGACAAAGATTTCGATTCCGTCATCGAAACCAATCTCAAGAGCGCCTTCGTCGCCATCCGATCCGCCGCCCGCCCCATGATCCGCGCCAAATCCGGCCGCATCATCAACATCAGTTCCGTCTCCGGCGTCGCCGGCAATGCCGGACAGGCCAACTACGCCGCCAGCAAAGCCGGCCTCATCGGACTCAGCAAATCCGTCGCCAAGGAACTGGCCGGCAAAAATGTCACCTGCAATGTCATTGCCCCCGGCTTCGTCACCACCGACATGACCGATGTCCTCAACGACCAAATCAAAGAAGGCGCAAAAGCCCTGATCCCCCTGAAACGTTTCGGCTCCCCCAACGAGATAGCTGCCGCCGTATCCTTCCTCGCCAGCCCCGACGCCGGCTACATAACCGGCCAGGTCCTCTGCGTAGACGGCGGAATGGTCATGTAAACCCAAAAAACGCCGGGCCCCATACAACATTCTCCACAAGAAAGCCAACGGATGGCCAGCCGTTGG
Source organism: Tepidisphaeraceae bacterium (assembly GCA_049520395.1). Taxonomy (GTDB): domain Bacteria; phylum Planctomycetota; class Phycisphaerae; order Tepidisphaerales; family Tepidisphaeraceae; genus UBA1161. The sequence goes on from JBEKPV010000024.1 coordinate 14,829, forward strand.
GTCCCCACTCTTCCCCCATTGTTGCAAAACCCCCCGTCACGGCTATAGTTTTCCAACCTTCGGGCCGCGTGGTCCGGGGAATCTTCGAACGGTCAGGGCAGGTGGACTCTATGGAAGACATCGATCAGAAGGTCATCGAGATCGTCAGCGAGCAAATGGGCGTCGATAAAAGTGAAATCACCCGCGAAACTCACTTTATCAACGACCTCAACGCCGATTCGCTGGATACCGTCGAATTGGTCATGGAATTCGAGGACGAGTTCGAACTGTCCATCCCCGACGAAGAAGCGGAGAAAATCCAGACGGTCGGGCAGGCGATCGACTACATCAAGGAACACTCTGGCAATAAGTAACCGGTCGAGCGGTCCCGATCATGAATAGGCGCCGTGTGGTCATTACCGGCTTGGGGGTCGTCACGTCCCTCGGTGAAACCGTCGAGGGATTATGGGAAAATCTGTGCGCCGCCAAAAGCGGCATCGGGCCCATCACCCGCTGGGACGCCACCAACTACCCCTCCAAGTTCGGCGGCGAATGCACCCACTTCGATCTCACCAAACTCGACGTCTCCCGTTTCACCCCTGAACGCCTCCAGCCCAAACGCCTCGATCGCTTCGGACAGTTCGCCGTCGCCGCCGCCGTCTCCGCCGTCATCGATTCCGCTCTCGACTACGAAAAAGAAGACCGCTTCCGCTGCGGCGTCATCATCGGCAGCGGCATCGGTGGCATCGAAACCCTCGAAGAACAAAACAAAATCCTCGTCACCCGCGGCGTCTCCCGCGTCAGCCCCTTCACCGTCCCTCGCCTCATGGTCAACGCCGCCAGCGGAAACGTCTCCATCCTCTTTAGAATTCACGGCCCCAACACCGCCGTCGCCACCGCCTGCGCCACCGGCGCCAACGCCATCGGCGACGCCGGCCGCTTCATCCAATACGATCAAGCCGACATCATGATCGCCGGCGGCTCCGAAGCCGCGCTCTGCGAATTAGGCATGGCCAGCTTCTGCGCCGCCCGCGCCCTCTCCACTCGCAACGATGACCCCACCCACGCCAGCCGACCCTGGGACAAAGACCGCGACGGATTCGTCATGGGCGAAGGCGCCGGCATCGTCGTTCTCGAAGAGTACGAGCACGCCAAAAAACGCGGCGCCAGAATCTACAGCGAACTGGTCGGCTACGGCATGAGTGGCGACGCCTATCACATCACCGCCCCCGACGAACAAGGCCGCGGCGCCAGCCGCGCCATGGTCCTCGCCCTCAAAGACGCCGCCGTCTCCGCCGACCAAGTCGACTACATCAACGCCCACGGTACCAGCACCCCCCTCGGCGATCTCGCCGAAACCCGTGCCATCAAAAACACCTTCGGCGACCACGCCAAAAAACTGGCCATCAGCTCCACCAAGAGCCAACTAGGCCACCTCCTGGGCGCCAGCGGCGGCGTAGAAGCCGTCATCACAGCCATGACCATCCACCGCAACTTAATCCCCCCCACAATCAACCTCGATCACCCCGACGAAGAATGCGACCTCGACTTCGTCCCCCACAAAGCCCGCGACAAACGCGTCGCCCTGGCCCTAAGCAACAGCTTCGGCTTCGGCGGCCACAACGCCTGCCTCCTAATGAAAAAAGTGTAAGAAAAGGCGCAAAGGCGCGGAGGCGCAAAGGGTAACCCAGATCCCGCATTTCCCTTCGTGCCTGCGTGCCTTCGTGCCTGCGTCCCTTTCCCTCCCTATTGCGATCCATTTCAAACTGCCGATAATAGATCGAAGCCCCCCATTTTTCGGGTCGGCTTACGAGGAACGGATGCCCGTACTACACGCCCAGCCCCCGGCCCCCGCCGCCACCTCCCGCACGGAGCTGCAGCGCATCCTCCAATTAGAGGTCCCCATCATAGTCCGCCTAGCCGAGCGTAAGCTCAACGTCCACGAGGTCATGCGCCTCGGCGTAGGCGCCATCATCGAATTCTCCAAAAGCAACGACGAGCCCCTGGAACTGATGATCAACAACAAAGTGATAGGCCAGGGCGAAGCCGTAAAAGTAGCCGAAAACTTCGGCCTCCGAATCACCCAAATCGGCGACGCCAAGCAAATCGCCGCCGCCCTAGGCAACCAACCCCGATAAATCTCCCCATTCCCCAGAACGCCCACGGCCTGCCATGAGTCCCGGCGCGCCGGGATCGAATGGCGCTGCCGTGGGTCCCCCCGTCCCCGCCAGATTTCCATGGATGTCCCGCCCGAATTCGGTATAATTTCCGCTCAGTTCAGTGGGCTGGATCAGAAGGGAAGAAGCATGTCACGTGCAAGGTTTTCAACCGCGCTCGCGCTGGTGATTTTCGCGCTATTTACCGCCCGCGCCACCACAGCCCAGGCCACTCCCGCCAGTTTCGATTCCGCCGACGGCAAATGGTACCAGCCCGTCCTCGTCCCCACCGGCATCACCTGGGGCGCCGCCGAATCCGCCGCCCAGGCCGCCGGCGGCTACCTCGCCTGCCCCACCGATTCCGCACAAAACACCTTCGTCTTCAATCTCATTTCCGCCCCCTCCTATTGGACAGCCCTCAGCGTCAACTCCGATTTCCTGGGCCCCTGGCTCGGCGCCACCTCCACCAACGACACCAATGGCTCCGACGCCACCTGGACCTGGGTCAACGGCGCGCCCTTCTCCTACAACAACTGGTACTCCAATCAACCCGACGGCTTCCCCGGCGACCTCCCCCTTCAAGCCATCGACTATTACGATTTCGCGAGCATCGGCCCCACCTGGGGCGACACCGCACAAAGCGGCACTCCCGGCTTCGACCTCCCCCAGGGCTATGTGATCGAATTCAACACCAACCCCAACCCCACTTCGACCGCCGTCCCCCTCCCCAGCGCCGCCTGGTCCGGCCTCGCCCTCCTGGCCGGATTAGTTATTTTTTCAACTATCAAATCTCGCCTTCTCACTAAAAAATCCTCAAATATTTCTTCTCTCCCCGCGCAACTCCCCATCACCCCGGCACCTGCGAAAATCCGAATCCGCAGACCCTTCTAAAAAACCCCCAAAAACCTTCAGGCGCCAGACCCTTATATAGAGGGACAACATTTTTTTTCGAAGGACGCAGACCCCCGGAGTATGGCCGGCCAAGCGCTTGACCGCCCAGCGACCCGGGATCTGTCCCCCGCTGAAGTTCACGCCCCTCGTATCGGCGTAACTCCCAGCGGCAGGCGCACACAACCGGTGAGCGCAGTTCCTTGTACAACCCCGCGCCCACCGTTGTGTGCGCCGTCCGAAATTTAAAAAGAATGCTGAATGCTGAATGCTGAATGCTGAATAAAGGCGGTAACGAATGCGTCTTTCATTCGTTCCCGGCGCGCCGGGATCATTCGAATTTCGAGTTTCCGCCATCGCCGGCCATTCATCATTTCCCCCGCGGAGAAATTTCTTCCATGCGCAAAAATATCACGGAAACAACCCCTTCATCTGACAAGCCTCCGTCACACGCCCGATTGCGATCGTATACGCCGCCGTGCGGTAATCGCAGTCCGCTTCATCCGCCTTGGCATTAACAGCCTTGAACGCCCCTTCCATGACCTTCTGCAATTCATCCTGAACTTGTTTCGCGTTCCAGAAAAAATTCTGCAACCCCTGCACCCATTCAAAATAGCTCACAGTAACGCCTCCCGCGTTCGCCAAAATATCCGGCAGCACCGTGATCCCCTTATCTCGCAAAATATCATCCGCCTCCGGCGTCGTCGGCCCGTTCGCCGCCTCCACCATCGTATGCGCCTTGATCTGCGGCGCCAGCTCCTCGGTAATCGTGCTCTCCATCGCCGCCGGGATCAGAATATCGCAATTACAGGTGATCAGTTCCTCATTGCTGATCGATTCCCCATGCGGGTAATCGTTCATATCCCCGCGCTCGCGGTAATAGAGTCCAAGATGATCGACATCAACTCCATGCTCGTTATAAACCCCGCTTTTCCGCTCCGAAACAGCGATGATCAGCGCCCCGCGTTCCTCCAGCAGCCGCGCCGCGTGAAAGCCGACATTTCCAAACCCCTGAATGGCGATTCGCGCCCCGTCGAGCGTTTTGTTTTGGGTCGCCAGAAACGCGCGCAGCACATTCATGACCCCGCGTCCCGTCGCCTCCTCGCGCCCAACCGACCCGCCAAGATTGACGGGTTTCCCGGTCACAACCCCCAGCTCCTGATGCCCGACCATCATGCTATACGTATCCAGCACCCAGCTCATCACCTGCCCATCCGTTCCCGCATCCGGCGCCGGAATGTCATGCACCGGCCCAATGATCGGCAAAATCTCGCTCGTATATCTCCGCGTCAGTCGTTCCTTCTCCCCCATCGAAAGTGCCCGCGGATCGCACACCACGCCCCCCTTTGCTCCCCCGAACGGCAATTCCACCAGCGCATTCTTCCACGTCTGCAGCATGGCCAGCGCCATGATTTCATCCCGATTCACCCCAACGTCGTATCGTATCCCCCCCTTGAACGGCCCGCGCGCATTATTGTGCTGCGCGCGATACCCCGTAAACACTTGAATGCGTCCATCATCCATGCGAACCGGGCAGGAGACCGTCAGCACCCGTTTAGGGCTCGACAGCATTTCCCGCCAGATCGGATTCAAGTTCATCGTCTGGTAGACGCTGTCGAAGTAGTGATGCGCATTCTGCCAGAATTTGGAATGTTCAGCCTTCGGCCGCAGCAGGTCGGTATTAGACATGATGCGTTAGTTTACCCACCAAAGCCCACGGATAGCTATCCGTGGGGGATTTCAGAATCTCATTTATGCCCCTTGGGCCGCGAGCGCGCCAGATATTTCTCCACTACCGCCTCCGCCAGATCGACATCGTTGATATTCGCCATCGTGCACAACCACGCCAGCACGTCGGCGAATTCCTCCCGCAAATTCTCCCGGTCTCCCGACCCCAGCGCCGTCGCCAATTCGCCCACTTCCTCCACAAACCACAAAAACGTCTTGGCCGACCCTCGGCGACGATCGATTTTCGCATACCGATCCGCAATATGTTTCTGGAACCCGCGCAACGTCAATGTTTTCGCACTCATCCCCGGAGAATATCCGCCTCCCGGCGATCGGACAATCAGAACCGCCTCATCGCCGACCCAGGCCGTGATAAAATTGCGCAAAGGTAGACGCACAGGCGCGCCAAGGGATAGAATTGACCGCACTAAAACATTGAGGAGTCATCCCATGAGTTCATTCGGCCGATCCCCTTATTCCCAGCAGCAGTCCGGCGTGAATCCGCTGGACTACGCCTATGCCGATGGTTCCCCCGCCGTAGCCGCGTTTTTCAACGCCGTCTATCTCTGGATGACCGTCGGCCTCGCCCTCACCGGCTCCATCGCCTGGTGGGTCTCCACCAAGCCCGCCATTTTGGCCAGCGTCTTCAAAGGCCCGACTCTCATCATCCTCTTCATCGCCGAAATTCTGCTCGTCGGCGTTATCTCCGCCGCCGTCCAGAGGATTAGCGCCTCCGTCGCCACACTATTATTTCTCGTCTACTCCGCCCTTAACGGCTTCACCCTCTCCGGCATTTTCGTCGCCTACAGCCTTCCCTCGCTCGCCGGCGCTTTCATCGCCTCCGCCGTCATGTTCGGCGCCATGAGCCTCTACGGTAAATTCACCGGCTCCGATCTCACCGGCATGGGAAAAATCGCATTCATGGGCCTCATCGGCATCATCGTCGCCTCCGTCGTCAACATCTTCCTCCAAAGCCCCGCGCTGGTCTGGATCGTCTCCTACGTCGGCGTCGCCGTATTTTTAGGCCTGACCGCTTACGACACGCAGCGCCTCAAACAAGTCGCCATCTCCACCTCCGGCGACGCCGCCATGGCCGGCCGATACGCCATCAACGGCGCACTCATGCTCTATCTGGATTTCCTCAACCTGTTTTTGATGCTCGTTCAGATCATGGGCAACAGTCGCCGCAACTAGGCGTTGGCGGACCCCGCCATCTGCCCGCCGCGCGACGGGATATCAAAATCGTCCACGGCGACCCGCCGAACCCGCCGCCCGATTCGGCACAAAATCTCGTACGGAATCGTCTCCGCCAAATCCGCGATTTTATAAACGCTCGCCGGACTGAGCGGATCCGCATCGATGATCGTCACCTCATCCCCCACGCAGGCGCTGGGGATTTGGGTCAAATCGATCACCGTTAAATCCATGCTGACGCGCCCCGTAACGCGAGCCGGCTGGCCGCCAACGATCATGTTCCCGCAATTGGACAGCGACCGCGGATACCCGTCGGCGTAACCGACCGGCACCAATCCCAGCCGCATCGGCTGCGGGGCGATCCAGGTCTGCCCGTACCCAACCGTCGATCCCGCCGGCACCGCCCGAATCCCGATCAGCGGCGCCGTCCAGCGCAAGGCCGGCCGCAAATGCCGATCCAGATGCGGCCGGCCCGTCGGGTCGATCCCATAAATGGCGATCCCCGGCCGAACCATGTCCAGCCACGATTCCGGATGGAAAAAAACGCCCCCGGAATTCGCCGCGCTGCGAATCGGAATTATCGATTGGCTGGTCACCGGCACCCGGCTCAGCGCCGTCTGAAACCGCGTCAGTTGCAGCGAATTAAACGGATTCTGCGCCTCGTCGCTGGAAGCAAAATGGGTGGCGATCCCCTGCAATCGCAGGGCCGGCAGCGAAATGATTTTCTCGACCAGTTCCGCAAAATCCCCCGCGTCGGCCCCGCCGCGGTTGAGCCCCGTATTCAGCATGATCTGCACCGGGGCGCGCAGCCCACGGGAGAGGCAGATCCGGTTCAGGTCATCCGCCGCCGCCGCGCTGGCCAGCGAGAGAATCCACCCTTTTTGGGCCGCAAATTCCAGCCGCGACCGCTGCATGCCGAGATAGGCGTTTTCCACCGGCCGCAGCACGGTGATCGGCGTTTCCGATGGGGGCAAGGCGGCCGCTTCGTCGATATCCGCCACCGCCAGCCCATCCACCATCGGCGGCTCGATCTGCCCACTGGCGAAATTACACAGGGTATCCGCCACCACCTCCGCGTCGTGCCCATAGGCGTCCGCTTTGACGACCGCGCAGATTTTCACGTTGGGCCCGATGATTTTGCGGATCAGCGAGACGTTATGCAGCAGTGCCGATCGGGAAATGAGGCAGCGGACTTCGCCGTGGGAATGCTTTGCGTCCATGCAATTTCCGCCAGATGGGCCGGTTCCAACCAGCCGGGGCCGAGTATAGCCGAGCCGGCGGTAAATAAAAAGCCGCATCCGCCCCTCCCCGCCCCGGAGGCGGGGAGCTATCCCCGCGCAAAATTTGAACATTTTTCATCCACAACTATTGACACGAAAACTCTAAAAAACTAAATACGTAGCCCGACGGCGCGGGCAGGATTTTCCGTCGGAGGGCGCGGCGAATTAGGCGGCGGCAAGCATGGGCGAACAGGCACGCTCGGTCTTGAATCCTCGCATCTCCCGGGCCGGCGCGGCCTGGACCCTCGGGCTGCTCCTGGCGGCAGCAGCGCTGCTCGCGGCGGCCTGGCGACTGTGGCCCATACCACCCTTCACGTCGATCGCCGCCCCCATCGCCACGGCGTCACCACCCCGGGCGCCCACCCCGGCCGGAGGTTTTACCGAAGAAGACGAAATCCTGCGCATCCTGGGCCTGTTGCAGGAGACCGATCCAAAGCGAATTGCCCAGGGCGTGCAAACCGTCCGGCAAATCGCCATTGAGCGTCCGCGGATGCTGGCCGAAGGCTTGCCCAAATGGCTGACCTATCTGCTCGACGCGCGGGACTTTGAGGACGTCGAAAATTTCTCCGCCGAGGCGATCGAGCAAAAACCGCAGGGCATGCCCGCCGTCTCCGAGGAGCAGCGCGGGCGCGTTGCGGCCCTCCTGGCCGAGGGGAAAAATGACCTGGCAGTCCCCGCGGCCAAGAGTTATTTCAACGTCGCCACGCTCGCCGCGACGTCCGATGCGATTGATCTGCTCAGTCAGGCCCTGAAAAATCCGCCGGGCGAGCCGCTGGATCGAAAAGCGCTGGATGCCATCGTCGTTGACGATTCGCAATACGAACCGGCGATGCAGCGCCTGCGCGACAAACATGAATCGTATGGGAGCATGGTTGGCCTGGGGAATCTGCTGCTACTGGCGGATAGGCCGGTTGAGGCAAAATCCTGTTTCGAGCGCGGCTGCGTCGTCTGCGGCGGCGACGACGAGCATCTGCGCGTGGCCCTGGAAGGTGTCGCACGAGCGATCCGGGCCATCAGCGGCGGGGGGGACGCCGCCAACGCATTTGTGACCGCCCTGCAGCGCGGGGATCGCTCAGGGCTAACCGGGGATATGGCCGGCCTGGACGCCGATCAACTGGTTCGCGTTTCAAAGTTGATCGATCTTGCCGAATCGCCGGTCGGCAGGGAGCCGCCGATCGAGGCGGCGCGCCTCGCGGCCCAGCGCGCCGGCGAATCCCCCGTGCAGGTCGAAACGGGATTCGAGTGCAGCACGCCGGTCGAGGTGACGTCGATTTCGCCAACGCATCTGCTGGTGAAGGTCACCACCCCGGTCTTTCGCGACTGGTTTATGTTTCGCCTGCACGGCCTGGCAGGCCGGACCGTGCGCATCGACATCAAAAACGACGACGGCCCGCTCGATAAATGGTGGTCCCTGAACCCCGTTTATCAGCAATCCGCCGCGGAAAACCCGGCTGATTTCGAGGCTCAGCGCGCCTGGAACGGCGCGGATTTGCCGGAAACGCGCGGGCAGGACTGGCACTACATCGCCGCCGCCTGGATGCAGAACTCCACAACCTTCTGTTTCACGCAAAAGTTTGCGGGAGATGATGCGACGATCGCCATGCGCGTCCCCTATACGCCGGCGGACAACGAGGCGTTTTTCGATTCGCTCGCCGGGGGAGACGGCGTCGAGGTCATTCGGATCGGCCGCTCGCGCGAAAATCGGCCGCTGTTGCTCCTGCAAATCGGCGATGCAAATCCGACCAAGCCATGCGTTCTGATTTACGCCGGCGAGCACGCCGATGAGCACGATGCCATGTGGGCCGCGCGCGGCGCGGCGGAATACCTGCTGGCGCAGACGCCCGAGTCGGCCGATTTACGCCGGCGATGCACCTGGCTGGTGATTCCGATGCTCGATCCCGACTCGTCCTACATCAGCCGCCACGAGGGGATCATCATCAGTTTTCTGATGTCGCTGAAGACTCCGGAATCGATCGCCTACGCCAACTGGTTCCAGGCCTGGGCAAACGCCGGCAATCGTCTGGACGTGGTTTTCGATCTGCACAACCGTCAATCGCACGAAGGCCCGGATGTCCAGGCGGCCCTGCTGGAAAGCGACGGCGTGAGGGGAGCCGCCTCCCTGCGATTGCACGAATTGCTGATGGATCGCGTCGCGGCCGAGGGGTGCAGCTTATTACGCCGACCGATGCAGCGGGGTTGGTCGCCCGATCGCCTCGGCGGTTGGCTCAGCCGCCGCTTCGGGCCCATCACGCTGGCGTATGAACTCAACAGCATGGACCCGCAGCGCCATTTGAATGTGAAAGAGCTGAGCGACTTAGGCGGCCTCTTCGCCCAATCGGCCGCGGATTTTCTGGCGAGCCCCGATAGTGGGGGGGTGTTGGCGGATATCGACCGTCGCCGCGCCGCTCGGGCCTATCAATGGGCTCACTACGTCCCGGCCGGCAAAAATGAAGATGCGATCGTCTCGGAAACGTATCGAACTCGAATCACCCTCCCGCCGGAAAACGCGTTGCTGGCGGCGGACGATAACTGGGTGCCGTGAATCAACGCGTCAAACAACGGAGCCTGCGTCATGCGAAGCCTCATTAGCACCGTGTTCGGAGTCTTTTCCGTGGTGGCAATTTCGGCCATAAGCTGCTCGGCCTACCCGATCGTCGCCGGCATCGGCGGCATCGCCGCCCGGTCCGTCGAAGGGCTCAAAACCGCCATCAAGAGCGGAGCCACCATGGATCAGCTCCAAACCGCCGCCCGCCAGGACGGATTCGAACTGACCGTCACCGACGTGCGATAACTCCGGTTAGGACGCAAACGATCGACGCTCTATGGCGCGGCCCGCGCCTTCGGGGGCGCTCGCCTTGCCAGAGGAGAAATACTCATGTGGGCGATTCGGACCATTCAAATGATGCGGAAGATGAAGCTCCGGGAGGTGCAGGAGCCCGAAGAGGTGTTGGAAACCACCGAAATTCCGGGGCTTTATTGGATTCGAACCTATTATCTCCGCACCAGCGCCCATTCGCGCATCGTGCTGCCGAATCCGGGACAGGGAAATTTCACCGCCGTCTATCACGGCTCGGATTTCGCCGATCGTGAACATAACGGCTACGAAGTGTATGGAATTCATTTAGGCCAGGTCGACGTTTTGACGTTTCTGGCGACCGACGGAAGAATCATGAAAGGGCACTTTGTCGATTGCCGGAAGGGCTCGTCCACGTTACACCATGGGGTATCATTGGCCTTCGGAGGGGACCCCGACCGCGCCTTGGTGATCGACCGTGGGATTGCGCACATTTTCGACAATCTCACGGGGATGGTGACGCTCAACCAGATGCGGTTGTTTCTGGACGTGAAGAATCCGGATTTCGATCCGAACATCGACGTGCTGAACGTTCCGCGCGATACGCCGCCGGCGGAATTTCCGGAGGTGCAGGTGAATCGGTTTCACTCCCCCGTGTGGCTTTGCAGATTGACGCGGAAAGCGCAGCGCATTCAGCTGCGGCGGGGGATCAACAACCATCATCCGTTCAAATTCAGGGCGGCCGGTCGGCGCTTCACGCTCACCCCGGTGCGCGGGACCGGGGCATTGGCCCCATACGATTATGACCACGATCCGAACAAGGCCGGAGCCTGAATCGGCCGAATCGCGCCGCGTTCAGGAGGAGATTCGCGCCGCCAGCGGCTTGCGCCAGCTGGCGGCCCTGCGCCGGCGCTATCCGGACGTGGCCGAGGCGTGGCTGGAATCGGCGTTCGCCCTCGACCGCCTCGGCCGCGAGGACGAGGCCATCCCGCTTTACGAACAGGCGATTCGCCTCGGTTTGGACGGCAGCGCCCTGCGCGACGCGCTCATTTGCCTGGGCTCGTCGCTCCGCACCGTCGGCCGCGCCCGCGAAGCGCTGCGCCGCTTTCAGCAGGCCCGCCGGCGTTTCCCGCGCGATGTGGTTGTGGAACTATTTTTAGCCCTCGGCTATCACGACACGCGCCAGCCGACCGACGCCCTGCGCCTGACGGCGCTGGCGTGTCTGCGTGAATCGGGCGACAGCGGACTGGCGCCGTTCCGCGACGTGCTCAAACGAAAATTCCGCACCCTTGGCAAAAACGGTCACGCGACCGCGCGCAGCGGCCTATAGCTTGCGAACGCTGCGCAGCGGATCCTGTTTGGCCGCCTGCAAAAACGCCGCCTCCCGCGCCCGGCAACTGCGGCACGCCCAACACGGCTCGGTGGTGTCCTCGGCGCAGCTCCACGTCCGCTCCAGCGGCGCCCCGACCTGAAAGCCGACGTCGATC
>JBEKPV010000025.1:0-25981 GCA_049520395.1 Tepidisphaeraceae bacterium
AATCGTGAAATCATTCAAATCGACAAATTGTCGTCGGTTTACAGCCCGGATTTGATGGCGTCGCTTAATTCGGGACAGCTCGGCCCGGGGCTTACCATTAATCCCACGGACACCGATAATCCGCCGACGGGATCGCGCGGATTCATTATTTCGATGAACCTGACGACGCCCCATCACGACGCGTATCCGTGGGTCATTAACACGATGATCGCCCGCCTGAAGCAGATGAACGCGGCCTGGATGACGCAGTACACCACCCAGCATCCAGATGCGCCCAAGCAATATTATATCGCCAAGGTATTCAATCCGATCGGCCAGCAGCAGTTGAAGGACGATCAGACGCGGATTCAGGCGATGCAGACATCTTTCCAAGCCACCAACCAATTGAACGGTACGACGCCCGCGCAGGGCGGCCAAATGTCGGACAACTCCGGCTCGCCGCAGATGCAAGGGCGGCCCGGCGGCCCGGCGGTGGATCCGTCGCTCCTGGATCGCATCACCGGCGAAGACCGCACGCAGGATTGGGAGATGAAAGTGGTCCTGATCGTCGTGATTTATCCGCCCCCGGCGGCCCCCGCCGGCGCATCGCAGGGCGGGGCGTAACAATCGAGGGATTCGCTCATGGCCAAAATTAAATTAGGCGAACCCGTCAAGGCATTCCTGCAAGTGCTGAAGAAGAACCTCTTCAGCATCATCTTCGGCGTTCTGGCGATACTGGCCGTGGTGGCCAAGTTCTGGCCGATCACGGGAATGTACACGGCATTGCAAAAGGAATTGGGAGAGCGCGTGGGGATCGAGGCGCAGGTGGAGTCGCTGCTGTTGGAGCAGCGGCACATGCCGTTGCTCTCGCCGGATGAAACCGATCAGCCGGTTTTGGACGTCTTCCCCACGCAGGACGTCATTGACGCCGGCAAGGCCGCCGTGGCGCAGGTCACCAAGCAGGCCGACAACCTGGTACAAGCCGCCGTGAGCCTCAACCAGCATGCCCCGCTTTATCCCAATGAACTTCCCAAGCCGGACGATCCCACCAAATACAATTTTGCCCAGAAATACATCGCCGAAACCACTAATTACGCGCGTTGGCAGAAGATTTTGAATTCCTGCGCCCGGCCAACGGACGATGAAATCACCGCCGCCACCAATCAGAAGCAGGCGGAGATTTACAGCCAATATGGGGTAACCGTCGGCGGTACGGATTCTCCCGCGATGAAAGAAGCACAGGACGTGTTCGCCAGCACCACCGCGACTTTAAAGTCCGACATGCAACTGGCGCGCGCCCAGCAGTTCGCGATTTATATGGAGCCTGGCGCCCTTCCATATGATGGAACGATCGCCATCGGCGCCGGCAAAGCCCCGCCGGAAGCGGGACAAATTTGGGACGCGCAGCTCGAAATGTGGATTGTCGACGACGTCACACAGGCCATCGCGCGGATCAATAATCAATATGCCGACCCCGCGGTCCCCAATGGACCGCCCTCGGTGGATATTTTGCACACCCCCATCAAGGAAATCGAGAAGTTGCAGAGCATCGCCCCATGTAATGCGGCGGCGGCGAGCGCTGCCAACGACATCCAGGCAGGTGTTACGAATCCAACGCCCAGCGAGCCCACCGTTTCCTCCACGGGGCGAGTCTGCAACGCGCTGTACGATGTCTACCGCTTCGATCTCAAACTCGATGTCGACGCGGAAAAATTGCCGGAGGTTCTACGCGATTTTCAGCTCGGACAGTTCATCACGATCGTCAACGTGCAGATTTTGGAAGTGGTCGATCCCGCACAAGCCGCCAGCGAAGGTTTCCGGTTCGGAGATAAGCCCGTGGTGCGGCTGGAAATCGACGGGGAGGATCTGCTCATGAAGAATTGGACCGCCGATTTGCTTCCCGATTCGCGAAAGGCGCCTGGCACCGGCACGCTGCCCAACAATAGCGCGGGCGGCGATAACAGCAGCGACAATGGCAACAATAATTAAGCGTGAACCATGCAAAAGGTTGCTCAGATACTTGAGAAGAACGTCGAATGGATCGCCCTGGCGCTGGGGGTCGGGTTCCTGGGGTTCATGGTTTGGTCCTACCTGCTGAATCCGCCGGTGGTCGCCGTCATCAACGGTTCGCGGCTGAATCCCGGCAACGTGGACGATTTCATTCTCAACGGTCCGGTGCAAAGCCTAAAAGAGAGAATGACCGATCCGCAAATACCGACGTTCCAGGTCCAGGATTTTAGCAAGCTGATCAGCCAGCGGCTCAACCCGCCGCCAACGCCGCCGAGCCAGCAACTTCTATTTGCCGGATTATGGGATTGGCAGCCGGCGCAGATTCCGACGTCCATCTCGACGCCCATGGCGGGGGGACCGGTGATCACCGAACTGCCGGAGTTGCCCCCCGCGCAGCCGCTTCTGGTGATCACCGGACAAAGCTCGATCGTTAGTTTCCCGACAACCGCCGCCCCGCCCCCCGCCAACCCGGCCGCTCCCGCAGCGCAAGGGGCGGGCCGGACCGACGTTCATTGGGTCACGGCTGCTTTCTCGGTCCCCGTCGGACCTCTGGCGGCAGAATGGAAAAAGGCGTTCGGCCCCACCGCTCCCAACCAGCCGTGGAAACTCCCCGACGCGATGCGCGACACTTTCTTCCTGGATGTGACCGCCTATCGAAGCGAACAGTTGCCCGATGGCCAGTGGGGCCCGGACGTGGAAGTGGCTCGCCTGCCGAACAATCCGGTGCAGCCGATGCCGCCGGCAAATCAGTTGATCGCCGAGCGGCAATACCTCCTATGGGCCAGTCCGCACTTCGCAGATATCGCCACCCCGCCGTTTCCCGACCTAGCTGCGGCGCCGGCGGGAAGCGCCTGGCTCGATCCCGGCCAGCAATTGCAAACGATGATCGGCACGAGTGCGGCTCCCGCCGCCGGCGCGGCGGCGCCAGCGCAGCCCGCCGCAGCCGCGGCCCCGGCAAATAACGATCCGAGCCAGCAGATCATCCCCGTCAAACCTCTGCCTTCGGCCGCGCCCATCCCTCCAACGGCCGCATTTAACTTTATCCCCGCCACAGGCGCACCGGCAGGACCGATGCCGGACATGCTCGTTTACATCAATGATCTCGTCGAATCCGGAAAAACCTATCGTTATTGCCTCAGTTACAAACTGCGAAATCCGATGTTCGATTTGCCCGCCGCTCGCGTGAGAGACCCCCAGTGGGCGTCGCAACTCGCTCTGGTCGCGCCGACCAGCGCCACCACCCCGGCGGTGGCGATTCCTCCGCAAACCTATTTCTACTGTGCCGCTCAGGGCGGCCAGGGAGCCAAAGGTTTTCCGTTTGACGTCTTCACCTGGGCGGCTGGACTATGGCAACAACAGCAGTTCACCGTCAACCCGGGCGACCCCATCGGCGGCGTCGTCGGCGGCATCGACTATTCCACCAAGAGCACCTATGTCGACGGCCACGGCCGAAATCAGGATTTCTTCGTCACCGTGGTCGATGACAACGGCGTCGCTAAAGTCCTCAACGCCGGCGCCGACGCCGGCAGCGCCGACCATAAAGAAAAAGTTCAATGGGTCAGCCAATCCAGGTCCACCACCGCGCCCTCCGGCGGCTCCGACTCCTCCTCTTCCGGCAACAATACTTCGGATCAGTAAGCCCGACTCCGTATCTTTGTTCCGCTCATATTTCGCCCAAATTCTGCGGCTCGCACCGCGTCGCCGCGGAAATCTGCGACACACTATAGGTTCGACCCTTTTTTTCAGCCTTCGCGTAGTCCGCCCACGTTCTCCCGCGCAATCTGCGATGGGCGGTGCGAAGCCGATAGGAAACAGCCCGCGGTGAAATGGTCAGCCACACGGCGATCTGCTCGATCGTCGCGCCCAGATCGTAGCGCATGGCCAGGACTTCTTGTTGCCGCACCGTCAGCCGCGGCGGCTCGGCCGCCGGTTTGGATCGCCGCCTGGACATCGGAGTGTCTTCCCTCCGAAAACACGGGGTTCGCTTGGGTCCCCCCTACCGTTTCCGATTGCGCTTTCGCCGCCTGCGTTTGCGGCGACTTCGGTCGCTCCCTACGCCGGCAATGAAGACGCTCCCCACCCTCACCCGCTCGTTGCGCAGGGCAGCCAAATCCTCGGCCAGTTCCGGATCCTCCTCAACCTCCACCTGGCAATCCGCGCTCACGCGCGATTCGCGCGCCTGCCCGGGATAGAGCCGATGCGGATATTTCGATCTGCACAGGGCGCAGTGGCATCGAAAATTGGGGACGTATTCCACGCCGCGATAGAGGCAGTCCTCCGCCCACGCCGCCGAGCAGGCGACGAGAAATATTTTCTCGCGGATGCGCTCGATCTGGCGGCGCAGATGCTCGCTGGCGATCCGGCGCTCGGCTTCGGTCGGCACGATGGACTTGAGCCGCTTGCGCCGCGCCGTGCGCGTTTCCGCCGCCAGCGCACTGGCCCTATTGGAAATATTCTCGATGGTTATGGCCTGCTTCGACATGACGATTCACCGGGGGGTTAAGGCCTTGAGGATTCCAGACGCAATCGGCCGCGACGATGCAGGTCTTCCACCGATCGGTCGCGGTAAACCGACCATTCCCGCCAAATCGCTCGGGCCAGAATCGCCGCGGAGTCCTTTCCCGCGGCCGCGGGCGCCGCCAGGGCATCCTGCGCATCCAGGAGCGCATCGCGCACGCCGTCGGCGTGGGCGACGGCGAATCGGTCGGCGATCTCCTGCTGCTGATCCGGCTGGCAGGCACGCCACAAGCAAACGGCATCCGCATCCCCCCACGCATCGAATCCCCCTTCAAACTCGCTGGCTCCCATGCAATTCCCTCCTTCCGATTTGACTTGATTCCAAATATATTCCATACTTTGGAATAATCAAGGTAAATTTATGGAATTTTCTTGAGAATATGAAATCGCGTGATAGGAAGGGGACGAGGCACGATTATGGCGCGAGTCGCTCATGTCTACGGCAGGAAATTAGCCGCCGCCCGTAACCGGCTGGCGATAACCCAGCGGGAATTAGGCGCCGCGATCGGCGTGTCGGACGAAACCATCAGCCGCGTCGAACGCCAGGAAACGGCCGGGATTCTCGCCAAGCACCTTCCCAAATTGGCCGTATCGCTGGGAATGAATCTGGATCAGTTTCGATCGGCCTTTTGCCCCCCCGCCGCAGCGCCGGCGCCGACCGGCACGCTGGCGGGCCAGGGCGGCTTGCCGCCGGGAATCGATGTTACCCGCCAGCGGCCGGCGCGGACGCTGCCGGAATTCGCCATCGGCATCGCCGCCAGCCGGCGCGTCGACAAGCTCGCCGACTATCCCGACGCCAATCGCCTCGCCGCCACCGCCGACCGCCGCGCCTTTTCCGCGCCCGTCGACGGCGATTGCCAGAATCCCAAGTGGCGCGACGGCGAGATCGTCATCTTCAGTTACGACGCCGTCGAACGCGAGGGAATCCTCCCCGGCAGTTCCTATTACGTCGCCTTCACCGACGGCAGCACCACCTTTAAACGTCTCTTCCCCGACGAGCAGGACCCCGAACAATTTGTCCTCCGATGCTGGAATCGAAAAAAATATCCGAACGACCAGCGCGTCCACCGCGACGAAATCGTGCGCATCGCCAAAGCGGTTTCCAAGCAGGTGATCGTCGACGAATCCGGGGAGTGATCCGCGCCGCCTCACGGCGGAATGTACCCCGCCGCTTTCATGTTGACCTGCAGTTGATTTAATTCCGCTCGCAAATTCGTCAGATCGGCTTTGCAGTTGTTGAGCATGTTCTGCTCGTTGGTCGAATAGCTGGCGTTGGCGGTCTGGACGGTTTGAAGATTGGCCAGCGTGATCCCCACCGCCTGCGCCGGAAACCAGGTGTAGACCATATACCAGATGTCGTCGCTTGCGCGTCCGCCAGGATAGGCGCCGACGGGAAACCCGGACATAAAACCCCAAACATAGGTCCCCGCCGCCAGGGCTTCGCTCCCAGGTCCGATGTAAACCTGCTCCCAATTGTTCGCGATCCAGCAATTTTCAACCGAAGGTAGATCGGAATCGGCGTAAATGTGCATCTGAGCCGAATAGGAATTCGTATTGCTGGCGAATTGGCCCTGCGCGATCTTGCCGTAATAAATGCCGCCGACGCTGGTCGGATATGGGCCGGTGATCTTGGCAATACAAGGACGCAGCGGCCAATCATCCACATAAACAATCGTTCTCGGCGGAGTTTCGGTGGTTTGACCCATGATCCGACCCTGAACGAACGTCAGATCACTCTGGATTTGATAGAGCACATGACTGTTGGGGACGAATTGCTCGGGGATGTTGATGACCAGGGCATTGTTGACGGGAAAACCGCCGCTGGATTGGTAAGTCGGGCCGTCCGTGGCAGACTGGGTTGTGCCGGGCAGGAGTTGGAAATTGGTGGTCGTGCTGCCGGTGCTGTCTCCGGACAGGAGGGTGCCGGAATATCGCCCGCCGCCCGGCTCGATGGCGATGAGGCCGACCAGCACCGTTTCCTGGGTTGATGTTTGTGCTTGAGGGAGATTTATCCCGATGGATGTGCCGCCGCCGCCGCGGCTGATGCTCAGCGGCCAGGTCACGGAAAGCTTGTCCAGACGCTCGATATCTTCAACCATGCGGTTGTAAAGATCGGCCGAGAGCGCCACTCCGGCGCCCTCGCTACGGCTTGCGCGGGGGTAAGGATTCATAGGGGTTAAGTAAGAAGTTGACTGAGGTCCGCCGACGGATAAAGCGTGCTGCCGTCGGAGATGCGCGTGACTTGCTGAAACGTCCCGACGGCGCTGCTGGAGGTCGCTGTACTGCTCGGTTGAAGGAGATAGTTCCAGCCGATCGGATCGTAGAGGAATTTGTAAGTCATATCCCAGTTTTCTTCGCCGGTCATGGTGAGGCGGCGATCGGCGTGTGCGCCGTCGAAAAGCACGGTGCCCGGCGCGCCGCCAAGAAACGTAATCGAGTTCACGCAGCCGCAAAGACTCTGCACCGTCCCTGATGGAAGGCTCGCCTGGTTCTTCACCGTCTGCACCAGCGAAACGATCCCCCGGCGAATGGGGGGCGTATCCTGCGCGGCCAACTTGGTCCCATCGGGAAATTGATACGTCGAAGCGCTCTGCGGCAAATTGACGAATTGCGTGGCGTAATCCAACGAGAGCGTTCCCGTGGTGACGCCCTCAATGTAATCGAGCGTTTTGTAAACAATCTGCAGCCGGGCGTACTTATACGCCACCATGCCGTTGGGCCCGACACTGAGCCCGCCGTCGCCGGCAATCCCCTCGACGTGAATCGAATCGAACGGCAAAGACGGCGCATCGGGATAGGCCTGCGAGAGCGTGTAATAATAATATCCGCCGATGATAGCCGCCCCGCCGCGAATCTGATTGATGATGCTGATGCGGTCTTCCCACGCGCACAGGATCGTGCGCGTGGCCGAGCTGTTGCCGATGCGGACGAAATGCTCTTCGGTCCCTTCGTCCCAGACATTGACGCCCAGAAATGTGATCGCGGTGGTTGAATCCAGAGACATGCTTTCAATCCCTCACCATCGCCAGCGTGAGCCCGCGGGCGAAATGCTTTTCCAGTTTGGAAATTAAATCCTCGAATCGGCCGCTTATTTGCGGGCGATCCCCGCCGATTTGGCGCAGCGCCGCCGGCAATGAATCGCCAAGAGAGCTTGTATCCGCCAGACGCGCCATGTTGGCGGCCTGGATGTTCCGCCGCTCATATTCCTGGCGAATCGAGGCGGCGTCAGAAAAATAAGTCGGCTCGAGGCCGGAGAGATCCCCGTGATCCTGCCGAGACCTCCGTTCCAAACTCCCTTCGCAGTGCTCTTCGGAACCGGCGGATTGATTATTCTGCGCCGCCGGCTCAGGCTCTTGGTTTTGTGGAGTCGGCTGGGGTTGCCGCTGGGCCTTTCGAGCCTCCGCCAATTGCCGCTGGTGCTCCTGCAACTGGGCCTGAACTTCGATCTTCCCCGCCTGATCCGCCGCGTCGGCTTCGCGATTCAATTGCTGCTTCCGCGTGATATCCGCCTCGGCATCCGCCGCCTCACGCAATGTGCGGACACGCTGCTCCGTCGAAAACTTCAAAGCCGCGTTTTTGGCCTCCCAATCCTTCCCCTCACCGCGGAGCTGGGCTTCGGAGCCCTCCTCCTGATACTCCCGAATCTGATCATCCGATTGCGCCGCCTCGAACTTTTTCCGCCGGGCCGTGTCGGCGTCGAAATTGGACAACGTTTGGCTTCGAATCCGCTTGAACCGCGCTCCGGCTGCCTGGTCGCCCGCGGGCACGTCTTGCCCCTCCGCGTCTAGCTGATTAATGATATCTTGTCTTTCCGCGCCAGTAACATCGCCCCCTTCACGCAATTGAAGCGACTTGAGGCGCCCTTCGTCCTGGCTTTTGGCGAAATTCTCCTCGTTGACCTCGCGCGTATGCTCCTCGTCACGAACCGCTCCGGCGTTGGATTTCAGCCGCGCGATTGCTTGCTCGAGTTCGCCCTCATTTTTGAATTCCGCCCCGTACTCCGAGTAACTTCTCTGGCCTAGCTTGTCAGCTTCTTCGATCGCATCCTGATAGGAATATTGGCTGATTACAGCATCCCAAGACGGTCCCGCCGGGATTTGACTCAAAACGCGTGCGCGATCCGTCTGACGTAACGCCGAGGTCATTTCTTTTTCGTTTTGCACCTGAATGTCGGCATACGCTTGGCCCATATCGGCCTTGCGCTGAGCTTGTTCCGCGCTCTCGAAGTCCTGGTCCGCGCGATCAGCATCGCCCTCATGAACAAGACGGCGAAGAAATCCGGTGGCTCCAGAGTACTCGGATTCTCGAAGAGCGCGTGCCTGCTGCATCAAATCGTATGGATCGCCCGACTTGTGAGAGAGACGGTTCTCGTCCCGCATTCGACCGAGCTGCTCCAAGAGCGCAGGATATCCCTCCATACCGATGTCCGTTGCGACATCGCCGCCAGCGGAAGAATCCGAAGCACCATCGCCGGTATCACTTCCCATAAAAACGTAACTCCTTTCGAGTTCCGACACCGGCGTCGCCTAAATTTGCCAAATCGCCGGTCATGATGCACGATTTACCACTCGTGCTCATCTTCAAATGCCCTCGTTGTCGTGAACCATTCGATGCCGACGCTCAAGAAGTCGGGCAGGGCCACCAATGCCGCAAATGCGAAGCCGAGATTCGAAAGCCGATTGATGCGCCCGCCGGGAATCCCGGGATCAAAAAACTCCGTCGGAAAACTCGAAATCGCCTGCCTGCATCTTTAATCGCCGCTCTGCTCACGGCGACATTTGTCACCAGCGCGTGCTATCGGGCTGCGCCGAGTACACCCAACCCCGCAGTGCCCAGTTGGTCTCCCGTCACCCCGCAATCTAGCGGCGAAGTAACTATCCAATACGACGGTTTCAAGAACGTAACCCGGGCCTCTATCGGCGGCATCAAAAATGGTCAATGGAAATTGCTCGTAAGCAACGGCGACGGCACTTACAAATCTCCGTTGGCAAATATTGACTACGGGTATTACGCCGAGTTCGATTATTCCTACGATGGCTCGGCACTTCAAAACGCTCCGCCGCTGGTTTTCTTTGAATTGACCAATTATGACCCCGACATTCACATGGCGATGCCGACGGATTTCTTTTTCTTTCTCATCGACGGACAGCGCGCATCGGCCAAGATATTCAGTTCCCAACCGGATGACGCCACCGTCGAAATTCCAATCGATCTGGCAATCACGCTGGCCAATGCCCATTCGGTGGAAATCGAAGCCGGAAGCGAGCAATTCAAGCTGACGGATCACGAGTTACAAGGCCTGCGCGATTTCCTGGCGGCCCTGGGATTCCAGGGGGTATCGCACGCAACCGCAAACTGAAAGGTACGCAAGTGATGGAAGTTCCAGCGGCCGCCCAGCGACTTGCCGAGCTATGATTCCGCTTTTCCCGTTGCCGCGAGCCAGTTAAAATTGTCGCGTCTCGACACCGAAGGCCGGATCATGAAGATGCAGCGGTCCACATTCCTGTTTTTGATCTCTCTCGGCATAGCCGTAGCCTTCGTGGCTGTAATCCTCTGGGCTATGCACGGTGACGATCCGCAGTCCGAGCGCCGCGGCAGGGCGATACTCTCGGTTGTCCTTCCCCTACTGGCCGTGATGTCCTTCCTCGGTATCTGCGGCTTTTGCCTTTACGTGCTTCAGAACGTCGTTAGGAACGCCGATCAGGAGGCAAAAAACAAAAAGCTTTTGACCGAATCCGAAAATCATTCCCGCGGTTTCCCCGTCGAGCCGGCATTATCCCCAATTTCAATCTCCGGCGACGGACCGGGGCGATATCGCATCGACGGCGTGGACCGCGCAAGCAAAATGGACGCGACCCAATACATCGACGCACAAAGCGCGGCCAATGCTCAAGTCAAAGCCGAGCTCGAGGGGATGGTCGTCACTTCTATTACGAAAGTCTGATCCGCCATCAGATTCCCTGCTTGGCAAAGCGCACCAGAATTCCCACCAGCGATTCTATCTGCGGCGATTTCCCCCCGGTTTCCGCCTGTACCTGCCAGGCCACTTCGCTCACCGGCAATTCCATTAGCCGCTCCGGTCGCCACCGGTTCCGCTTGCAGATTCGATCCAATACCTCGCACTGCCGGCCAAAAGCCTCTGCTTCGATTTGCCGCTGGTCGTCCGAACCGTTGCCGGCGCACAGGGCATGAATCACCTGCGCGAGCGTCATCCGGCTGACTTGCCGGTAGCTGAATCCAGGGCCTCCTCCGCCGCCGGCGGTGAGGCGGGCGAAAATGCTTCGCCAGTCGATGGGGCGCTGCCTTGGGCCGGCGGACGCAGCGGCGCTTTTTTTTGGACGCGGTATCCCCATAAATCCAGCACCGCGCCCATGATCCGCCGGGCGTCGTTTTGAATCAGCAGTTCCGCCGCCTGGGCTCGGGTGATTCGCGGCTCCTTGATTCGCAGCAGCATCCAAAGCAAAAACGGCAACGCCGAAGCGCTCGTCGCCCAGGCGTCGAACGCGGCCGATCCGAACGCAAACGGGCTGGTCTTCAGATTGTCCACGGCGCGCTGGTACATCGAGTCGCGAGCCGCCGCCGGCAGGGCGCCGGCGGCATCCGCGACGGACCAGAGATATTGCCGCTGCGCCTCCTGCTCCGCCTCGGCCCATTCCAGCAGCCGCGGCGGAGACAGAACGTGCCCGGGGATCGTCGCCGAATCGCCGGCAGCCGTCAGATCGGACAAAACGCTCATCGACTTTCCTCCGCTGTCTTCTTACGGAGCGGTGTAGCTGCCGTTCCCCTTGGCGCTGATCTTGGTGGTGATCCGCCCGTCCACCTGTAATTGCTGCGGCGTGTTGTCCACCACCAGCGACGTAAAATTCCACTGTGGCCCGTTGAGCGCGCCCGAAGACGTTTGATGCAGGCACAAAATCACGTTCGTCAGCGTCGCCCCCGGCGCAATCGAATACGGCGACGAAAACGGATCGTTCCCGAAATCGTAATCAATTTGAATCGTCACCGAGCAATCCTTGAACGTGGCTTCGCGAAGGACGTACCCTCCGCTCTTGCTGTTCTTGAATTCGACGAGCTGAGCCGTCGGCTGAACGTCCCAGCCGGTGATGGACAATTCATTGCTGCCCAGCGCGGCGGTGCCGAAGGAACCGGAATGGAAAACTGAAGCGGCCATGAGAAGACTCCCGTAGATGAAGGAAATAATCGTTTCGCCCTGCACGCGATCACGCGGATCGCGCCAGGATCGTCACTTTGCCGGGAACATTGGTCCCGGCGGCAACCGATATCTGCAGCGTGTCGCTGGTGCCGGAAACGACGGAATAACCGGGATTGGGATTGATGACGAAGAAGACTCCGCCGTTGGCTTGCGCGGTCCCCTGGTCGGTCCCCAGCACGGGGTTGGTTCCGGCGCCGACGGTAAAATTCTGCCCCGTCGTCGTGCTGTCGTTTTCAACCAGGACCGACGTCACGTGAACCGCGCCCAGCGCCGTTCCCAGCGGATCGAGCGCCGTCACCAGGTTAATCGTCAGCGGCGTGCCGCTGGTAACGTTGAACGGCTCGGAAAAACATCGATCCACGCTGCCGGTGGTGTTCCCCGCGCCGAGCCCCACGTTCGGCTGATGATTCACCTGCGAAGTCACCAGCGCCGGCACGGCCCCGGCTCCCAGTTGGCATTTGATCTGCGCGGTAGCCGACGGATTGGTAAGTGTTGTAGCCATGAAAAAATCTCCGAAAAATGAATTCAGCCGCCCGAGGCCAATCGATCCCGTGAGAGGTACATGCCGACTTCAATCGACAGAATGCTCACCCACCGCTCGGTTCCCCGCCGCCATTGCTTGGGCCCGAAGGCATCGTCGCGGGCGTCGGTCAGCGACCATTGCCGAACCAGCCCCTCCAACCCCAGCGACGGCCCCGCGCCGGCCAGCGCCAAAAGCGTCTGAAATTTCAGAGCGTTTAGCGGAACCGCCCGAAGCGAATCGTGCGTTGCGATGAGCTGGAACGTCTGATCGATCTCCGCCGCGCGGCTGCCGGCGGTGAACGGCGCCAGCCGAAACGCCTCCTGGAGCAAAACCACTTCCGGCGTGTCGCCGCTTTGAATCGTGGTTTTGAACCGCTCGAACGTGTCGGCCGTCATGTCGATCAAATTGCCCGCCGGCACGATCGACGTGAATCCGGCGCCGGCGCGCAGCGCCGCCAAAATCGCCCGCGCGGATGCGGTGAAGGGATCGGTAGTCACGGTTGTCGCCCCGATGTTAGAAATTCACGGTCGCGACGAAGATCGCGCTGGGAACTTTCAGCACCGGCAGGAACGTATCGCCGTAAACGATTTTCGCCGTCGGCGGATCGGCGCTGGCGACGCCGTACGCGAACATCCCCGCGCGGGTCTCCATGTTGGAAACCACCGCGGGCTCGGCGGGCGTCACAATCCCCGCCTTGGTCGGCACCGGGTAAGTCCCTTCCAAAAACCCGATCCACGCCGTGCTCGGCTCGGGAGTGAAGACGACCTGATCGTCCCCCACCAGGGTTTGCCGGTTTCCGTTCTGATCGTAGAAGAAGCTCTGATACGCCTTATGCCAGGTCAGGCCCAGCAGCGGGTTCGGAATATCCGCCGTGGCGATATATTGCGGGCTGAAGGCGTCGGAATCGTAAGCGGCCCGGAAGAAATAATTTCCCAAATTGGTGTTGGTCGTCAAATAGTTGGGAACGTTCTTCCCATAAAACGCGTGCTTCAATTCGTAGCCCGTCAATTGAACGGCCGCCTGATGCAGCGCCTGAATCTGCTTGTCGATCGCCGTCGAGGGATTCTCCCAACCGGCCGTCAAAATATTGCCGGCGCCAAAGACGTTCAACTGTCCCTGATTCCCGGCGGGTACCGTGTAATCCACCACGGTTTGCGCCCCCGTGGAACTCGGCAGCAGATTGCCGAGGTTATCGTAATAAACCTGGGTCTTGAAGAGCATCGAGGTCAGCGAGGAGATGCGCAGGTTATCCTGCGTCCACCGCGCTTCCCGGATTTGCCGGCTCACTTCGTCGATCCCCATTTTCTGTTTGGCCAGATCGTTGTAATTGAGCAGGTTGATATAGTCCTTTACCGGCAAGACGATATTTTCGATGCTGTGCAGCAGCTTGACGGACTTGACGCCGATCTCGCGGAGCTGCCGGTTTTTGGACGGGGCTCCGTAGGGGGAGATCGTCGCGTTAGTGCGCGAGCCGCTGAAGACTTTGTATTCTCCCGTGTCGCCGTCGACGGTCTGATCGACCTGGAAGAAGGCGGGCGGGAATGGATTGGGGATGCCGCTGACCGTGCTTTGAATGATGCCGCACAGATTGGGCGCGCCCAAAATGTCGTTGATGGAAACGTACGCCATGGTGAAATCCTCAGTGTAGGACTAAGAATGAGAGGTGAAGACGAGAAGCCGTCGTTCACGTTTCATCCCGTGATGTCGTCCAGGAAAGTGACGCCGGGGCAGAAGGTTCGGATCGAGGCTTTGACAAACCTTTGCAGGCTTGGATCCGCAGGATAGTTGACGATCATGCCCGTATTGATCGTTCCGCCGCCGGCGAGAAGGGTGCCGCAGAAGACGTCGACGCGGTTGGTGTGCGTCTGATCGACGATCTGAAGTCCGTCAACCTCACACAGCAGGGTAACGATGTCCTCGCTGCCATCGGTCGGCTGAATGAGCGATGCGCTGACCGCCGCGGCGCTGGTCGCCGTGCAGGTGATCGCCCCGGTCGTGGTATTGACCGCGGAGTACGTCACCACTTGAGTCGCGACCGTGCCGCCGGCCGCGGGAGGACCCGTCAGCTTGAAGGTCCCACTGGCGCCGATGCGCCGGACGATCTCCGCCGCCGTGTTCACGTCGGTGGTAATCGACGTCGCGCCGCTGGCGACCGCCGCTCCGGTCAGCCCGAGGATGCTGTTGGCGTATTTGCTGGTGGCGGTGATCTGCCCCATCGGCGTTCCCGCCCAGAGCAACCAGGTGTAAGGCGCGTTCAGCGGATTGCTGGAATTCGTCCCGTCGATCGTGACCGGCGGCGCCCAGAACTGCGCGAATTCCCGCCCGGAATAGAAAACCTCGCGCGGCTGCGAATCGTAATTGCCAACCACGCCCGGCTTCCCTTGAGGAATGGAGAACATGCGAAAATCCTTTCGTGTTAAAACGCGTTAGTTAATATCGATGGGGCGAAAAGCAGATCACCCGCTGACGCTGGCGACTTTGGTCATGTATTGCCGAAGCTCGTCGATGGCGGACGATTCCTCCCCGGGAATCGGCCGGGAAAACGCCTGAAGTCCCGTTCGCTCGCCCAGCGCGATCGGCTGGTTGTCCAGCAGGATGTCGGCAATCGCCAGCGCTAAGGCGCGGTCCCCCGTTGGATTGGCCGCGCGCGACAGGGCGTAAAGGTTCGCCTTCCCATCCCCCGAGCGGACCATCGTCGCCAGCAGCCGGACCCGGACGGCGGGCGAGAGGCTGCCTTTGGCGACCGCGGCATCGAGTTTGATCGTCGCCGCTTCCACCAACGCAACCTCTGCCTCGCCGCCCAGTGGAGGAGGAGACACATGAGCCGAAAATTCCACGACCTCGCCCGACGGGATCGACAACTCCGCCTCGGCCGAAGATTGGAGGTATTCAATCACTTCCCCGATGCAATTCTCCGCCGTCAGATCCGTTCCGCCCGGCAGCAATTCCCGCAGCAAATCCAATTGATCCGCCGTACAGGAAATTAAAACCGGCGGCTCCCCCTGCTCCTCCGCATCGTCCGGCGTCAGCACCAGCGTGTCGTCCCCCGACGCATCGACGAATTCCCCTTGATCCGGCACCACCGGCACCGGCGTCAGCGCCAAATGCACGATCGCCTCACCCCAATTTCGCGCCTCGCCGTCCGTAAAATCCGGATTCACGCCCACGGATACCCAATTGCGCGCAGCCGTCAGCGCCGCATCCGGCCCGATGAACTGGCAAAGGCCCAGTAATTGATGGTTATCGAGCTTGAACCGCTTAACGTAACCGACGACATCCCGTGCGCGATCGGAATGATCGCAATTGATCGGGATCGGCACCCCCGCCGCCAGCATGTTGGTCCCCGTCTCGAGCCACCGGCTCAATCGCTCCCGATCCACCTTCAGCGAATATCCCCGATTGGGATGTACGTAATGCCCGGCATGGATCATCTCTTTCCAGAAATAAGCCGCCGGCTGCCCCGCGACCTCGGCGGGCAATTCCGCATCCGGCAAAACCAGCGTCGCCGATGAAGGCCGCGGCGCATGCAAATGGAATGGATTTTTCATGTTGTTTTCTCGATTAATGGCCGAGGTTATGCGCCCCGCGGCACCGACAACTGGTCGAGCAGCGCATCGACGTCGATCTTCGACGCGGCGTCCGTTGTCTTGTTGGCCAGGAGTTCGCCAAGGATTTTTCGCAGCGCCTCCACCGAGTCGGTTTCGATGGGCGCCGGTTCGATGGCAACCGCCGAACGCGCGCTCGGACCGAAATTAAAGACCAGCAGTTCATCCACGACATCGTGGTTGATCGCATCCGCCAGATCGCGGTCGATCAGTTCCGAATCGAGCGTCGCCGTATCGGTATGCGTCTTGGCGTCCGCACGGTTGCCGTAGCGCGATTCCAAACCGCTGCGTTCCGGGCGCATCCAGCCGCGGAAAATCAGGGCGTCGTAATATTCCAGGACGGCTTTCATTCCTGGAGCATGGTCGGCGCCGGCACTTTCAAAAGCGGATAATTGCCAGGGGCTTTTCCCCGCCAGGTCGAACGCCGCTTGCGGATCGTTCACCGCCGCGAATCCGTTGGGGAACATCACGCTCTTCCCCGCCGACACGGCATCGAGCACCTGTTGCCCGAGCCACTGATTCGGCCGCTCGGCGCCGGCGGAATCGCGGCTGGTTCCCTCCGGATAATGCAACTGCACCACGATGCCGGAGACTTTCCGCAGATATTGCGCCAGCCGCTGGCGAATCTGCTCGCATTCCGACCAGACCTGCCGGATATTTTCATGGCGCGACCGGCCGTACGGATTCCCCGCCTCCGCGTCCGTCGTATAGAGAAAGAATTTGCCGCCGGCCAAAACCGTCGGCTTTCCGCCGGGAGCGCGGTTGAGAAGTCCGGCCGGATTGCCATGCTCATCCACCAGGATTTCCGTGAACTCCCAAAGCAGCGGCTTAAGTTTTCGCAAAATCCGCCGACCGCCTTGCACGTCCCAGACCTTCTCGAAACCCGCCCATCCAAATTCCAGCGCCCGCAGCGCATCGCGAACGATCGATTGCCGCAGCGGATCCAGCACTTGCCGCGCCAAATCCACCCATCCATCCGGCACATCGTCGCGCAATTTTTTCCATCGCCATGTATTAGCGATGATCGGCGCGGCGACGATGCTCCTCACCAGGGCGTTGGTCGGATGCGCGGAGATTCGGCGATAGGTTTCGTATGTCCCCGTCGCCGCGGCCGAAAAAGGCGCCAGCGCCGCAGCGCTGAATCCCGGCAACCCGCCGCCGGCGGCTTGCTTCCCGGTTATTTCCCCCGGCTTCGGTCTCCGAGGTCGCTCGGGCAAACCGACCAGATCGGACGACGGATTCAACGTGATGACGGAAAGTTGTGACATAATTGAATGGCAGCCAAAAATTTCAATATGGAAAATCCCACTGATCCCGCCGTGAATGTCCGTTCCAGCCGGATCGGATACTCGGCGGCGACAAAGTACCGGAGCCACGCCAGCGCATGGCGGCTATCCAGATTCCCCGGCCAAAGCGCGACGCGCAAATCCTCGATCAGCGTGCCGCAGCGCGGATCGACGACGATCGAAACGCCCCCATCGGCCGATCTCAATTTCGCCCGCACCGCATTCAGGGTGTCTTTCACCGGCGGATTGCTGCGCGGCACTTTCAACCTGGGCGAAAGCGGCCGCAGACGATTTGCCACGATAAACCAATCGGAAACGCCGCTGGTGCTGTCCCGCGCCGATCCGCTAGCGTCTCCGTAGACGACCAGCCCGTTCAAATTCCAGCCGTTGGCCGCGGCTCGCTCCAGGAAGATCGTGCACGCCGTGTCGGTCTGCGTATCCGGCAGCGTCATTTCATCGATGACCCGCACTCGCCCCGCCCGGTGCTGGATTACCCCGCTGCACATCGGGTCAATATTGAAATCCAGCGACCAGCAGATCGGCAGGCTCGGGTCGTACGCCGCCGGCTTCACATGCACGGCCGAATCGAAATCCGCGAACGCTCGACCCCGCGCAATGACGAATTTTCCAAGATATTCCTGCTCGAAAATGCGCGGGTCCAGCCGCGAACGCGCCGATTCCACTTCCTGCGCCGGCAAAATGTCCGACGACGGCCACGAAAAATGCGCCCACTCCGGATCGCTCCCGCTCTTGGCCAGCAAAACCATCTTCTCGTATTCAGCTTGCGCCGGCCCATCCATGTCCGGCACCCCAATCAGCCAAGCCCAACCCTTCCGATCCGACAGCGCCGGCCGCACATGCGCATCCCAAACCCCCGGCCGGCAATTGGCGATCTCATCGATCACGCATCCGTCCCACGGCACCCCTCAATCCGCTGCGGTCGATCCAGCCCCACCACCCAAATCTGCGACCCACTCCGCGTCGTCACGCGAAGATCGCTCTCACTGGTCGACTGAACCCATTTGCGCGGGATCAGCGCCTTCAGATCCTCCCAAAAAACCCGCTTCGCCTGATCATCCGTCGGCGCGGCGGCAAAATACCGGCCCGGCTTCCCATGAGGCGTCCGGCGAAATAAATGCTCGACCAGCCGGCGCTTGGCCAGCTCCGTCTTCCCGCTGCGCCGACCCGAGGGAACGACCTTGAATCGCGTCTCGTCGTTCCAAAGGCGCAGTTGCTCCGCGTGCGGACGAAGCTCAACCCACCTTGGCGTCCATTTGTGGTTGAGCGTCGTCTGGGTCGCCATTCCGGTCCGTCTGTCCTAATTCGTGTCGTCCTAAAAACGTCAACATCGCCACGCTTCCTTCGATCGCCATGGCCGTCTGTTTTCTCCGCAGCGATATGTGCCGGGCGGCTCGCGCCTGCTTAATCACCGGTCCAAATCGTTGAACCAAATCAGCCACGCTCCAACCGATCGAATCCGCGATCTCCTGGTCGATCGCCCCGCTCAGAGCCATGCCGCGAATCTGTTGCTCGTCGATCGGTGAAAGTTCATCCATTCGCAGTCGGCTTTATGAAAATCCGTTTAGCCCGAAAGCCTTTGCAAGCTCCGCCCGCGCCGGACCCACAAATCGGAAACTCGCGGTCATCCTCCGGCTGCTTTGCGTGCGCCTCATCCTCCTGCATGGCGCCGCCCGCGACGGCGCCCGCGTCATTCGCCAAAGCGGCGACCGCGCCCGATGCCGAATCATCGCCGGATGACTGGTCACGCTGGTGTAAGGCTTCCCCGTCGCCGCATACAACGACGCCACAAATTCGCTCATCGCGCTGCCAATCCCCAGCCCCTGAAATTCCGGCAAACACACGCACCGATGCTCGCGCCAGCCGGGCCGCTGCGCGTGTGGGAATGGCAGCGCCGCCACAAACACCGCCGGCTTCTCCTCGATCTCTCCCAGGAAACATTGCGCCGAGGGATGCAGCTGTGCGCTCAAATAATGATGACGCTTGAAAATGTTCCACGCCGACGCGCCGCAGCGGGTGATTTGCAACTCGATCTCCGGTCGCCGAAGCCGCCTCGCTGGATCCGGCTCGCGCGACAGGGACCCGTCGGACATATCCAGAATCCAATCCGGCTCCAGCCACTCGGCCACGTCATAATGACACGTGACCGCCACGAATTTCCGCCCCCGCCGCCGAACGGCCTTCGCCAGCGCCGCCGATCCGATCCGCGCCACCGTCCGGTCCACCAGGCTGGTGAATTCATCCACCACCGCCAGCTCCGGCAATTCCGCCAGCGCCCGCGCCAGATTCGCCCGAAACTGCTCGCCGTTGGACAGCGCCTCAAACGGCCGAACCCACGCCGGCGGTGAACTGAATCCGACGCTGTTCAGCAGACCCGTTATCTCCGAAATCCCAAGTCGCTCCGGAAACGCGTCCAATATGCTTTGACCCGCCGGCCAATTCCATTGGTTGGCAAAATTCGCGCCGAACGCCTCCCGCGCCACGGTCGTTTTTCCCGACCCGCTCGGTCCGACGATCAAGCCGATCGACCAGGGCTCCTCCACCGCCGGCACTTCCACGTTAAAAACGGATCGCCCCCCCGCCTCCCGTGGCAAGTCGAACATCCCCTGCACCTGCCGCACGCGAAAACTCGCCCCCGCGCAACATTCCACTACAGCGTGAACAATCGGCACTGAAGCCCCTCGGCGGTCAGCCGCTGATAAATTTCCTTCTGCTGCTCCTCATCCCGGCATTCAACAACCACTTCAAACTTCCCATCCGGCAGCGCGACCGAATCGAAATTCTCTTCCGGCTTGCCGATGAACTTTTGCAATTCGTCATCGTCAAACCCCAGGTTCTTGAGCTCCCCCGCCTCCGCTAATTTCCCCAGCACGTCGGCGTCCCATTCCGCCAGCTCCGCCGTCCGATTGTCGGCGATCGAAAAAGCCGTCAATTCCGAAACCGGCAAATTCGATCGCACAACGTCGATATGCGTCCATCCCAGCGATTTCGCCGCCGCCAGCGTTCCGTTCCCGGCACGGACAACCCCGCGCGTATCCACGACGATCGGCTTCTGCTGCCCAAACCGCCTCAAACTGGCCGCGATCGCTTCAAGATTCCGCTCCCCATGCTTTCGCGCATTGGCCGGATCCGCACTTAGCCCCTCAATCGCCGCCGTCTCAACGTGCATGAACATCACCACCCCACCGGCGCCGTCGCCGCGGGCCAGCGCCGGGCGGCATTCAACTTTTCCGCGGCGCGATACCGCAACATCTGAGCCACCACATCCGAAAGCAGCAGCGAAACGTGATCCTTCTGCGAATCGTCGTCGCGTAGTCCGCGAGATTGATACAGCCACGCCCCCGCAAGAATAGCCGCCCAGTGCGTCACCAGCGCCGCGTCCGTCCCCAGCGGCGCCAGCGGCGT
Source organism: Tepidisphaeraceae bacterium (assembly GCA_049520395.1). Classification (GTDB taxonomy): domain Bacteria; phylum Planctomycetota; class Phycisphaerae; order Tepidisphaerales; family Tepidisphaeraceae; genus UBA1161. The sequence goes on from JBEKPV010000025.1 coordinate 20,557, forward strand.
CACGTAATTTCCAAACCCCGCAAACGTGCTGATAATCCTCGCGTCCGCGAAATTCAAAGCCTGCTGAATCCGCGACTCGTCCGCCGTCGTCACGCTATTATCCAGTTGCGACCAGACGCGCACGTTGTTCACCCCAAATTGCGCCTCGATATCGCTCTGCGCCGCGTACTGACCGGAGACCGGAGACGTTGGAATTGGCGTTGCAGTCACAGGCATAAAAAATTCCTTCGGAAATTTCAGACAGTAAACGGCGAAGAAACATCCGGCCCATCCGCCCCGACTTTGACAAACACCGCCACATAAGTGCCGCTCACGACAAACGCCGGCGCCAGCCACCGCCCATCGGCGCCCGTGGTCGCGTTCGCCTGCACATTGCCGGGGTTGCCCGGCCAATCGCTCGCCAGGTAAATCAGAATATTCGCCCCTTCAATTCCCGAACCGCTGGAGTCAACATAACGGAGATTGTCCGTCCCCCCCGTATTCTGATTAATCGCATTCGGCCCCGTGCCGGACCCGGCCCCCGACGATCCATATCCGCTCGGCGCCGGCGACGGCAGCGTCACCGCCGACCCCGAAGCCTGCCGGCTGCTGACCGTCGCATTCAGATTCGTCGCAATCGTCGTCTGCGCGCTCTGCTGATTCGGCGAATCGCCGGCATTGGTCCCGATCTTGCCCGTCTGCGACTCAATGGCGCTGATGTTGGTGTTCGCCGTCGCAAGATTCGCCGCCGTCGCCAGCGAATTGCCCGAACCGTCCAGCGCCAGCACCTGATTGGAGCCATTAACCGTCGGCAATCCGCCGGAGCCCGCCGGGGGCGCACTCGGCAGTGCTTGCACAATTTTGGACGAGTCGAGCACCATCTCCACGTCGATAAACCGATCCGACGGGTTAGTGAGAGTCACGCCGCAGTCGATCTGCCCCGACACTTCGCCGCTGGCGACCGCGTCATAGGAAAACTTGTACTGCCCATACCCGATCTCCGTAATCGACGGCGCGCTGACCGGCATCCCATTCGACAGCAGATCCAGAAACACCCACGTCGGCGCCAGCCCGGTCACGCGGTTATCGCCGGTCGTCACGGCACTGTTGCGAACAGAAAAGACCGAGGTAATCGTCATGCGACCATCCTTGCGCGCCCAAGCTGGCGGTTGACGGAGACGGACACCGGCGACGGGTTGTTATCCACGCCGAAGAGCTGATTAAGCGTGCAGTTCCTGGCGACAAAAAATTCCAAACTCGACTCGTTGTATGTAGTGCCGCCCGTGCAGACCAGAATGCAATCGGTCGTGCCGTCCGAATTAAAAGCCTGAAGCAGCGAAAGGTCCGCCACCTGAACGGCTTCCAGCGGCCAGACATTCACTCGCTTAAGCGGCGCCAGCCGGCCGTGGATAAACTGATAGCTGTCGGTCCCGATGGCGGAGGCGTCGATGACGGCTAAAGCGCCGACCGTCGGCCCAAAATTATTCGCTCCAACCGCAAAGTGGCCCAGCTCGATGATTTTGCTCCCAATCGCATACATCGACGGCCGACAACCAAAGGCCGCGCCCGGATACTGCATCAGAGAATTCAGCGGATTCCCGCCGTTGGCCACGGTGAACGTGCCATTAGCCGTCGAGCTGGACAGAACAAATCCCTTGCTCACCCCTCCCCACCCCGAAACGTCCGCCTCCAGTCTCATCCAGTACGTCCCGTTAACCAGGATGACATCGCTGCTCTCGCATCCATCAAATTGCTGCCCGGCGGAAGACACGACCGGCGTCGACTGGGCCGCGTACGTATTGCCCCCGTCGCCCGAGATCGCCACGTAGAGATTCTGCGGAGCGTCCGAACGGCGAAAGTAGATGTAGATGGTCGAGCTGCCCGGAAACATCTTCCATCGCGAGCGATAGACCGCGACGCCGCTGGGAATTCCGCCCACACCATTGCCCAGAACCGTTGTGCCGGCCGACCAGTTCGTCAGATCGGGGCAGGTGAATCGCTGGATGACAGAGGTGCCCGAGCCGTTGTTGGCGGTCGCGTAGAGGGTGTAATTCCCCTTGCTGCTGCGCGTGTCCCAGGTCCCTTCCTCGGTGATGATTTGGCCGGACGAGAGCGTCGAAAACAATTTTTGATTCAGCCGCGTATAGGCCGTTCGCGTCGGCGTTTTGAACTGCTTCCATCGCTGGATGTGCTGCTCGACCGCCAGCACATCCTTGCGGAATTCCGTGCAGTAGAACGTCACCGGCGCGCAATTCGATCCTCCAGGATACGCCCCCAGGCAGAACCCGCTGCTGGGGCTTCCGGTGAGATTTCCCGCCGCCAGATAGGTTCCGACCAATTGTCCGTCGAAGTAGGCGGCGAAATATTGCCCATCCCAGGTCAGCGTGTAGCAGTGGAGTCCGGAATTCTTCCAGGAAAAGACGCCGCTGCCGTCGAACGTCTGCGGCGCCGGGATCGATCCGAATCCGCTTTGCGACGCCCCGCTGGCCGTGAGCGCGAAACTCAGGTTGCTCGCATCGCCCCCGAATATCCCTTCCACCACATCGCCGGTGGAATAATTCTGCCGGCAAAGATATTGCGTCCCTGAGAGCGTTCCATTGACCGAGAAGAGAACGGAGAAACTCCACGTCGGCTGCGCCGCCAGATTCAGCGTCGGGGCGATGGTGATGTACTGACTGGTCCCGCTCAACGCCTGGGCGTTAAAATTGGCCGGTGAAATCGGATTCGCCGCGAGCGTCGGCGTTCCGGTAATCGTGACGACGTTATTCCCGGTAGCGTCCGGCGCCGCCGTCCCCGACCCGCTGTTGCTCTGATGGTTCAGCAAGCAGAGCGTATTCGGATCGGCAAACGTCAGCCCCCGCGCCGGCTGAACCGACCAGACACCATCCCCCGAAACCAGCATTAATTGATTGTCCGCCACCTGAATAAAAAAACTATTGGAGGTCGCGCTCGCCAGGTTCCCATCCGATGCCGTCAGCGTATAAACGCCCGAAGCGCTAAACGTCAGGAAATTGAACGTCGCCACGCCCGCGACCGCCGCCACGGCCGTTTGCCCCCCGATCGTCCCCGGCCCACCCGCGACGGAAAGCGTCACCGTGGACGCATCGTTCGCCACCGTCACCCCGCCGGCGGTCTGCACAAAAACCTCAAGCGCCGGATAGAAGTAAGGATCAGCCCCCGACAGCGGAATCGAAGTGGCAAAGACAACCTTCGCCGCCGCGCTAATGACGAAACTGCTCGAACTCGCCCCCGACAATCCCAAGCACGTCGCAGCCAACGTAAACGTGCCGCCCGCGTTGATCGAGAGATCGCTGAACGTCGCCACGCCCGCGACAGCCGCGACGGTGGTTGTTCCCAGGAGCGTTCCGCTTCCGCTGGCGATGCTGATCGTGACGTTGGCCGTGCTGTCCGGATCGGTTGTGCCGCTCGAATTCTGAATCAGCACGGTAATCGCCGGCAAGATCGCCGCATTACGGAACGCGCCCGTCGGCTGCTGGCCGAATCCAAGCTTCGTCGCCGCCGAAATCGAAAAACTATTGCTGGTCGCGCCGGTCAACCCGGACGACGCGGCCGACAACGTAAAACTTCCGGCCGCATTGATCGAAAGATTGCCAAACGTCGCCACGCCATCCACCGCCGCGACCGTGGTCTGCCCCGAAAGCGTACCCGATCCGCTGGCGATGCTAATCGTGACGTTGGCCGAACTAGGCGCGACGCTGCCCAGCGGATTTTCGATATCGACGGTAATCGCCGGCGCGATCGGCGAACTCACCCACCCATTGCTCGGCTGCTGATTAAAAACAAGCTGCGACGCCGGCAACCCCGCCAAATTCGAAATATTCTGGAAAACCGAAAGCGTTAACCCGGCCCCAGGACCCGTAAAAACGTATTGATAACCTCCGCCGGTATCGTCGGTCTGCCCATCTCCGCCGACGGTAAAATTCCCGCCGCTGATATTATTAAACGAACCTCCGGGCGCCGTCCCCACCTGCACCGCCGTGCCGCCCGGCAGCGCTGCGAAAAAAATCCCCCCGCCGCTGGAATTGACCTGGACCCCAAACGCAACGACCGCCCCGATCGAAACCGCAAAAGAACCCGCAAGCGAAGTCGTCCCATCCGCGCCAACCAGATAAAGGGCGTTTGATCCATAAACGACCATCAGTCCCTGGCCGCTATTGCCGATGCCATCGCCAAAATTTCCGTTGGTCAGGATCGGATTTCCGCCGCCCCCGTCCGTCGGCTGGAAAAATCCTAGAAACCACCGCGGGCTCTGCAGCGAATAGGGATTCCCGTTGAATTCCTGCCCGCTCAGCAAAAGGCTTTGGTTTGAACCCGCCGCTCCGTTCAAAAATCCCGCCTGCTGGACAGCTGGATTATCCGTGTCGTTGGAAAGATTGTTGCCGTTCCCAGAAGTATCGGCGATCGAGTTGGCGGACTCTCCGCACAGGAATTTCCCGTCCGGGCTTAGTGCGTTAATGGCCGAAAGTAATGCGCTCATCGTCGTTCAAGCCGCCAAAACAACCACGTTCACCGTGCTCCCTTTGATCGATCCCGACGTCACGCCGAACAAATCCCCGCCCGCGCTGGCATGCTGAAGCGTGAAGGTAAATGAAGCGGTCATTTCCAGGACGCCGTCCACTTCCGTTTCCGTCGCCGCCACGGTCTGTTCCAGAATGCCGTTAATCGAAAACGTGAAACTGCTCAGAGCTAAATCCGTGCTGCTCGCGGTGACGGTGACAGGATGCCCGGCAATCGCGGTCGCCGGACCGCTCAGTTGGATACTCGGCGGCAAAGCCGCGGAAACGATGACCGTGACAGGATTCGAAGTAATCGTTCCCCCGGCGTACGTCCCGACAACCGTAAACGTATCCCCGCCCGCACTCGGATTCTTAAACGTATAACTGGCCGTCCCAGAACTCCCCGCAACCGTGCCGATTTGCGTTCCGTTCAGGAAAAACGCCAGGCTGCTAATCGGCTGGCTCCCCGGCGTGGTGGTCGCAACCACCGTGACTTTCTGCCCAACTTGCGCGCTACTCGGCCCCGAAAGACTAAGCGTCGGCAGAACCGGCGCCGCGATCCCCGATCCTTGATACGCTCCAATGCTGATGGGCGGAGTTCGGACAAGACCGCTGATGTCCGCGGCCGGCGCATCGGTCGTCGTCCCGGCCCCAAGCGCCGCGCTGCCCGACGCCAATTGAAAGTTACCGCCGCCCGCGTTCACGAACAGACCCGCAACATTGCTGACTTCAAGCGAATTCTTATCAAACCCCAGCGCCTGCCACGCGGCCAGTGAAATCGCGCTCCCCCCTTCCGAGACCAGCGTGTAATCGCCGTTGCCGGTTGGATCGATCGGGGCAGACCCGAAGATATTAAAATTGCAGACAAGCCCCACTTGGCTGGCCGCGTCGATGCTGAGCGTATTTTCCTGCGAGGAAAGGATGTTATT
>JBEKPV010000026.1:0-39743 GCA_049520395.1 Tepidisphaeraceae bacterium
AATTCGACACCCAGCCCCGCAAGCGCACGATCATCTGCTCTGCTTTGCCCTAAGCGCCGCCAGCGCCTGGGCAATTTCGCGTATCGGCTCCTCCCAATCCCCAGATTGGTGTTGCCGAAAGAGCCTCAGGGTTGGGTACCAAGGCGAGTCATTCCGATCCAGCAGCCAGCGCCAATCCGGATCGAATCGGACCAGCATCCACACCGGCTTGCCCAGCGCCCCCGCCAAATGGGCCGCGGCCGTATCCACCGAAATCACCAGATCGAGATTCGTGATCAAAGCCGCCGTGTCCGCAAAATCCTTAATCTCAGCCTCATGATCGACAAAATTCATCCCCTCGGGCGGCGTCTGGCTTGCCGCCGACCCTTTCTGCAAACTGTGAAACCGAATCCCCGCCACTTCCCCCAATGGCGCGAATTTCCGCAAGGCGATCGACCGTTTGTGATCCCCTTTATTCGTGGGGCTGCCCGCCCAAACCAGTCCCACCTGCAGCTGCGAGCCATCCGCAATCTTCGCTCTCCATTGCTCAACCAACTCCGGCTCCGCGGTCAAATACGGAATCGCGCGCGGTATCGAATCCAGATCAGTCCCAAACACCCCCGGCAGACTCAGCAGCGGACACTGGTAATCAAACTCCGGCAGCGGACTTCCGCTCGTCAAAACGCCATCAAGCCCGGCCACGCACCGCAGCAGGCGCGCCAACTTCTTCTGCCCCAAAAAAATCACCCGTCCCCCGCGCTCGGCCACCATCGGTGCATACCGGATAAATTGGATCGTATCCCCCAGCCCCTGCTCCGCGTGCAAAACGATCGTTTTCGCGGTTAAATCTTCGCCCTTCCATTGCGGCTGCGCAAATTTCCGAAGCCGCCCGCTCCCCTTGGCCTCCCCGCGCCATTCGTATTCGCGCCATCCCCGCGCAAAATCCCCCCGCAAAAGCAACGACCAACTCAAATTCCAGTGCGCCAGTGCCAAATCCGGCTGAAGCCGAATCGCAGTTTCATACGCCTCGATCGCCGGCGCAAGCTCCAAGGTGGATTTGAATACATTTCCCAGATTGTAATACCCCTCCGCATGATTCGGTTGGATCCGAATCGCGTTTCGATAAGCCGCGATCGCGGCCTCAAATTGCCCGTCATCGAGCAGGGCATTGCCCAGATTGGTGTAGGCTTGATGAAACCCCGGCTGAATTTCGATCGCACGCCGCAAAGTCGGGATCGCCTCTTGCAGTTGCCCATCCTCCCAAAGCGCCGTCCCTAAATTGTTATACGCGTCCGCGAATTGTTCGTTAAATTGGATCGCCTTTCGATAGGCGGAAATCGCTTCCGCACGTTTCCCGCGCCCACCCAGCGCGATTCCCAAATTGAAATGCGAATAGGCGTCATCGGGCCGAATTTCGATCGCTCGCCGATATGCGGCGATCGCCGATTCGATTTGCCCCTTGCCCATTAGCGCATTTCCCAGGCTGTTCTGCGCGTCCGCCCCCTGGGGATTGAGTTGAATCGCCCGCCGATAGGATTCGATCGCCAAATCGAATTGTTTCAGCTCAAGATGAGCATTCCCGCGATTGCGATACAGCTCCGCCACATCCGGGCGCAACCGAATCGCCCGCTGATAAAAATCGATCGCCGCCTCGAATTCCCTTCGTTCCGCCAGAACCGCGCCTATCAGATTCAGCGCCGATGCGTCATTCGGATTCCGCCGCAATAGTTCCCGGCAAATCGCCTCCGCCTCGGCGTGCCGGCCGGACTGAAAACATTGCGCGGCTTCCTGAAAGTCCCGAACCGTTTTCATGCCGTTCATCCCATCTCGCCAACTCGCGTCTCCAGCGCCCGACCGATTCGCTCCGCCACCTCATCCCAATTGCCGCCGCGCTTTTGCCGGAACAATCGCATCGTCGGATACCAGGGCGAATCCTCCCGATCCATCAGCCACCGAAAATCCGACCGATGCGGAATCAGCACCCAAACCGGCTTGCCCAGCGCACCGGCCAAATGTGCGATCGACGTATCGACGGAAATCACCAGGTCCAGATTCTCCGTCAGGCCCGCCATGTCCGCAAAATCGTTCAGTTCCCCAGTATAGTCGATCAGTTCCATTTCCTCCGGCGGCTTCTGGTTCCCCTCCGGACTCTTCTGCAAACTGAAAAACCGCGCCCCCGAAATTCTTCCCAGCCGGGAATAAACGTCGATCGTTCGCGTGCGAGCTTTCATATCCCCCCGCGATCCGGCCCAGCACAACCCGACGTTGATCTTCCCATCGCGATGCAAACGTCCCCTCCAATGGTCCGCAATTTCGCCCGGCGCCCGCAAGTAGGGGACCGAATTCGGAATGGTCTCCAACCTCAACCCCAACATCCGCGGCAAGCTCTGAAACGCGATCCGAAAATCAAACGCCGGCAAACTTTCTCCTCGCCCAATAATTTGATCCACTCCCGCAACCTGCCCAAAGAGCCGCAATAATTCCGGCTGGCATTCCAAAATCACCTTCCCCGCCCGGCCCGAAACCAGCGGCACCAATCGAACAAAATTCAGCGCATCCCCAAACCCGCCCTCGGTATGTATCAGCAGTGTCCGATCCGCGATGGCCTCGCCGTTCCAGGCCGGCTGGGAAAACCCCCGGTCCAATTTCATCCACCCCACGCGCAGCCGCCATTCGAATTCCTCCCACCCCTCCTCCAGCCGCCCCGAGGCCAGAAGCGCCCGCGCCAGATTCCAATGAAATTTCGCCGAACTCGGCCGAAGCGAAATCGCCCGCCGAAAGGCCGCGATCGCCCCATCCATCTCCCCCTTGTCTTCCAGAACCGTTCCAAGATTGTTGTATGCGTCGGAAAAGTCCGGCCGAATTGCCGTCGCCCGCCGGCACGCGGCAAACGCCTCATCGAGTTCACCTTTCTCCCGGAGCGCATTGCCGAGGTTGCTCAAAGTCTCGGCGCTGTCCGGCCGCAGGGCAATCGCCTGTCGATATGCGGCAATCGCCTCGTCGAACCGCCCATGCCGCGTTAGCACATTCCCCAGATCAAATAGGACTTCGAAATAATCCGGCCGCAGTTGAATGACGCGCCGATAGGATTCGATCGCCGCCTCGAATTGCCCCAGTTGAACCTGTGCATTACCCCGATTGCGAATAATTTCCGCCACATCCGGCCTCAGCCCGATCGCCCGCTGATAAAATTCGATTGCCGGACCCCATTCCCCGCGCCGCGCCAGCAAAATCCCGAGCAGATTCAGCGCCTCCACGTCATTTTGATTCCGGGCCAGAAGCTCCCGGCAAATTTCCTCCGCCTCCGCATGGCGCCCCGATTGGAAATGCCGCGCCGCGAGTTGAAAGTCCCGACCGGATTCCATGGCCAGCAATCCTATTCGCCGATCAGCGACTTTAGCGCTACGCTGACTTTCTCGACGACATCACCCCATTGCCCATTGGACGTTTGCCGAAATAGCCGCATCGTCGGATACCAGGGCGAATCCTGCCCATCCAGCAGCCATCGCCAATCCGGCCAGCGCTTCAGCAGCGTCCAAACCGGCTTCCCCAGCGCCCCGGCCAACTGCACCACCGCCGTATCGATCCCAATGACCAAATCCAACTGATCGATCAGCCCCGCGGTGTCCGCAAAATCGCCAAACCGTGCCGTCACATCGATCAGCTTCATCCCCGGCGGGGGGGTCCCGGCCTCTTCCGATCCCTCCCCGACCTGCAAACTATAAAATTGCACGCGCGGGCTGGCCAACCTCCCCAGCATCTTCAGCGGAATCGATCTTCCCGCCGGTAGCGCCCGCCCGCACCAGACCAGGCCCACTTTCAATTTCCCGTCCCCCTCCCGCAAACAATCAACAAATTTCGCCCGATTCTCCTCACTGCTCTTCAAATACGCCCCATTCCAGGGCACATGCTCCGGCCCCGTCGCTCCCAGCACGCTCGGCAAGCTAGGCAGCGGGCAATGAACCTGAAAATCCGGCAGTCGATCCAACGGCGACACAAATTGCTCGACATTCTCCAAACTACTGATCACCCTCAAAACCATCGGCTGGCACGCCACCACAATCTTCCGCGCTCGCTTGGCCGCCAGTGGCACGTATCGCGCAAAATGAATCGTGTCCCCAAACCCCTGCTCCCCATAAAGCAAAATCGTCTTGTCGCGCAGATCGCTCCCGTCCCACATTGGCTGATCAAATTCCGCCGTAAACGGCAAAAACTCCGGCACTCGCCTTCGCCATTCGTATTCCTTCCAACCCGCCGAATATTCCCCGCGCAAGAGGAGCACCTGCGATAAATCCCAATGCAACATCGCCGCCTGTGGATCGCGCGCCAGCCCCCGCCGAAAAACCCGCTCCGATTCGTCCACTTCTCCCACCGACAGCAGCATGGCCCCCAGATTGTTATACGGATCGATCGAATCCGGATTCAATTCAATCGCCCGGTTGAACGAGGCACGCGCCTCGGGAATCTTTCCCGCGAGGTGATAACAGATCGCCAGATTGTAATGCGTCTCCGAATTCTGCGGCCGAAGCGCGATCGATCGCCCGAACGCCTGGATCGATTCGTCAAATTGCCGAACCTGGCACAGGGCGTTCCCCAGATTGTTATGCGCCTCCGCATTCCCCGGCTGCAGCGCCACCGAACGGCGATAAACCTCAATCGCCTCCCCCAGCCGATTCGACTCGCGGAGTGAAACGCCCAGGTTATAAAGCGCCTCCGGAAACTCCGGCCGAATCACCAGCGCCTGCCGCAGCGCCGCGATCGATTCCTCGCGCCGCCCCAATTTATTCAGCAGCATGCCCCAGTTGCAGAAATCGTCCGCCGAGTTCCCCCCGGCCTGCGCCAGCTTCCCAAACCATCGCGCCGCCTGCGCGATGTTCCCCATTCGATATTCCACCACCGCCAGTTGCCGCATCGCTTCGCGATCGTCCGGGCGCTGAACCAGCGCCTGGCGATAGCACTCCGCCGCCTCCGGCAATCGGCCCGCCGCCTGATGCTGTTTCCCGAATGTCAGCAGCGCGTCCATCACAAACCTCGCAGCTCCCGAGCCACCTCATCCACGACACTCGACCAATCGCCCCGACGTTTCTGCCGAAAAATCCGCATCGTCGGATACCATGGCGAATCGCTCCGCTCCAGCAGCCACCGCCAATCGAGCACCGGCGGGATCATCAGCCAAACCGGCTTCCCCATCGCCCCCGCCAGGTGCGCAACCGCCGTATCCACGGTAATGATCAGATCCAGATTATTCACCAGCGAAGCCGTATCGCTCCAATCATTCAGTTCCGCGCTCCAGTCGGTCAACCGAAGCCCCTCCCCCGGCGAAACCGCCTGCCGCGCCGCTGCCCCTTTTTGCAGACTATAAAATCGAACCCCCTCGACGCGCCCCAGCGCGCCCAACTTCGCCAACGGAATCGACCGCCGGTCATCAATCGGCTTACCCGATTCCCCCGCCCACACCAGCCCGACCTTCTTCCCCGGCCCTTGCGCTGCAATCCGGGCCCGCCATTTTTCGCTCCGCCCGATATCCGCCCACAAATACGGAACCTCCGCCGGCACATTATCCACCGTTGTCCCCAGCAATCGCGGCAAACTCATCATCGGACAATGCAAATCAAACTCCGGCGCCACCCCCGTCCCCGACGCAATCACTTCTTCAACGCCCCGCATACTCCGCATCAATTCCGCCAGCGTCGCCTGCGCCGCCAGCAGCACTCGTCCCCCGAGCTGTGTCACCATCGGCGCATACCGCGAAAAAAGAATCGTGTCGCCGAAACCTCCCTCGATGGAGATCACAATCCGCCGTCCCCGCAATTCCTCGCCGTTCCACTTCGGCTGTGGTGGATTAAACCGTTTCAGCGACGGATTGCGGTTCACCCAACGAAATTCGAGCTCTTTTAACCCTTGCGTCCAACTGCCGCTCACCAGATCGCACCACGCCCGCGCCCACCTCATTTGCGAATCATCCGCGCACCTTTCCAGCCCGCGCGAAATCGCTTCCCGGCATCCGGTCAAATCCCCCATCCAGTAAAGCCCCCAAACCAGATGTTTATAACACTCCCGATTTTCCGGCTGCAGTTCGATCGCCCGCCGCCAGTTTTCGGTTGCCTCCTCCAGGTTATCCACGGCCGTCAGTGCCAGCGCCAAATTGAAATACGCGCCAAAAAAATCCCTTCGAATGGCCAGCGCCTTGCGGTAATTGGCGATCGCCTCCGGATATTTCCCCAATCGGGCCAGGGACAAACCCAAATTGCTCAAAACTTCCGCCCCCGTTTCCGCCCGTTCGGCCCGCGCGAAAAGTTCCGCCGCCTCCGCAAACCGGCCCGCGGTAAACGCCAATATCCCCAGTTCAAACGGGCTTTGCGATGGTTCCGCCATGCGCGACATTTTATTCGCTCCCCGCCGGACTGTATGCTCTGCGCTCCCAAAGAGGTTCCCGCATGCGCTTCCCAGCTTGGGCGATCATCCCGATCCTTTTACTGGCCGCCGGGCAGGCGTCCGCCGCCGCCACTTATGATCTTCGCGAAAACGTCTCCGTCGGCCAAACCTTCCGCGTCCAGATGGACAATCATCGTCATCTCCGTTCCTCCACCACCACCGCCGGCAAAACCACTCGATCCGACATTCAATATCGCCAGTTCATGATCTCCACGATTACCGTCCTGGCGGAGGAAAACGGGTCGGCGACCCAAATTCGCGTCAAGGTCGATCCCGACAGCCACAATTCCCAGACCGACTCCGGCGGCATGAAGCTCATCGATTGCAGCTTCGCCGGACAGACCGTCACCCTCCGCCGCCGCAGCGACGAGTCCGTCGCCAACGATTTTGCTGGCCAGCCCGACCCGAACGATCTGGACAATCTCAATTCGCTCCTGGACCCCGACGCTGACTTTTACCCCGACCATCCGGTAGCGGTGGGGGAGGTCTGGGACGTCTCCGCCAAAGTCAGCCGCCACGCCGGTCTCGGTCCCAACGATCAACTCATGGCCCAATGCCGCCTCGACAGCGTGAGCAACATCGACGGCAAAGAAATCGCGCAATTGAGTTGCTCCTGCGGCACTATCCTGCAGGAAGAGGGCAACCTCGAAGAAGACATGGAATGGACCGCCACGATGCAGGTCGATATCGCCAAGGGCGAAATCACCTACTCCGACCTCAAGGGAACCAGCACATTCTCCACGCCCGCCAGCGAGCCCACCGTCGTCACCGGCGGCACCGTCTTTCACTGCGAAAGCAAGATCCTCCCGACGCCGTCAGCGCAGTAATATATCGTAGTGGACAATCGCCATTTCACTCGCCACAATGCACGCGCCTCAAGGGACACGGATCATTAAGCGATAATTAAGGAGATTTATGGCAGAGGATATTCAGGAAACTCCAGCGGCGAACGTGCAGGTCCTGCTCGACGAGCGCGAACTGCGGCAAATCTACTCCAACGCCTACCGGATACACGCCACCGCCGGCGAGGTCGTCGTCGACCTGGGATTCAACATGCCCAACCCCAATCCCCAGCCCGGCCAGCAACAACAACTGCTCCTGAAGATCACGGATCGCGTGATCATGTCCTACGTCAACGCCAAGCGATTGGCCTTGTCCCTGGGGCAATTGATCAAGCGCTACGAACAGCAGTTCGGCGAACTGAATCCCCCCGGACAGCGCCCCGGCCAGCAATGAAACGACCATCGGTCGGGTTCTAAGCTGCGGCTTCCGCGGCATCGCCGCGCGCGTGAAACCGCTCGGCGAGCATCTCCGCGGTAACCGGCCGGTTCCCCATTTGCCGAATTTCGACCGCCGCCGCCAGCGCGCCAAGATAAGCCGCCATCTCCAGCGATCCCCCGGCCGCCAGTGCCAGGCTTGCCGTCGCCAGCAGCGCATCCCCGCATCCCAGCGGGTCCACCACATACCGGGAAAGCGCCGGCAAATATTCACTAGCCAACCGTCCCGGCGGCTCCCCCGAATCGTGCCCCGGCGGCTGAAACGTGACCAGTCCCTGTTTCCCCAGCGTGATAATCGCCTGCCGCGCGTCCGTCGCCTGCAGCAGATTCCAAACGACGGCTCCCAGCCCGCCGGAAAAATCATGCAACGTCTCGCGCAATTCTCGCTCCGTGGGACAAAGCAAATCCACCGATTTGAATTTCAGCAAACTCGCCTGCCGTCCGCTGACGTCCGCCGCAAGGATCGGCACATTCTTCCGCAGCACCGGCATCAGCCGATCCAATAGCGATTCCGTGATCAGTCCATACCCGAAATCCGCGAACACGACGGCGGCCGCCCCCTCCGCCGCCGCCAGAATCGTCTCCGCGACTTTCTCCTCCGTTCGCGAATCGATCGGACACACCGGCCCCTGGTCCACCTTGAACAATTTGCTCTGGTCGACCAGATACCGATTCTTCACCACCGTCTGTTTTCGATGCTGCGAAGATTGCACGGAAATTCCCGCCCCTTCCAGCCGCATGAATCCTTCGCGCGAAGGCGCATCATCCGCCAGACTGGTGATCAGCGTCGCCTGCGCTCCGAGCCCCGCGACGTGCGAAGCCACCACGGCCGCTCCCCCGTCGAAATCCTGTTGCTGCAGATGCCGCAGCGCCATCATCGGCCCTTCCCCCGCCACGCCCGTCGCATCGCAGAAGTGATACCGATCCAGAATATAATCTCCGACGACCACGACTTTCAGTTGCGAGAACGTCCCCAGCAATTTCTGCATCGCCGATCCCGACAATCCAAACCGATCGCGGAACCGCGCAACTTTTTCATCGGTCAATGCATCCCGATCCCGCAGCGTATCGATGAGCGCCGTCGATGAATAAACCACTTCCCCGCTCGAGAAGACAACTTTCCCGCCCGCTTCCGTCACGGCATCGCGTTCGGCCAAAAATCGCGGATCAAAATTCCGTTCGTATTCCTTCCCCTTCACATAAATGTCCGGCTGAAGTTCCCGCAGCAGTTCCAGCGCGGTCGGCTGCCCATTGACGTGTACCCAATCGACGCATTCCAGCGCTGCCAGACTCCCCGCGCGCAGATCATCCGGAATCAGCGGCCGATCGATTCCCTTGTTCACCTGCGAATCCGCCGAGACGCTCACGATCAGTTCATCCCCCAGCGACCGCGCATACTGCAGATGCAAAATATGCCCCGGGTGCACGATATCGAAGCACCCGTGGCAATGAACGACGGTCCGTCCCGCCGCCCGCGCCTGCCGCCGAATATTCAGCAATCGATCCAAATTGCAGATTTTCTTGCCGGGATTCATGGATTTAAACATATATCGGCTTCCCCCCACCCGCCCATTGAAGAATTATCGGACGAACGACTCAACCGATCCGCCGCATCAGTCCGATAAATCAGACAGCATCCGATGCCCCAAACCCTCGAAACGACCCATTCCGAGACGGCCGACGCGATTGCCGCCCATTTCCGCGCCCACCGCTGGCAGGAAGCCGCCGCCGCATTGCAGGCCATCCCGCGCCGCGACTCCTCCGCCGAGTTCCGCCTGCGCCTGGCGCGCAACCTCGCCGCGTTCGCCCGCTTTCGACCTGAAATCTATCCGGTTCTCGTCGAGGCGCTCCCCAGCTCTGAGGACGGCTTCGAAATCGTCCACGGAAAACTCCGCCGCTGGACGATCGCCGGCTCGGAATATCTTTGCCGCGACGGCGACCCTGTCTCCACCACCATGCAATCCCTGACCGAGATGAAATCGGTCTGGAAATCCGGCCGCCCCCTGGCCCTCTGCGGCCTGGGTGACGGCTATCTCCTCGCCGCCGTCGCCGGATTCTCCCCCGCGCTTCTCCTCGGCCGCGAGCAAGCCGTCTATCTCATCGAGCCGCGCCCCGATTTGCTGCTCACCATTTTGCTGCTGCACGATTTCTCCGGCCCCGACGGCCCGATCCAGCAGCCCCGATTCCACTGGTGCGTCGGAAAAAATTGGCCGGACCAGTTCCGAAACATTTTCCTCTCCGATCTCTATTGCAGTTTCCCGGAGCACCGTACGTGCCAGGGTCACGATTTTGCCGAGTACAATTCCGTCTTCAGCAATGTCCTCGACGAACTCTCCCAACTGGACAAACAATTGGCCCAGCGCGTGCGGGCCCTGTACGAAAACGTGACGGCCTCTCAGTTGGCGGAAGTATTCGCTCCCAATCCCCCGCGTCCGCCGCGCGTGCTTCTGGTCACCAGCCGATTCACCACCGTCATTCAATATTCCACCGCCCAGGCCGCCGAGGCCTTCGGCAATCTCGGCTGGCAAACCCGCACGATCATCGAGCCGTCCAATCACCAGGCGCTGCGAAAAACCGCCATGCGACAGGCACTGGCCGATTTCCATCCCGACCTGGTCATCCTCATCGATCACTTGCGCCACGAATACGACGATGTCTTCCCCCCAAATCTCCCCTTCGCCTGTTGGATTCAGGATCATCTTCCCAATCTTTGCAACACTAGCGCCGGCGCCGCCGTAAAAAGCCGCGATTTCGTCCTCACCGCCATCGGCACCCATTTCGTCAACCAATACGGCTACCCACTCCGCCAGATCGTCGACCTCCCCAATCTCGCCCGCGTTCCCAAACGCCCCGTCGCCTGGCGCAGCGACGGCCTTGACCTCGTCTACATCTCCAACTGGTCGAAAACCACCAACTCCGTCATTCAGGGGATCTCCGCCCATTCCGCCTCCTCGCCGGAACTGCGCATCATCAGCGACGCCGCCGTCTCGCGCATGATTTTCCTCTACGATCACGGCCACTCCCTGGCCACCCAGCGCGACGTCCGCGAAGTCGTCCAGCGAGCCCAACTCGATTGCGGCGTACGCATCGCCGACCCCGCGCTCCTCGACGGCTTCATCAACCTCCTCTGGGACCGCCTCAACAATCACCTATACCGCCACCAATCCCTCCTATGGATCGCCGACCTCGCCCAGCGAAAAAATTTATCCTTCGGCCTCTTCGGCCGCGGCTGGCAGGACCATCCCCAACTACACCGGTTTGACCAGGGCGTCGTTACTCCCGGCGAAGACCTCGAAAATCTGGTGCGCAAAACCAAAATAAATCTCCAACTCGAACCCTTCGCCTGCTTCACCCACCCGCGCCTCCTCTCGGGCCTCTTCGCAGGCGGGTTCTTCCTCATCCGCGACCATCCCTTCAATCATCTCCCACAGCGACTTCTCGATTTCGTATGCGAAAATTTCTCGGACGATATCGAGACGACCCGCCAGGCTCGCGCTGCTGTCACCTCCCAAAACATGGATGCCCTCGAATCCATCTTGCGCCAGTGCCAATCCATGTCCGAGCAGGCCGACCCCATTCAAATGGCCAGAAACTGGCAGCGCGCCGGCCTCATCCGCCCCGGACAACCCCCGGTGAGCCATCTCACCGACGTAATTTTCTCCGATCCCGCCTCTTTGGAGCGAAACACCTTGAGATTTCTCGCCGATGAACCTTTACGCGGCGCCGTCGGCCAAGCCCTCCGACAGGATTTGGAATCCAGACTCAGTTACGAAGCCGGCCTGACCCGCGCCTGCCAGCGAATCGGAAATTTGTTGCGGACCGAAACGTGAAACTTTCTTACGTCATCATCTCCCACAATCGCAAACCCACGCTGCTCAAAACCATTGAGCGGCTCCAGGCCGTCACGCCGCTCCCGCGCACCCAGTGGGAAACCTGGGTCGTCGACAACGCCTCCACCGACGGCTCCGCCGATGCCGTCCAGCAAAAATTCCCCCACGTCCATCTCTTGCGCAACAAAACCAATCAAGGCATGTACGCCCGCAATCATGCTTTCGCCAAGTGCTCCGGGAAATATGTCATCAGCCTGGACGATGACAGCTATCCCGCCGACCAGCGTTCCGTGAATCTCATGCTCTCTCACATGGATTCCAATCCCAGCACCGGCGCCCTGGTCGGCCGGGTCATCCTCCCCGACGACTCTCTGGAAGGTCCCGCGTTGCCCGGAATCCTCATGGGCGGCGCCAGCTGCCTTAGAAAATCCGTCCTCGACGCCACGGGTGGATTTCGAAAAGAGTTCTTTCGCCAGGCCGAGGAATACGATCTGAGCTTCCGAATCTGGCGCGGGGGCTGGCGCGTCGAGCGCTGCGAACAAGCCGTCTTCGAGCACGAAAAAGTCTCCGGCGCCGGCCGACCCTCCCCGCTCGTCTCCGCACTCGATCTGCGCAACAACCTGATCATCGCCCAGCGCTTCCTCCCCGAAAAATTGCGCCGAATCTATTGGGACGATTGGCGTCAGCGCTACACCGCCCTCGCCCGCGGCAAAGCTTCTTCCCTCGAAATTTTCCAGGCCCTAAACAGCGCCCGCATCTGGTCCCTGCGCGACCAATTCTCCGGCCGCCCGGAACTGGAAGAATCCGCCCTGGAGAATATTTTCCAGTTCCGCCGCCAGGCCGCCCTGATCGGCGACTGGGCCCGCCGCAACAGTGTCTGGCGCGTCGTCCTTGGCGATTTCAGCAAAAATATCTTCGCCGCCTACAACGCCGCCCGCGGCTGCGGACTCCAAATCCGCTGCATCGCCGACGACAACCCCGCCTTCGAAGACATCGAATACCGCGGACTCCCCATCGTCGAAACCCATAAAGCCTTCGAAGGCGGCGGCATCGACGGCGTTATCCTGACCAACATCAATCCCGCCCAAATTGACGCGCGCTATCAAATCCTCAACCAAATCTTCCCCGGCCCAGTCCTCCGACTCTGGCGACCTCCCCAGGAAGCCACCCAAGTCGAATTCAACGCCAAACCCGAACCCCGCGCCGACGCCGCCTAATGCCCCCAAAGCAGAGAATCACGTTGCCTCCAGCCGCGTAGGGTGGGCGTACCCGCCCACCGCCCACATCCAAACGCCCCGATGGTGGGCGAGTACGCCCACCCTACCTAGCCTCCCAAGGAAGCCACCCAGGTCGAATTCAACAGCAAACCCGAACCCCGCGCCGACGCCGCGTAGGGTGGGCGTACCCGCCCACCGCCCCCATCCAGACGCCCCGATGGTGGGCGAGTACGCCCACCCTACTTGTCATTTGCCGGCTCGCGATTAAAACACGCTAATGCCCAACTACATCCGGGCATATCAAGCCGCCGGGACTTTCTTTCTGACGATCGTCGCCGATCGGCGTGCTCCGATCTTTGCCGAGGAATCCGCCAGGACCATGCTTCACCAAGCGATCGAGCAAACCCGTCTGCATCGCAACTTTCTTCTCGACGCCATCGTTCTGCTTCCTGATCATCTCCACCTCTTAATGACGCTTCCCGAAGGGGACGCCGATTTCTCACAGCGCATCGCCGGCATAAAATCGAATTTCACCCGTCGTTTTCTAGCCTCCGGCGGCCCCGAGCAAACCCGCTCCCGATCGCGCCAACGCCAACGCGCGCGCGGCGTCTGGCAGCGCCGCTTCTGGGAACACACCATCCGCGATCCCGCCGATTTACGCGCTCACGTCGATTACATCCACTACAACCCCGTGAAGCATAAATATGCCCGCTGCCCGCACGAGTGGCCCCATTCCTCTTTTCATCGCTTTGTTGCCGAGGGTTTTTACGACCGCGCGTGGTGCTGCCAATGCTCAGGTCACCCAACCCCACCCATTAATTTCGACCAAATCGAAGGCGAGTAGGGTGGGCGTACCCGCCCACCGTGCACGCCCAAACGCGCAATGGTGGGCGAGTACGCCCACCCTACCAAGCGAGTAGGGTGGGCGTACACGCCCACCGCCCACCGCCCGACGCCGCATAAACCGAATCTCGACAATTCATCGCTCTCATGGTTAAATCCTCCTCCGGCATCGGAGGATTACACCCCAATGATTCAGGCGCGATGGAAATTCCTGGTCTCCTTGTCCTTGCTTCTGGCGATGAGTTTTACCGGCGCCCTCTGCGCCGACACCGCGCCGCCGCCTCCGCAGGGGCCGCATATCATCATGATCATCCGCCCGTCGGATATCAGCGCGCCGACGCCCTGGCCAAAGTAATTCCCGCTCACTTTCCCATGCCCGATTTTCTCATTGCCGCCAAGTTGTCCAAACACAGCAATCGCCCCGTCGAAACGATTACGCCTCTCTCCAAGGCGATTAAGGAATCGATCGATTCAACCTTCGATGCCAAAGACGTCGCCGGCGTCTCGCATTTTCTCCTCACCGACCCCAAATTCGCCGGCAAGACCATCCTCATCGCCTGGCATCACGAAAAAATTCCCGAGTTGGCCAAAGACCTGGGCGTAACCAACGCCCCCAGCGATTGGAACTCCGACGTCTACGATCGGGTCTGGGAAATCACCTACACCAATGGAGTCCCCGCCTGGCAGAACCTCCCCGAAAGCGCTCTCCCCGGCGATTCCACCAAGTAATCTCCCATCCGCATCACCCGATCGACCGCACCACGCCCCCTTCGACGCGCAGCGCCGCTCCATTCGTCCCCGATGCCGCCACGCTGCAAACATAAGCCACCATCGCCGCCACTTCCTCCGGCTTCTCAAAGCGCTTCAGCAAAGACGAGGGCCGCGCCGTCTGAAAAAACTCCCCCTCGATCACCTCCGGCGTCACACCCTTCGCCTTCGACATTTGCGCCAAAAATTTCTCCACCCCCTCCGACCGCGTCGGGCCCGGCAGGACCGAGTTCACCGTCACCCCCGACCCCGCCGTCAATTCCGCCAGCCCCCGGGCCACCGAAATCTGCGCCGTCTTGGTCATCCCATAGTGAATCATCTCGGTTGGAATATTCAGTCCCGATTCGCTGGAGATAAACACAATCCTTCCCCAATTCTTCTTCAGCATCTTCGG
This sequence comes from Tepidisphaeraceae bacterium, assembly GCA_049520395.1. Taxonomy (GTDB): domain Bacteria; phylum Planctomycetota; class Phycisphaerae; order Tepidisphaerales; family Tepidisphaeraceae; genus UBA1161. Next base: position 14,744 of record JBEKPV010000026.1, read on the forward strand.
CAAATAAAACCGGCTCAGCCGCACCCCGCTCATCACATTCACTTCAAAAAACCGCATCCAGTCCGCGTCCGTGATGTCCGCGAAAGCCTTCACTTCAAAGATTCCCATGTTGTTCACCAGGACATCCACGTCCGGCAACTTCCCCGTCAGAAATTCCACCCCTTCCTTAGTCCCCAGGTCCGCCGCGATCCCCGTCACTTCGCCGCCGTCGCGTTGCTTTTCAATTCGCTCGATGGCCTCCTCCACGCGCTCTTCCGTGCGCCCATTGACGATCACGCTCGCCCCCTCCTTGGCTAAAACCGAGGCGATTGCAAACCCAATCCCCGCCGTCGATCCGGTCACCAATGCCTTTTTATTCGTAAGCTGCAAATCCATGATGGGCTCCTGCCGTAAGGTACAAAAAACGTCTCCGTCTATAATAGTAGAACGGCCGGCATCTGGAATAGGATAACACGATGCTCAGAATTCTATTGACCACAGGGATCTTGGCCTTGGTTCAGCAATCCGCGCTCGCCCAGGCGACGCAGCCGGATGACAGCTCGATCCGGCTTTACCTGCAAGCCGCCAAGATTCTCGCCGACGACGACGCCGCGAAAAACATCATGTCGCCCGCGGCCTCTCCCATGCTGTTTCGGAATTATCCCCCGATGAGCGACGAATGGTTGCGGATAGAGAAGCAGGATTACGACGCTCACGCCCAGGTCCGCCGGCTCATTCATCAGGCCGGATTATTAAATAGCGGCTCCCTGCCCCCCTTTGACCCCCAAAAAAATGCAATGGGCAGCTTAGTGCATCTGAATGAGTGGCGAAACATGGCCAATGAAATCGCCGACGCCGCTCTGTATCAAAGCTTGATCTTGCATGACCAGCCCGCCGCCTTCGCATCGGCCGATGACGTCCTCCATTTGTCCGAACTCCTCGAAAGACCCCCCGGCGACGACCTCGTACGCATGCTGGTCGCAATCGGAATTGACCACCTGGATTTTCAGCGACTCATGACGATTATTTCCAGCGCGACGATCACCGACGACCCCGGCAATTCGCACGATCTCCCCCTGACGACCGCAACCGATTGGATCTCCCGTCTGCTGAATCACCCCGATGTCCCCGCCGAACTCGGTCGCGCGCTTCAAGGTGAGCGTCCCGGCATCATCTTCAATCCCATCATCTGGCCCACGCTGACAAGAATCCGCGAAAACATCCGTCGCGTCCAAACCGAGCGCGACTTCGCCGCCATGTCCCTGGCCGCCCACGTCTACCAATACAAACACGGCCGATGGCCCCAAAATCTCGACGAGCTAAAAACCCAGCTGCCGCGCCTCCCCCTGGACCCGTGGGGCGACGGCCGGCAAACCCTCGGCTACGCCCTCATCAAATCCGCCCTCCCCGACGGCTCCGATCGACCCCTGGTCTATTCCAGATGCCGATTGCAGAGCATCCTATTTTTCCAAACCGACCGACCAAACTACGGCTTCGCCGACTCCCCCGGCGGCCAATTCCGCGACATCGCCAGTTGGCACCCCCCGGAAAATCAAAACCCCCAGCCCACAACCCAACCACTGCCGCTCCCGTAAACATATGCTGAATGCCGGATGCGGATTGAAACTCATCAATCAGCAAAGTTTTTACCCCACCCCGCATCCCAGCCGATAATCAGAGAATCCATGCCACTTCGCACCCGCTCGAATCCCCTGTTCCCGTGCGCCGCCGCCGCACTCTTGCTGCATCTCCCCACCTTCGCCCGCGCCGCCGACTTCACCAGCCAAAGCCTGCTGGCCGACGCGCTCACCGCATCCTCCGGCATCAACGACAATCGCCAAAGAGCCATCGCCATGTACTCCATCGCCCAGGCCCAGGCCGAGTCCGGCGACCTCGCCGCCGCCCGGCAAACCGCCGCCGCGATCCCGGTGAATCCAACCGATGCCGACGCGCAAGGCGAAGCCGCCTGGAAGACCGACACGTACGCCGTCATCGCCGGCGGCCAAGCCAAAGCCGGCGATTTCCCCGGCGCCCAAGCCACCGCGGAATCCATCACCGATCCCCAGGCAAAACAAGATGCCTACTTAAACATCGCTCAATCCCTTGCCGAAAAGGGGGACATCACCGATGCCAGAGTCTCGGCCACGCACACCGATGGAATTGATAGGGACCGAGCCAACGCCGCCATTGCCCAGGCCTTGGCGACCGCCGGCGACATCCCCAGCGCCAAGACCCTCGCCGCCGACCTGGGCGCTCCCGAAGAACAATCCCTCGCCTTCGCCGCCATAGCCCAAGCGCAAATCAAATCCGGCGACATCCCCGCCGCGCGTCTCTCCATCCTCGCCGCCAAAGCCGCCGCCGCCAACGTGCCGCAATATTTGTCGTCAACGTGCTACTGCGCCATCGCCAGCGCGGAAGTCAAAGCCAACGATCTCGACGGCGCGACATCGCTTGAAAAAACCGGCGCCGCTCACATCACCGAGGCGATCGCCATCGCCCAGGCCGAGATGGGCGACCTCACCTCCGCCAGGGCCACGCTGGCGCAAGTCTCCGACACTTATGAGCAGGTCTGCGTGCAAGCGAGCATAGCCGAGGCCCAAATCAAATCCGGCGACCCCGCTTCCGCCCTTCAAACTCTGGACGCCGCCAAATTCGCCGCTGCCACCCTCACCGATTCACTGCCCGACGCCGCCGCGCGAATCGCGGCCGCCGAAACCAAAGCCGGCGACACCGCCACCGCCGCCCAATGGGCCAAATCCCAGCAAGACCCATTCGTCGAAGTCACCGCCCTCATCAGCATCGCCCGCGCCCAAAACTCCAATAACCTTGCCAGTGGCAACTAGCTCCGGTCCCCTCTCCCCGCAACCAATCCGATTCAGTGATCGACTTGCACGGCGCAATTCTCCGCCGGTTCGTCCAGCACGAACCATGGCAAATCGATCACCACCACCCGCGCATCCGCCTTTCGTTGCAATGCCGCCCGCAATCGCTCGCTTCGCCGGCTATGCAGTAGCGCCTGCCACCAGTGCGGCTCAACAATCTTCGCGATGATCACCGCCACCAATCGCCCCGGATTCTCGCTCTTGACCTGATCGATCTCCCCGATCAGCGGCTCAATGAAATTCCGAAACGGCGACTGCAAAATCACCAGCCGCGGCACCGCGATCCCCGCCGCCCGAGCCGCGCTCTCCACGTTCTCCGCCCACTGTTTCCGTAAATTCGAACTCTCATGTTTCCCCGCATCTCCCCGCAAATTGCTCAAATGAATCGCGATCACATCCGATGAAAGATTCACCGCGAACCGCAGCGCCTTGCTCGTCACGCGGTTCCACCCATAAATCGGCAGCAAAACAATCGGCGGCTTGTTGTGGCTCAGATCCAGCGGCCCGCAATTTCCGATCTGCCGCTCAAGAAACCGATAATGACGGCGTATCGTCCAAAACACCGCCACGATGAACGGGATCGCCAGAACCGTGATCCAGGCTCCTTCAATAAATTTCGCCGCCAGGATCACGAGCAGCGCCCCCGCGGTTCCGACCGCTCCCGCCGCGTTCACCCCAAGCCGCACCCGCAACATCCCCTTCCCCCCGGGCGCGGCTCGACCCTCCTTCGCGGGACCGCCCGTAGTCTTGCGCCATTCCCTTCGCCAGTGCACGACCATCCCCATCTGCGAAAGTGTGAAGGCCAGAAACGCCCCGACCGCATAAAGCGGAATCAAATGATCCGTGATCCCGCCGAAAACCGTCAGCAAAAATCCCGCGCACGCCGCCAAACTCAGGATCCCCATCGAAAGGACCAGCCGTCTACCCATATTGGCGAACGATTGCGGCAAAAAATTGTCCTTCGCGATCAATCCGCAAAGTCGCGGGAAATCCACAAAGCTCGTATTCGCCGACAGGCACAGCACCGCCAGAACGCTCCCGATGGTGACGTAATAAAACCATCCCCGTCCCATCACCGCTTCGACCAATTGCGACAAAACGCTCTGGTAACCATGATGGCTCTGATCCATCGCCCCAACACCGTAAGCGCCGCACAAATACGCGATGCACCCGAGCAAAAACGCCAGAATCACCACGATGGCCGTCAGCGTCCGATGCGCGTTCTGAACCGTCGGCTCCTTAAACGCGCTCACCCCGTTGCTCACCGCCTCCACCCCCGTCATAGCCGTGCACCCGCTGGCAAACGATCTCAGCACCAGCCAAAGGCTGAATCCCTGCACCCCAACCGGCACCGCCGGCGGCGCCTCGATCGCCCGAGGATGACCCCCGCTCAGAATGGTCCGAACCATCCCCCAAACCAGCACCGTCCCCAGGCTTCCGATGAACAAATAGGTCGGCAGCGCAAACGCCGACCCCGCCTCCCCCGTCCCCCGGAGGTTCACCAGGGTGATCAGGCCCAAAATCACCAGGCATATCGGAAGCGTATATTCGTGCAGATGCGGCGCCGCCGACACCAGCGCGCCCACACCCGCCGAGATTCCCACCGCGACGGTGAGAATATAATCCAGCATCAGCGCCGCGGCGGCCAACAGGCTCGCCCACGTCCCCAGATTCTCCTTGGCCACCGTATAAGACCCGCCGTTCACCGGATAAGCCGTGATCGTCTGCCGATACGAAAAATAAAGCATCGTCAGCAAGGCGACGATCGCCAGTGTGATAGGTCCGATGTAGTGGAGTCCCGCCGCCCCCAATGGCAGCAAAATCGTCAGCGCCGCCTCCGGCCCATACGCCGACGACGAAAGTCCATCCAGCCCCAGCGCCGCCAGCCCCCTCAAAACCCCAATTTTCTGACTTCGCTGTTCACCCGAGGCAAGCCGCCGGCCAAGAATGAGGCTTAAAATCGACATGCGGACGCGTATCCTCTTTGCGCATCAATGATACTTGCCCGGTTAAATGAAGACTGCGCGAAACTTTAGTCGGTGGGGGGCGAGTGGCTCACGCCAGGCCGCGCCAAAAATCCGCAAAAACTTTCCCCATTCGCCACTGACCCCTCGGTTGCATAAACTCTCCCCCAATGACCGCAACCGACTCCCCGCGCAGCCCTCTGGCAGAACTGCTTTACCTGGCCACGCCCACCGTCGCGCAGATGGCCTCCTACACGGTCATGCAGTTCATCGACACCTGGATGCTCTCCCGCCTCGGCGGTGTTCCCGCTAACGCCGCCGCCAACAGCGGCATTCTCTCATTCGCGGCCCTCAGCCTCGGAATGGGCACCGTCGTCCTGGTCAACACTCTGGTCAGCCAGGCCTTCGGCCGCCGCGATTTCGCCCACTGCGGCCGATACCTGTGGCAAGGCATCTGGATCGGTCTCCTCTTCGGCCTGGCCCTCGCCGCCTTCATCCCCTTCGGCGAGCAAATGTTCCGCGCCTTCGGACACTCTCCCGACCTGGTCGCCTTGGAAACCATCTATTGGCGAATCGTTCTTCTTTCCGCCTCGGTCAAACTCGTCTCCATGTCCCTCGGAGAATTTCTCCTGGGCATCAATCGCCCCCTCTCCGCTTGCGTTGCCGGTTTCGCCGGCGTCGCCCTCAACGCCGTCCTCGCCTGGTGCGTCGTCCTCGGCCACTGCGGCTTCCGCTCCCACGGCGTCGCCGGCGCCGCCTGGTCCCAAAACGCCGGCGTCACCTGCGAAATGCTCGTGCTCCTCCTCCTCGCCATGCGACCGGCCATCCGAAAAACCTTCAACACCCTCGATTTCCGCCCGCGCTACCGCGATATGCTCGATCTCATCCGCGTCGGCATTCCCTCCGGCCTGCAATGGCTCACCGACATCCTCGCCTGGGCCGTCTTCTGCAACGGAGTCCTCGCCGTCGTCAGCCCCGCCGCCATGCAAGCCAACACCTTCATGCTCCGCTACATGGTCGTCAGTTTCATGCCTGTCGTCGGCATCGGCGCCGCCGTCACCGCCCTCGTCGGCCGCTACATCGGCCAGGGACAACCCGATATCGCCGCCCGACGCGCCCACCTCGGATTTTTCATCTCACTGCTCTATGTCATGATCTGCGGCGCCGTCTTTATCATCTTCCGCCACCCCCTGATGCGCCTGTTCACCGACGATCCCGAAGTCCTCCGCATCGGCGGCATCTACCTCATCCTCGCCGCCATCTACGAAATCTTCGACGCCATGTACATCATCTACATTTCCGCGCTCCGCGGCGCCGGCGACACCCTCGTCCCCGCCCTCATGATGGCGATCATGTGCTGGACGATTTCCGTCTACGGCGGCTACGTCGTCGCCCACTGGGTCCCACAGTGGAATCCCGCCGGTCCCTGGATCATGGGGTGCGATTATGGCGCGGTCATCGGCATTTACATGATCGCCCGCTTCCGCAGCGGCCGCTGGCGGGATATCCGGCTCCATCCCGAATCGCTCTCGAATGTCGTCGCTCCTCCCGCTACACTGGAAGCGATGCCATGACCGCACAAACACAGGAAAAAAAAGAAAAAAACAGCTACAAGGCGACGCTCAACCTCCCCCAGACCCCGTTCCCCATGGAGGCCAAGCTCACCACTAATGAGCCCCCGCGCCTCCTGCGCTGGAACGAAGCCCGTCTATACGAAAAGCTCATCGCCCACCGTGCCGCCAATCCCAAATGGATCCTTCACGACGGACCCCCGTTCGCCAACGGCGACATTCACATCGGCCATCTGGTCAACAAAACCCTCAAGGACGTGATCCTGCGTTTTCGCTCGATGCAGGGCCATCAGACCCCGTACGTCCCCGGTTGGGACTGCCATGGCCTGCCGATCGAGCACAAAATCCAACAAGACCTCGGCCCTAAACTTCGCCAGATGAATGTCGTGGACGTCCGCAAGCTCTGCCACGAATACGCCCAGAAGTACGTCAAAATCCAAAGCGAGCAGTTCCAGCGGCTTGGCATCCTCGGCGAGTGGAACCAGCCTTATTTGACAATGAGCCCCGAATACGAGGCTCAAACGCTCGAGGTCTTCGCGCGATTTGTCGAGGAGAATCTGGTCTACAAACAACTCAAACCCGTCCCCTGGTCGATCGAAAACCAAACCGCGCTGGCAGACGCGGAACTGGAATACAGCGATGTGAAGGATAAGAGCGTTTACGTTCTGTTCGAAATTGACGATCCCTCCAAGCTCGGATCAGAGCTTGTACTCGAACCGGACGTGCCGATATGTCTGATGATCTGGACCACCACGCCCTGGACGCTGCCGGCCAATCTGGCCGTGGCGGTAAATCCGCAATTCGACTACGGCCTATACACCATGACGGTGGGGGGGCGCAAGGTAACAGCGATCATCGCCCGCGAGCGGGCGCCGGACGTTCTCAAGCTGGAACTGGGCGACCCGCCGAAAGTGGAAGCCTCCAACCTCTATTTCAAGGGAAGCGATCTGGCGGGAGTGACCTATCGCCATCCCTTTGTCGATCGAGTCGGCGCCGTGGTTTTGGCCGATTATGTCACGCTCGAGGACGGCACCGGTCTCGTGCATACGGCACCGGGTCATGGCGAAGACGACTACGAAACCGGCGTGCGCGAAAAACTGGAAGTCTACAGCCCCGTGCTCGCCAGCGGCCGGTTCGACGACACCGTTCCCCAGTGGCTGCAAGGCAAAACCGTTTGGGAAGCCAACCCCCTGATCATCACCCATCTTCGCCAGCAAAAGTTTCTTTACCACGAGCAGGAATACTCGCACAGCTATCCGCACGATTGGCGGAGTAAGAAGCCGATCATTTTTCGCGCGACCGAGCAGTGGTTCATCTCGATTGAGAAACCGTTTGTGGCCAAGGAGGAACCCGGAGCCGCGCGATCATTGCGCCAGCGGGCGCTGGATTGCGCGTTGAATAAAATCGATTTTGTTCCGCAGTGGGGTCAGGCGCGATTGGTGGGGATGCTGCAGAGCCGGCCCGATTGGTGCATTTCCCGCCAGCGGGCCTGGGGATTGCCGATTCCGGTGTTTTATAATGAGAAGGGGGAATCGCTGCTGACGCCCCAGTCGGTCCGGGCGGTGGCGCGGCGATTTGCCCAAAAAGGATCGGATGCCTGGTTTACCGAATCGCCCGGCGAATTGCTGGGGCAGGATTTTGCCTATCCGCCGGGATTTTCGCCGCAGAATCTGCGCAAGGAGAAGGACATCTTCGATGTCTGGTTCGAGAGCGGCAGCAGTTGGCAGGCGGTTTTGCGCAGCCGGCCGTATCTGAAATTCCCAGCCGATCTTTATCTGGAAGGGTCGGATCAGCACCGCGGTTGGTTTCAGCTTTCGCTGCTTCCCTGTTTGGGAGCGACCGGCAAGCCGCCGTACAAGCAGGTTCTGACTCACGGGTTCGTCGTTAAGCCCGATGGGACGAAGGTCAGCAAATCGGACAAGGCGTACATCACCGCCACGCAAGAAGTGAATCGCCACGGCGCCGACGTGCTGCGGCTCTGGTGCTGCAGCGTGGATTATCAACACGACATCCCCGCCAGTCCCGATTCGATCAAGGAATTTTCCGATAAGTACCGCAAAATTCGCAACACGCTGCGCTATCTGCTGAGCAATCTTTACGATTTCGATCCGCAAAAGGATTCGCGGCCGATTTCCCCCAAGAGCCTGGACGGATGGGCCAATTGGGAATTGGACAAGCTGATTGTCGAAACGACCGCCGCGTACGACAAATATGAGCTACATCGGGCGTTTCGGTTGCTGCATGATTTTTGTGCCGTGCAGATCAGCGCCGTTTATGGGAACGCGATGAAGGATCGGCTTTATTGCGATGCCGCCGGTTCGGAGGCGCGGCGCCGGTGCCAGACGGTGATGTATCGCATGGCTTCGTCGCTGACGCGACTCTTGGCGCCCATGCTGGTTTTCACCGCCGACGAGGCGTGGGAGCAAATCCCGCACGAATCCGCCCTGCCCAGCGTCCACCTGGCGGACCTGCCAACGCCCGGACCGGAGCCGTCCGATGCGCAAAAAGACGAATGGCAGAAACTGATGAACGCCCGCGATCTGGCGCTATCGCAATTGGACGCGCTCAAAAAGCAGAAGGGGATGAACAAGGCGCTGGATGCCCAGATCCAATATCCAGCGGAATGGAAAAATGACTACGCGCCGTATGATCGGGATTTGGAGGACGTCGTCGGGGCGGGATGCCACAGCTTCTTAGACGCCGGCGCCGGCCAGGAAATTCAGGTTGCCGATATTCGTGAAATTTACCAGGCCTGTGCCCGAAGCTGGAAACGCCGCCCCGACGTCGGCTCCGATCCGCAGTACCCCGACCTGTCCGCGCGCGATGCGGCCGTCGTTCGCGGTTTGCTCGGGCCTCGGTAACTCTGGGTCCCCGGTGCGCGCATTTATTTTTACTGGATTGAATTCATTGCCAGTTTCGCCAATTCAACTCGCGGTTCTCATCAGCGGCGGCGGGACCACATTGCAAAATTTGGTCCAGTGCATCCATTCAGGAAAGCTCGAGGCGCGGATTTCATTGGTGATCGCCTCCAAGCCGGGGATTGCCGGAATCGACCGGGCGAAAAATGCGGGACTCAAGACGGAAATCGTCGAGCGGAAAACCTTCGCGGATGTCTCGGAATTCAGCCGGCGGATTTTCCAGCGATGCGATGAGGAGCGTGTCGATCTGGTCTGTCTGGCGGGTTGGCTTTCGCTGCTCGAAATTCCCGCCAAGTGGGCCGGCAAAGTGATGAATATCCACCCCGCGCTGCTTCCGGCTTTCGGTGGGGCCGGGCTTTACGGCCTGCGGGTTCATCAGGCGGTTCTGCAGCAAGGCGCGAAAGTTTCCGGCTGCACGGTTCACTTCGTGGACGCCACTTACGACACCGGGCCGATCATCCTGCAGCGCTGTTGCCCGGTTTTGGAGGGTGATACGCCCGACACGCTCGCCCACCGCGTTTTTGAGGAGGAAAAAATCGCCTATCCGGAGGCGATTCGCCTCTTCCAGGCAGGGCGGTTGCGCATCGCCGGGCGGCGGGCGATTATCCTGTAACCACAATATTTGCAAGTGGTTAGCTGCTGGTGATTAGAGGCCGTTGAAGGTTGCGGGCGAATCCTTCATAATGGTTGGTCGCGGCTTGGGCTTGCCTCGCCGCCCTAGACCTTCGCTAACAGCCTAATAAACGAGGAAACCAATGAGTAGTACACAACCGACGGTGTTGGGCTTAAAGCCCAGCTTCGGTTTCGGGGATCGTCTGGGTATGGCGACTCCCGGCCACGCGGCAGCGCTAAAACGCTGCGGTTCCGGAATCGCCCCGATTTTCGCCCAGCAATCCATTCGTGAAATGGCTCGCACCAATCGCCAGCCCACCGAAGTCATGTCCGATGCGCTGGCCGGCGCGACCCAGGCGGGCTTTACCGGAATTCAGGGCGCCGATGCCGATCACCTCAAGACCCCCAATGACGTGGATCGAACCTCCGCCGCCGGGTTTGTCTTCTTCACCATCGATCCCTCCGGCGAGGTCGATGCCGGCGCCGATGATTACAATTTCGACGACCTTGCCGAGAAGTACAAAGCCGTCTCGGGGCAGGTCAATTGGGTGGGCAAATACGAAAATAAAACGATCAAGCTCGCCAACGGCACGACGATCGAGTTTTCGCCCGCGGTTTGCCGGCGCGCGGCGGTCAAATATGGCCGGGCGATCAACATGGCGGTGCAGCTCGGCAAATATATCGAGCAAGTGAACAAAAAAATCGGGCGGGAATTTGAAATTGAATTGAGCGTCGATGAAACGCCGCGCCCCACGACCCTCGCGGAGCATTACGTCATCGCCGATCAATGCGCGAAAAACGGTTTGAAGTTGATCAGTTTGGCGCCGCGCTTCATTGGCGAATTTGAAAAAGGCGTGGATTACAAAGGGAACGTGGCGGAATTGGAAAAATCGCTGGCCGATCATGCCGCGATCGCAAAGGAATTGGGGCCGTACAAGTTGAGCTTGCACTCCGGTTCGGACAAGCTGTCGATTTATCCCTCCCTGGCGCGGGCTACCAAGGGCTTATTCCACGTGAAGACGGCGGGGACCAGTTATTTGGAGGCTCTGCGCGTGGTGGCCCTGTCGGACGCGGCGCTTTTTCGCGAAGTGGTCAAGCTTTCGCGCAATCGATATGAAACCGATCGCGCGACGTATCATGTTTCGGCGACTCTGGAGACGACGCCCGCCGATGGGGATCCCAAGACCTTGGAAAAAGCGTATATCGGCGTCTGGCATGACGTGCCGACGGGCGCGGGGTTCACCAATCCCGGCCGGCAGATTGTGCACACGACGTTCGGCTCCGTCCTCTGCGACCCCAAGCTTGGGCCGCTGGTGAAGGAATGCGTCAAGGCGCATCAATCGCTATACACCAACGTTCTGAACGAGCATTTCGGCAGGCATCTGGAGGCCCTCAAGGCGGGGATGTGATCTTTTTAAAATGAAAGGGAAACGAGGTTTTTAGAAAATGTTAAACATCAAGAATGCCAAAGACACAAAATTTGATCTGGTGAGTTTGGGCGAATGCATGATCCGCTTGTCGCCTCCGGGCCACGGGCGGATCGAATTTTCGCCGGTGCTGGAAGTATGGGCCGGCGGCGGCGAATACAACGTCGCCTACGCGTTGGCGCGGCTGGGTCTGCGGACGGGGTTCGCCAGCCGCATCGTCGATAACCCGGTCGGGAAAATCATCGTCAATCACGCACGCTCCGTCGGCATGGACATCAGCCATCTGGCGATTGCCAAGTACGACGGCGTTGGCAAGGCCGATCGCATCGGCTTGAATTTCACCGAAGTGGGAACCAGCGTCCGCGGCAGCGTCACCATGTACGACCGCGGGCATTCCGCGGCCATGAATCTCAAGCCGGGAATGATCGACTTCAAAAAACTCTTCAAAGAACAGGGCTCGCGCTGGCTGCATACCGGCGGGATTTTTACCAGCCTCTCCGACGGCACCGCCGCTGTCTGCAAAGAGGCGATTCTCGCCGCCAAGGAATCCGGCACCATCGTCAGCTACGACCTGAATTTCAGGTCCAAACTCTGGAAAGCCGAAAAGGCCCAGCAGGTTACCAAGGAACTCGTTCCGCATCTGGACTGCCTCATCGGCAACGAAGAGGATTTCCAGAAAGTGCTCGGATTTGAAGTCGAAGGCGTGGACGAAAACCTCTCCGCGCTGGACACCTCCGCTTACAAGAAGATGGTCGAGAAAGTCGTCAAGACCTATCCCAACGTGAAAGTGGTCGGAACCACCCTCCGAGAGGTGAAGAGCGGGCTGATCAATAACTGGTCGGCCATTCTTTACGTCGATGGGAAGTTCTATGAAAGCCGCCGCTTCGACGGGCTGGAAATCGAAGACCGCGTCGGCGGCGGAGACGGCTTCTCCAGCGGCTTCGCCTACGGCTTCCTCACCGCCAAGACTCCGCAGGAATGCGTCGACCTTGGGGCCGCGCACGGTGCGCTGCTTCAAACAACCCGCGGCGACACCAGCCAGATCGATCTCGAGGAGCTGAACCACGTCTTCAAAGGCGGTAGCGCTCGGATCAAGCGGTAAACAAAAAAGATTTCACCGCGAAGCCGCGAAGAACGCGAAGAAGAAAATTCAATTCTATGCTTTGTATTCTTCGCGTCCTTCGCGCCTTCGCGGTGAAAATGAATTTCTAATCAAGAGAAGAAATCATGCCCAAACGAATTTTATTAACGACGACCAGTTTTCAGGATACTCCCGGCGCGCATCATGACGTGCTGAAAAATTCCGGGTTTGAAGTGGTCACGGCTCGCGGGCCGCTGAAGGAGAACGTGATTCTCGACCTGGTCAAATCCGGCGGCGGATTCGACGGGTTGCTCAACGGCGACGATCAGATCACCGCCAAAGTGATCGATGCGGCCCTCCCGCGAATGAAAGTGATCGCCAAATACGGCATCGGCCTCGATTCGATCGACGTGAAGTACGCCACCAGCAAAAAAATTCCGGTCCTCTTCACGCCGGGCGTGAATCATACGACGGTCGCCGAGCATACCTTCGGGCTGATGATCGCCATTTCCAAGCATTTCTGGTTTCACCTGAAGAACGTGAAGGCGGGGAATTGGAAGCGCGAAACCGGCAACGAATTATTGGGCAAGACCATCGCCATTTTGGGGATGGGCCGCATCGGCAAGGAAGTCGCCAAGCGGGCGGCGGCGTTTGACATGAAAATCGTCGGCTACGACAACTACTGGGACGACACCTTCGCCAGGGAATACAACGTCCGCCGGGCCATGACCATCGACGAGGCGCTGAAGCTCGCCGACATCGTCTCGCTTCACATGAATCTGGCTCCCGAGACCCAGGGGCTGATGAATAAGGATCGGATCGCGCTGATGAAGAAGGGCTCGATGCTGATCAACACCGCTCGCGGGGGATTGGTCGTCGAGAAGGACATCGCCGACGCCGTGCGCAGCGGGCAGCTTGCCGGGTATGGGGCCGATGTGTTGGATGTGGAGCCGATGGTGACGCCGCATCCGTTTCAGGAATTGGACAACATCATTATCACGCCGCACGTCGGCAGCCGCACGTTTGAAAGCGTTCAGCGCCAGGGTTTGCGGGCGGCTCACAACATCGTCAACTTTCTGAACGGGGACAAGGATTTCATCCAGGCCAATCAGTTTTGAGAGGTAGTTCCGACATGGCAACACAATATGTAATGAGCAACAAGGCGCACGACGATCTGGTCTCGGCGGCATATCGCCATCGCGGCTATACCGTCGACGAAGCGGATGCCGCGGCGCGCTTTAGCCGCCTGACGGCGAAGCACGGGATCAAAACCCATAACGCGATCAAAGCGTTGCATCTCGATGAGCATTTTGGATCCAAGGCCGGCGGATGCGTGCCCGGCGCGACCGTCACCAAGATTCCCTCCAAATACAAAGCCGTGGCGCGTTGGAATGCCAATCGAAAGTTGGGCCAAGCCGTCGGATATGCCGCCATGGCCGAGGCCATGCGACTGGCCGATGAATTCGGCGTCGGAGTGGTCTCGGTGGACAACGCCTTCCATTATCTCTGGGGCGGAGGTTATGTCATCGAAGCCGCAAACAAAGGGTATCTCGCCTATACCTGCTGCACCGCCGCTCTGGCGGAGGTCGTGCCCTTCGGCGGAAAGTTCCCCACCCTGGGGACCAACCCCCATTCCTGGGGATTTCCCACCACCGAAGCCATCGGATTTCCCATCTGCATCGACTGGGCGACCAGCGTGGTCGCGATGGGCCGCGTCCAGCAATTTATCCGCGAAGGCAAATCGCTCCCGCCGGGTTGCGGCGTCGATAAGGATGGAAATGAAACCACCGATCCGAAAAAGGTCGTGGCCCTCCTCCCGTTCGGTCAGCACAAGGGGTACGGCCTTTCCCTGATCGACGAGTTGTACGGCGCGTACATCGGCGGCTCGATCCCGACCCTCCGCAGTCGCTGGGATACCGGCCCCAAGGACGAGAAGCACACGCCCAACTTCTTTTTCCAGTGTATTCGCGCCGACGCGATCAGCGGCGAGGATTTCGCGCAGAAGCGCACGCAGACGCAGAACGTCAAGGCCGTGCTGGCCGATATTCTTGGCCACGGAAATGAAAAATGTCTGCTCCCCGGGCAATTGGAGGCTCAGGCGGCGGCGCTGAGCGATAAGCTCGGCGGGTTGCTCTTTACGGCCGCGGAAATTGATGCGTTTGAACAGATTGCCGCCGAAGCCCAGGTCAAACTCGACCGCTCGGCTCTTCGCCCCGTGGAAGGAGTTTGAAAACAATGGCTTACCAGGGTTTCGATATCACCGGGAAAGTCTGCGTCGTCACCGGCGGCACCAGTGGGCTGGGTAAATCCATCGCCCTGGGACTGGCGCAATCCGGCGCGAAAGTGATCGCCGGGTCTTCCAGCGCCGGCAAAGTCGACGCGGTGAAAAAGGAACTGGGGGCCGGGAACGAAGCGATTCAGATCAACGTCGCCGATGAAGCCAGCGTTGAAGCCGCGATGAAGCTGGCCGTGAGCAAATTCGGGCGTCTGGACGCCGTTATTAACGCCGCCGGCGTCATCGGGCGCCAGCCGTCAATCGATCTGCCGGTGGCGGAATTCGAACGCATCGTCAAAATCAATTTAACCGGCTCCTTCATCGTCGCCCGCGCCGCCGCCCGAGTGATGAAAGACCAAACCCCCGGTCCGCGCGGCGAGCGCGGGGCCATCGTTTTTATCGCCTCCCTGAATAGTTTCATTTCGCTCAGCGAAGTGCTCGCCTATGCCTGCAGCAAATCGGGCGTGCTGGGCCTGGTGCGCGGGCTGGCCAATGAATGGGCGCCGCTGGGAATTCGCGTGAACGCCATCGCTCCCGGGATTTTTCCGACCGATTTGAATCGCCCGCTGATCGAGAATACCCCGCGCGGCGACTGGCTCCGCAAGCACACGCCCGTCGGGCGATTCGGCGATGCCGAGGAACTCGTGGGCGCGGCGCTCTATCTCGTTTCCCCGTCGGCGAGCTTTACCGCCGGCCAGACGCTCATTGTGGATGGGGGATTTCTCGCGCGCGGAGTCTGAATCCCGGCAAGTTCAAATCCGCAATCGCCCTCGCGGCCGCCCAGCCCGCAATTTTGCGCCGCGCCGCTAAATTTCCCGATGCATCGACCAAGGAGCCGGTCACTATAGAACCGGCGCCGATAAGCGTCAACTCACGTCAAACCCGCCGCAATCGCGGCCACTGCAGTCCGATGAGCAGCGCCGCCGCTGGCGCGGTGTGCAGGAGCAAGCGGTCCTGCGTCACCCACATCAATTCGCGGTAGTTCCAGTTGGCGACCAGCAGAAAGGGCGTAATGTTCAGCAGCCAGTGCGCGATCAGCAATATCCAGAGCAGTGCCACCGCCGGCTGGCGCAGCCGCTCTCGCTCCAGTAGCGCAATCGCGAAGAGCGCAAACCAGAAGACGCACCAATTATCCCAGTAAAACGCGCTGCCCAGATATCCCAGGATCACGGGCCCGAGGCGGGACAGATTGTTCAGGATTTCGCCAACGTGCAAATGCCCCGTGTAATCCTCATCCGTTCGCGGCAGCGGATGGGCGAAAACATGCCACGGCAGATACGCCAATCCCACCGCCAGCGCGAAGGCGATCCAAACCCTCGGCCGGCGCCGATCGATGGCGAATACCGCCGCCGCGTTCAGCACTGCGAGATAGATTCCCTCCTGTTTGGTCCAGGCCATGCAGATCGAGCAGAGCGCAACTAGCGCCAAATCGGTCCCGCGCCGATCCTCCTGCCAATTGAGGAGACAGACCAGGCCGCAGGCATAAAACGCCGCCAGCGGCACGTCCGCCGTTCCATTGCAGGCGGCGCGCAACATGACCTGAGTGCCCATGAGCAGGGTCGTGGCGGTGATGGCCGCCAGGCCGCCGCGGCGGCGGTCGATCGCGCCGTAAACCGCCGCACCCATTCCAATATAGAGCAAGAAAAGCGGGGATTTTTCCAATTCGTCGTCGAGCCGGCCCGACATCACGTGCTCCCCGGCGCAAATCATGGGCACCAGAATTGGATAGCGCAGATGGCTGAAACTTCGACTGACATCGGTGAAATAATCCGGCCGCGGATTCAGCGGCTGGGTCGCCAGCAGTTTGGATTTTAATTGCCAGATGGCAAATCCATCCCAATCGAACGTGGGATAGACAAACGCATCCAGCGCCGCGACATACGCGGAATACCCCAGCGCTATCAGGCACAAGCCCAGCCACCATCGCGGCGCGCGGCCGCCGCCATCATTCTTTCCCGGCGGCGGCGCCTTGGGGCGCTTGATCGCGATCCCGGCGACCGCAAACGCGAGGGTCAGCACGATGACCATCGCGCGCGTCGGCTTGAATCCCAGCATCGAAAGGGCGATCAGGCACAATCCGAAGACTCCCGGTCCCAGGCAGGCGATTAATCCAACCGATTGCGCGCGCGATCGCCCGCCGCCGAGGCGCGTAACCACCGCCCAGCCGGCGATGAGCAGACAACCGAGATAGATAGCGCACCACATGGATTTGGGATCACCGGCTCGGGGCGGCGGAATGCACGCGCGCGTGCAGCTGGCCATCGACGTAGAAGTAAGTGAGCATCGTCGGCACGTTATGGCTCAGCAGCCAGGAGTCATCGGGAATAAAATTTGCGGCCAGGACCTGATCGACCGTGTTGATGGGAGCCGACGGATCGCCCACCAGCACGCGCTGGGGAAAAAGGATGTAATTGGCGCGAAAATAGAGATTGGTGATAAATCCCTTGCGATCCCCGAAATTGACGAAGCGCATATACAGTCCCCCTCCGCCGGCCGATCGCGCGATCATGGGATCGGATTCAACGGCGTAGCGGGTCATCACGATCTGTGGCCAGCCGGCGCCCTGGATAAAGAAACGGTTGTACACGTCGATCCCCACCGACCACACGATCCCGCACAGCATCGCCGCCACGATGAGCATCGCCGCGCCGCGCGGCTCGCCCGTTTCGATTTGGGTCGTGTGGGGTTCGCTCATTTTGAATTAGCCGAGGAATCCCCGTCGCGGGCGGCTTCGATTTGTTCTCGGCCGTAAAGCTTTCCCTCTCCGATCCCCGGACATTTCTTTCCGGCGGCTTTCCACGCCTTGGGGCTGGCGAGATTGGAATCCCAAAACGGCCAAGCCCGGCATTGCCCCGGCCGAGCCGCATAGACCGAGCAAACCCGCGTCGAATGCGCAACTTTTTTCCCATCCGAGACCGCCGGACGCTCCTGCAGAAACACGCAATCATACCCGCCGCTCTTGCGGTTGAACGTCTCCTTCAGGCTGATGCGTCCCCCGCTTCGGCGGCAATATTTCTCCATCGTCTGCTCGACGGTCAGAGACAGATGCCGCGCCAATCGCGCGATTTCTTCATCCGAAATCCAGACATATCCCGGCGCACCCGTGCAGCAATTACCGCATTGCGTGCAGGCGAACCGCAACCCCTCGGCATACCAAGGCTCGCCCGAGGCCCGCCCATTCACCACCGGCAATTCCATGTAGAAGGTCATACCGCTTACCGCGGCTTATGAAAAGAGCAGCCGCCAGGCGATCGTCACGATCGCGGTCTGAACCACGCAGAAGGTGAGTAAGCCCAAAGGAATCCGAGTACGCCGCGCCGGCGCGGATTTTAACGGGGCAGGTGGGTTAACGGCCAAATGATTTTGCACCGCCGCAATGATGAGATTCGCCTCAAATCGCCCGATGTTTCGCCGCGAGGCTTGGCGAAGAAGAAATTGGCGCTGCGTCCAGGGGAGCGCGGAGCCGACCATGCGCGCGGCCGCCAGATCGGCCAGGTCGCGCGCCGCGACGCTCCGGTGGCCCAAAATCGCCGAATTCGACCAGTCGATTCGGCGCCGCGAATCGCGATCCGGCGAAGCCGCGCGATCCCGCGCACCCCCTCTAATTCCAATACCACGACGAAAATTCCGAACCGCGGCCGCCATTCATGCAGTCTACCCCGCTCTGGGCGATCCCTATCGACAATCGAAAGTTTTCAACAGGGCGCGCGCGTCGCCCGATGGCGCTTTGTAGCGGATGTTCCGTTTGTTCCGT
Organism: Tepidisphaeraceae bacterium; assembly: GCA_049520395.1. Taxonomy (GTDB): domain Bacteria; phylum Planctomycetota; class Phycisphaerae; order Tepidisphaerales; family Tepidisphaeraceae; genus UBA1161. Next base: position 33,207 of record JBEKPV010000026.1, read on the forward strand.
TAGACTCACAGGCACATGAGATGGGTGCGCAGGCTGCTGCTGGTCGTCGCGATCGTGCTGTGCGCGGTTTTAGCCGCCGCGGTATTCGCTTATTTCCAATACCGTGCCACTCCCGATTGGTACCGCGCGGACACCATGACCGAGCAGCAGCGCAAGCAGGCCGCCAACAGCGCCGATCAGAAATTAGCCGACCTTTTCAGTTGGTCGGCCGCTGTTCAGGCCTCGGCGGTTCGCCAAATTCGCGGCGATTCCAGCCAGCCCGCCCCCGAGCCCAAAACCGTTACCCTCACCGAATCCGAACTCAACGCCTTCGCCACGGCCTGGCAAGGCTCCGATAATAACCCGATCGAGCAGAAGCTGACGCGGTATTTCTCCGATGGGAGACTCGTCCTGGCCGACGGCCGGATTATTTTTGCCGCGACGTCGCGCGATCTGGGGGCCGTCGTAAGCGTGCAGCTTCTTCCCACCGTGGACGAGCAGGGCCAATTGCGTTTGCAATGGCAAGGCGTTTCCGTCGGCGACCTGGCAATACCCCATGCCCTTATATCCGGCCGCTTAAGAGGTCTAACCGATCAGCTTCAGGACCAGATGAGCCGATATCAACAATCGGCTCAGATCGACCAGACGCTGACCGCGAATTCCTCGGCCGTTCAGGCGATGGTCACCCGCTGGCTCCTCGACGCCCTGAGCGGGCAGGCCTCCGATCCCACCGCTTTCGTTCCCTTCGATGTCGGCGATTTCCAGCAGGCCCAGGCCGTTCGGCTCACCAGCGTCCAGGTGACCGATGGGTCCCTAACCCTCGGCTTGGCGCCCCTCTCTTTGCAGGATCGTCCTTCGATTTTGTCCCGGCTAAAGGAGCCCTACGCAGCGCCGTCGCCCTGATTTTGTATCTTCGGCAGGCCTGCGATAGAGTTTGTTCTTCCATGCCCAGCGGCCGTTCTCTTAAATCCCCGGCGAACCTGCCAATGCTGCTGGCCATCCTTTCCCTGCTCGGCGCGGCTACCACGCAGACCACCCAGCCCGCAACTCAACCCTGGCAATCCACCACACAGCCCGTTCTGAAAAGTCCCGGCGAATTGAAGATGCACCATCAGTTTTTGGATTTGGCCAAAGCCGGGAATATCGATTTGCTCTTCGTCGGCGATTCAATCACCGATTCCTGGCGCAGGCCCGATCGCGGGCTGGCGGTTTGGCAGAAATATTTCGCTCCCCTGAAGGCCGCCAATTTTGGCATCAGCGGCGACCGCACCCAGCACGTCCTCTGGCGAATCCAAAATGGCGAATTGGACGGTTTCAACGCCAAATGCATCGTGCTTATGCTTGGCACCAATAATCTCAGTTCCCCGCCGAACAACATCCGCAATACCAATGAGGAAACCATCGCCGGCATGAAATGCGTGGTGGCCGCGATTCGCCAGCATCAGCCGCAGGCAAAATTACTGCTCCTGGGAATTTTCCCGCGCGGCCAGGCGGCGGATAATCCCTATCGCAGAGACATTAAAGTCGTCAACGCCGAATTGGCCAAATGGGATGATGGGAAAAATATCTTTTACCTCGACATCGGCGACAAGTTTCTTAACCCCGACGGAACCCTGAAAACCGAGCTTTTTTTCGACGGCAATTTGCATCCCAACGCCGCCGGTTATGAAGTCTGGGCGGCGGCGATTATCGATAAAGTGAAGGCATTGCTGGCCATGCCATGACTCCTGGAATTCATCTGGCGCACAAACCCGTCGGGCCGACCAGCTTTTCGCTGGTTCGGCATTTCATGAAAACCGCGCCCCCGACCCCCGGAGGCAGGCCCGCGCGCATTTGCCACGGCGGCACGCTCGACCCATTCGCCAGCGGATTGTTGCTAATCCTCGTCGAGCCCGCCACGCGTCTGTTCGATTACCTCCACGATATCCCCAAAACCTATCGAGCCACGGTTCGCTGGGGCGTCGAAACCGATAACGGCGATCCCCATGGCCAGGTCACTTTTACCGGCAACAGCAGCGCCCTTTCACCCCAACAACTCGACGATGCCCTGGCGACTTTCATCGGCTGGCGCGAGCAAATCCCTCATCCCACCAGCGCCAAGCGCATTGAAGGCGAACGCGCCTATTTAAAGGCTCATCGCGGCGAAACCGTGATCATGCCGCCGTCGCGCGTTTATCTTCACGAAGCCCGCTGGCTCCGCCACGATCTGCCTGAAAAAAGCCAATTGCAGATGACCGTCCGCGGCGGCTATTACGTTCGCGCGCTCGCCCGCGATCTGGGAAAACTGCTCGGCTGCGGCGCGCACCTTTCCGAATTGCATCGCGCCGCAATCGGCCCCTGGACCGATCCCGGCCCGCAAGAATCAATCGCCCTGCACGGCCCGGGCATTCTCCCCTGGGCCCCAACTCGAATTCTGACCGATCAAGAAGTCGGCGATCTCCGGCTGGAAAACACGATCCCGCTTGGCGAATTGCTCCCGCCGCAGTGGAGCGTCCCCGAAGGGTTTCCAACTCCCCAGCCTCCCGTTCGCGGATTTCATCAGGAACGTTTTTGCTTCCTGCTCGCGCCGCAAGGCGACCAGCTTCGATTGCTCCGACCCCTTCGCGGCGGAATTTAGAGGAATAACAGACGATCGATCAGCCGTTCAATCCGACCCCTAATTCGGATTCACAATCACCACTCCGCGCAGCCGGTTAACCAGCATACATTCATACGGCTCTTGCCCCGCCGCCCGAAAGACCCACGTAAACGTATCCTCCGGCTTCAGAGTTCCCGACTTAAACGTCCCATCGATCGCCGTCACGGTATGATTCACATCATCCGTATTTCGCCACGTTACCGAATCCCCCACATTAATAGTAACCGAGGACGGAATGAACGCCCCGCGAATGGAAACGTTGTAATTCTTGCTAACCTTGTTCTGGGCCGACGCGCTCCCGCACAGCAGGACCGCCATCCCCGTCACAACCCACATGAAAATTCGCATCCGCATCCCCCGCATTTTACACTACAAACACCTAAATTATGCGCGAGAAAATAATCCGCGATCCCGTCCATGATGTCATTGCCTTCCGCCTGGAAGACCCCACCGACGCGCTCCTCTTCAAACTGATCAACACCCAGGAATTCCAGCGCCTCCGCCGCATCCGCCAGCTCGGCATGGCCTCCCTCGCCTACCCCGGCGCCGATCATTCCCGCTACAGCCACAGCCTCGGCGTCATGCAAACCGCCCGCCTTATCCTCAAACAGCTGGACCGCGAAACCAAAATCGACCCCGCCCAATCCACTCTCTGCCTGACCGCGGCCCTCCTTCACGACATAGGCCACGGCCCCTTCAGCCACGTCTTCGAACGCGTCAGCGGCGCCGGCCACGAGGCTCTTTCCCAATCCATCATCCACGACCCCACCAGCGACGTTCACCAGGCCCTCTCCCAGCACGACCCCTCCTTCCCCCAAAAAGTCGGCGATCTCTTATCCTCGGGCGCAAAACCGTCCGTCTATCGCGACATCATCTCCAGCCAGTTGGACGCGGACCGATTCGACTATCTCTTGCGGGACAATCTCCACACCGGCAGCCGCTACGGCGATTTCGATTTATCCTGGCTCCTCCACGCCCTCACGGTCGCCGACAATCGCCTGGCCGTCACCTCCAAAGGCGTCAGCGCCGTCGAGGCCTATTTGCAATCCCGTTACCACATGTATCGCAACGTCTATTTTCACAAAGTCGTCCGCGCCGCCGAGGGCATGTTGAAACTCGCCATCCAGCGCGCCGCGCGCCTCGCCGTTCAGGACCGTCTTTCCTGGCCAAGCCGCGACGAGCCCGTCCACAAAACTCTTTTGGGCCAGCGTCTCTCCACCCAGGAATTCACCGACCTCGACGACGTTTCATTACAACAATGCCTGAAACAATGGACTCGCGGCGAAGACCCCGTTCTGGCCCGCCTCTGTCACGGTCTCCTCTACCGAAAGCTCTTCAAAACCCTCGATCTCTCGCAGATTAAAGATCCAAAGCAAGCCCAGTCCAAAGTCGAAGCCGCCCGCGCCGCGGTAATCTCCGCCGGCGGCGACCCCACCTACGACTTCTTCTACGACGAACCCGCCGACACCCCCTACGAAATCTACGACCCCCGCGCCCCCGGCGCAGAAATCTGGGTCGTAAACCCCCAAGGCAACCTAACCAGCTTCGCCGAAATCTCCCCCCTCACCGAAGCCCTCAGCAAACAGTTAATGTTCCACAGACTCCACGTTGCCGACCCCTACCGCACCGCCGCACAGGCGGCGATTGTCTAGCAGTCGCTTACGGCACGACAAGCATTTCAATCAACTTGACAAAGCCGACACCCCCGGTCGGAATCAACAACGCATGCAGCAGCGGATTTTGCAAAAAGTTGAGCAGCTTGTCCGTCGGCCCTTGCGGAAGACCGTCGATCAGCGCCTTAATCTGCGCGGCATATTCCGGGCTGGGCCGCGCATAATGCCCCAGAAGACTTTGATTCAGCTTGTCGATCGTGGCTTGATGCGCCCGGCCGACCGTGTGCCTCAATAAGATGAGCACAAGGATTGCCAGTGCCGCATTGACGAAATAAATCAGGACGAGGCAAAGCGGCCAATCCCACCGATCCAGCACGTTCAGCCGCGCCGCGATATTCAAAAAAACCACAATCGCCGGATAATAAATCATCTGCTGCACGATCGACGCCTTGTCTTTGATGAATTCCATGTCCATCCAGACCGCCAGGTCGGGTTTATGCAGCGGCATCTGCTTGCCGAATTTTTCAAGTGATTTCTGACTCCAGCGAACCTTCTCTCCGAAAACGCGATTGCTCAGTCCCTGACAAAGCCGCATGGCGTCCATGACGAAAAAAATCAGGACGCTCGTCGTCACCCAGTTCAATGTGAGAAATGCAAAATCCCACCCATCAACCCATGACCCTCGGACCGGCGGGTGGGGCGCCGCCGAAAGGCCGGTTCCGGGCAGCCAGGCAAACAGCCCCCACGCGAACGCCACATAAACCGCCACCAAAATTCCCGTCCTCCGGCCCCTCCAGCGTATGGACGCCATCTCCACGTATTCCTCCCATACGTCATCGATCGATGCCGCTGACGGCTGCGCCTCCCACCACCAAATGCTCAACCAGTGGAATTTTCCTCCCTTTTTATGATCACCGCCCGCCGCCTCTTTATCCCGCGTGAAGATCGTTGACACCGGTGGGTAGCGCGGGACCCGCAATCCATATGCGTCGGCCAAATGGACGCTGTTGCGATACAGTCGATGTCGCGAGCGCACCAAAAAGTACAAACATAAAAAACTGCTGCACAGCCGGATGAACTCCGACGGCCAAATGCTCACCCCATCGACTATGGAAAAAGGTTCCCCTCCGCCCGACGAATATCGAGTGAACCATGTCTGATCATTGAACCCAATCTGCGCAATCCAGCCAAAGGCAAGCAACGCCCCCCAAAAAAAGACCGCCAGCACCCATATTTGCGCCATCTCAGCCTGCTGGCTGCGTTCGATTCCCTCTTTGGCCTCCGGACTAAGCTGATCCAGCACCGCCTTGCGCCTCAGCGTTATCACGCGGCACACCCAGTCCTTCAGCGTCATCGCCAGCACAAAAACCCCGATCAAGAAAACCATGACGGCCGCTATCGCCGTTTCTGCCGCACTGCCCCAGAACTTCGTCGGCTCGCGTGCCGGATTGATTTTGTCCGCATCTCCCGGCGTCAGGTTCACGCCGCCATATCGCCCAATCTCAAAAATCTGCGGTCGCCTCCCCGACGCCGCGCTGGCGTCGATTTTCCCCAGCGCCACCAGGCAACTTTCAAACAATGCCGTTTGATAGGTATCCCGAAATGGCGGTATGCCATCCTGGTAATTCGCTGCCAGGCTCTGTCCGAATTGCGACGCCACAATCAAATTTCTTGTCCAGGGCAACTCGCTTTGTTGAGACAGTCGGTTGTCCAAATCCGTCGTGAAAAAAAGCGCATCGCGAAATTTGTATTGAAACGCCCGCAACACGACCAGCTTGTCGTAAACATCGCTGCCGACAACGCCGATCGCCGCGATCCGTGCCGGCGGCTTCTGCCGCCTCAGTTCCGCGTCCTCATCCTGCAGGGTCTGCACCATCCGCCGGATGTAATCGAACTGCGCCGTGCCGTCTTGAGGCTCGGCGGCCGACTCGCTCCCCGATCCGGCCCCATTGGCCCCACCCGCCGTCGCCAAAGCCTGACCCTCGCCCGATTCCACCGCCTTCGCCCCATCAACTCCGCAAAGATAATTCAACCGGATAACTCCCGGCTCCTCGTTCAGTCCCAACCATTTCACCGCCCCGCCGAAGTCGACCCCCTTCTGCCGCCGGCAATGCAGACATGCCTCCAAAGTTCGCGGAAAAACACGCCCATAAAATGTGTCCCATTCCGTGATAATCGCAACATAATCCGACGGTTTATCCGTCTCATTTGCACCGCTGCTCAAACGCACTCTCCGGCGATCCAATTCGTCCAGGATAGACTGCGCTAGCTCCTGATCGGTTCCGCCCGTCCGCTGCAACTGAAGTT
>JBEKPV010000027.1:0-25071 GCA_049520395.1 Tepidisphaeraceae bacterium
TCACGGTGCCGGCTTGCGCCTGCACGCTGACGAACTGGGCTGAGCCGTATTGCGTGGAATTGATCCGCAGATCGGTGCCGCTGACTTGAGCGGACAGACCCGTGGAGTTCTTCACGCCGTTGATCGCGGTGGCGATCGAGGTGACCGTCGTGCCCGAGGCGAAGGACAACTGGGTGGTGCCCGCGTTGCCCGCCACCTGCAGGGTGACGGTGCTGCCGCTGATGGTGCCGCCGGTATAGGTCACAATTCCGGTCTTGCCGGAACTGATGACCTGAACCGCGACGCCGACGCTGCCGCCGTCGGGGATCAGGGCGCTATTGACCTGCAGAGCGGTGATCGCCGAGGCGACCACGCCGCTGGTGGTGTAGTCGAGGTTGCCGTTGAGGAGCTGGCGACCTTCGAAGGTGGTCGAACCGGAGATGCGGTTGATGGTGGACAGAATCGAGTCCACCTGCAACTGATCGGCGGCGACCTGATCGGAGCTGAGACCGCCGCTGTTGGCGGCCTGTCCGACGAGGCCTTGAAGCTGAAGCAGCAGGCTGCTGACTTCGTTGAGACCGCCTTCAGCGGTACCGATCACATTACCGGCGAGGCCGGCGTTGCTGATGGCGGTTTGAATGCCGGTCTGTTCCTGTTGCAGCGCTTGGCTGGCAATCAGACCTGCGGGGTCATCAGCACCGCTGTTGATGCGGAGGCCGGTGCTGAGTCGTTCCAGACTCGTGGACAACGCTGTGTTGTTCTGTGATAGCGCGTTCTGCGCGATCAACGAACTAACGTTAGTATTAATGACGCTCATAAAACACTCGCTCCATGGCGGAGTTAAAACTTCCCTGTTCTGACAAACGCAGGAAGGTCAGGGGAAACCTTCCGTTGTCACAGGCCGCCGTGCGGAACCGAACCGGCGAGTCGTTCCGCGTCATCCTTGCCCCCTCGTTCGCAAGTCGGCCAAATGCTGGACAGCCTGTTGTGCAGCACCGGGCTTCTCATCCGGCGTATCGACGGTGACCCCGGACCACTTTAGATGTGAGATAAAATACAAAAATAATGATCCGGGCGCGGAAACTGCGCGAGAGGGGATGGAAAATGCCTCGAGTCGCGGCGATCAGCCACGCGAGCGCGAGATTTATTGGAATAAAAAAAAGCGGCCCGGAATCGGGCCGCCCTAGCGCGGACGAAAATTGTTTACCCCGGCGCGATTAGGTATGACCCGTCAGGAGGGTTAATACTGTTTGCGGAATCTGGTTGGCCGTCGCCAAAACGCTGGTTCCGGCCTGAACCAGAATCTGCGCGCGGGTGAGATTGCTGGTTTCCGAAGCGAAATTGGCATCCGTGATGTCGCTAAAGCTGCTGGTAACGTTCTGCAGGGCGACCTGGAGGCTGTCGGAGTTGGTCTGAAGCGTATTGGCTTCAAAAGCACCCAGACGGCCGCGAAGAACGGCGACCTGGGAGATGGCCTCGGAGATAATCTGGTCGGCCTGCTCTGATTTGCCGCCCACGAGAGAGGCATCGCCGCCGGTAACGACCTGATTAAGGAATCCGACCGCATTATTGCCCAAGTTGGCGGCGGCTACCGAGCCGATGCCGATGCTGACTTGCTCCTGGCTGGAGACGTTGGAGCCCAGTTGGAAGAGGGCCCCGCCGCCGGTGATGGCGAAGCTGGTTTGCCCGATTCCGAAGCTGTTGCTGAGAGTCATATTCAGATCGAGCGTGGAGGTATTGAGCTGGAGATTCTGCCCTGTACCGACGGTGAGCGCGCCATTGATGGTGGCAACGGCGTCGGCGCCGGTGGCGCGGGATTCAGCCGCACCGGCGAGATTGGTGGTGTTGAAGGTTCCGGTTTGCGCCTCGATGGATACAAAGGCGGCGGACCCATAACCCGTGCTGGTGAAGTTAATGCCGGAGGTCGGCGTGGACGCATTGATCAACTTAGCCGTAACGCCGGTGCTGTCGGAGATATTGTTCACCGCGAAGGCAATGGCGGATGCGGTGGTGCCGCTGACGAAGGAGAGCGTCTGCGTACCCGTGGCGCCGCCGATCGAGAGCGTGGTGGATTTGGAAATCGAACTGGCGGCAAACTGCAGATCGGCGAGTTTGGCGCTGCTGATGACGTTAACGTTGACGGGAATGCTGGTGGAGGTGCCGAGATTGGCCTGGGAGATATTCAGGGCGCTGATGGCGCTGGTATGCACGCCGCTGGTGACGTAGTCGAGGCTTCCGTCCAGAAGGTGAAGGCCCGCGAAACTGCTGGTGGAGGCGATTCGCGTGATGCTCTGAACGGCGGAGTCGACCTGGAGCTGATTGGCCTGGATTTCAGTGGAGGAGAGCGCGCCGGAGTTAGCGGACTCGACGGTCAAACCGGAAATGTTCTGGAGCAGGGATTCGACTTCTGAGAGTGCCGCATCGGCGGTGGAAATGACGTTGGTCGCCTGCGAACTGTTGTTGATGGCCTGAGTGAGACCGGAGATTTCGCTCTGCAGGGACTGGCTCGCGATGAGGCCGGCCGGATCGTCCGCGCCGCTGTTGATGCGCAGGCCGGTGCTCAATCGCTGCAAGGACGTGTTCAGCTGCGCTTGCGAGTTGGCCAAGCCATTCTGCGCTATGAGTGATGCGACATTCGTATTGATGACGGACATGTCAATCCTCCGTGATTGTGGATGGCGATGGACGGTTCCGGCGGGTCGTCACATCGGCCGATCTTCCGCCTACTGCTGCGGTTCCTTGTCGGGACTCTTGGTACTGATCTTTCCTAATCCCGAAAGATCCTCGGGTTTAACTTGCGCCGCGGCTTTATTCTCGCGGCGGATGGCGTCGTATACTTCCTTGCGATGGACGCTGATTTCCTTGGGCGCATTAATGCCCAGGCGGACTTTGTCGCCACGGATGTCCACCACCGTGACTTCAATGTCGTCGCCAATCATGATTGTCTCGTCGCGCTGCCTGGACAACACCAACATATCAGGCTCCTTCCTGACACCCGTGGCCGCGAAGCGGCGCGGGTGGCCCCTTAGACATCCGTGTCACACACCGCGCGAGCGCCGAACCGGCGATCGAACGGGATTCATCCGCAGTGCCTCATGCCGACTTGGCCAGAGGGACCTCGGCCTGGAGCCGGAGCAGCGGCTGCCGGGTAGTCCATTTCTTTTCGGTCAGCACGATTTGCTGCGCCAGTCGGCTCGCCGCGTTAACGACGATCGGGCCCAGCAAATTGCCGGTGAGCCAGTCGCCCACTTTGTTACAGATGACGAACGTCTGCATGGTGGAGAAGTCGGCCAATCCAAGATCGGCGACCGTCTCCTCGCGCAAAGCGACGTCATAATCCTTGAAGAAGGTGCTCGGGTCCGTCACCATGAAAGCCAGGTACGGGTCCTCAACACTCTGTAACCAGAAGAAATAATTGTTCTGCCCGGCCTTGATGAGGGCGAATTTGGTCTTTCCCGGGAATCCAAGGAGTCCCTTGGGAAAGGTCATGATTCGTTCATCGTCAACCGACAGAACACCGAAACGTGAGGTTTCGATTTCCATGAGTACTCCAATCCAACATGGTCCGGGCGTTGGCTCCAGAAGAGGAGTAAGGGCCCGGATTGCGAATCCTTCGCCGCCGGCGACACACCGTCGGCGCTTTGGCGGCATCCGCCGCGCGTGACTCCATTCAATTCCCCTGACGCGCAACCCGCGCGCAGGAGTTGAGGTGAGGCGACACCGCCTCGCCTGTCGGCGCGGATCCACCGCGCCCCGGGACGGCTCCGCCGCTCCCTGATTTCTCCCAATCCCGTCCTGGCCGCGCTATCCACCGCGGTCCCCGGACGGCATTCTCCGCCGCTCCCGGCAGAATTTTCTGCGCTCCATGCGAGTAATTGCTTCTTAAACCTTCGCAATCTACATCGCACCAAATTCCATGCAATCCGCGTGCCACGCCGGCTCATTGCAGGAAATCCAGCAGGTTGATACTGAGCGACTGCGCCGCCACCTGCAGGCTCGCCTGCAGGGCGGTCTGAAGCTGCTGGAACTGCGTGACCGCGTCGGCGACATTCACATCCTGAAGCTGCGACAGGAGGGCCTGCGTCGCGGTGTTTTGCTGGGTGATGGTCGTCTGCTGATTGGTCAGCTGCTGGGAAACGGCGCCCGCCTTGCCCTGCATCTCGATCACATTATTAATGTCGTTTTGCAGACCCGAGCCGGCGGCGGTGATCTGGGTCTGATCGTTATTCTGCAGCCCAGCCATGAGCGACTGAAGATCGGCAAAGACGCCGGTGCTTTTGATGCCGTTGACGTCGCCGCCGTTGATCGTATTGCCGCTGGGGGGATTGGTCAGACCCAGCTGCGCGGCTGCATTGGAGTTGTTCAGTGCATTGACCGTAAAGCTTCCGCTGCCGGCGGTGTTATCGGTAAGAATAATTCCGTTACCCGTGGTGGCGAAGCTGGCGACGACGCCGGGGTTGCCGCTGGCGCTGTTGATTGAGTTGATCACGTCCTGCACGGTCGTGTCGGAACCGAGTGCGACTTGAAAGGTGGTGCCGTCGGAGGCGGTGATCTGGAAATCGGGCGTGGTCCCCCCCGCCGTCGTGATGCCCTGGCCGTTATTCATTTGCGAGAGCAAAGTGGACGGGCTGTAGGTTCGCAACCCAAGTTCGGTGGCGGTGGCGCCGCCGTTTTCGCCGATGGTCAAGGTCGTGCCTTGCGTGGCGTTCAACACGTTAAGGCCGGTGCCATCGGCGTTGATCGATGCCTGAAGGCCCAGTCCGGCGCCGTTGATCTCGTTGAGCAGGTCCCCCACCGTCGCGCCAGCGGACCAGGTAATCGTCTTCGAAGTGGTTCCATTGCTAATGACCATCCCGCTGGTGTCGATTCCCGAACCGTCATCCAGTTGGGAAATTGGCGTCAGAACGGTGACGCGCGGGTTCATGTTAGCGCCAACGTCCGGGGTTCCCGTTCCCATGCCGGCGGAGGGAGTGGCGATCCCCAGGTCCGCCGCGGCGGTGCCGCCGGCGACGTCGCTGACGGTGATGTTTTCGCCGGATGCGCCGGTGAGTGTGATGCCTTGTCCGGTGACGGCCGCGGTGATCGATCCGATCCCGGCGCTATTAATGTCGTTGACGACGTCGCCGATGGTCGAGGCGCCGGCGAGATCAACGTCCTGGGTAACGGTGCCGTTGCTGATCTGGATGGTGCCCAGGCGGATGCCGTTGTCGGAAGTGCCGGAAACGTCGGCAAGTCGTGTGGAGGCGGTGAGGGACGGGGAGATGTTCGCCGTTCCGGTGACGCCGGTGGTCAGTGAGCCGAACGCCGCAGCGCCGTTGACCTGGAAACCGACCGAAAGCCCGGCGCCGGCTTCGTTTTGCAGGGTCTGAGTGGAGCCGACAAATTGCACGCCCGCGCTGGTGGAGGTAAACGGCGCGGCCTGGGCGTCCGCGCCGCCGAACAGGTACATTCCGTTGTATTGCGTGTTGCCGATGCTGAGGGCCTGGTTGAGGAGGCTTTGGACCACGGCGGCGGCGCTGGATCGCTGCGAAGCAGAGACGTCGGTCCCGACGTTCGCGGAGGCGATTTCCTCGGCCTGTTGCAAAAGCGTCGTCAGGTTGCCGAGAGTGGAACCGGCCTCGCTCATTTGAGCGGAGGCGGCGTTGATGTTGTCGTTGTATGACTGCCGCTGCGCCAGCGTGTCATTCAACTGCTCAATAGCGCTGGCGGCGGCCGGATTGTCGCTAGGCTGATTGACCTGCTTGCCCGTCGTGATTTCGTTCTGCACCTGCAGCAGTTGAGTCTGCACGCTGTTGATTGACTGCTCGGCCAAAGAGCTTTGCAGCAGACTGCTGACGCGGGTTAGACCTATGGGCGTGACGGACATAACTCAAACCTCTAGGTAATGGCGAGCAGCGTCTGCATCATCTGATCAACGGTGGAGATGATCCTCGCCGCGCCGGCGTAGGCCTCCTGCTGCTTGATCAAGTTGATGGTCTCCTCGTCAATGCTGACGCCACTGACGGCCTGTTGCTGGGCGGTCAATGTATTGACGATATCCTCGGTGGAACTGGCGGTGCTGTTGGCATTGGAGGCGGTGGTGGCAACTCCATTGATCATCGAACTGTAACCCGTTTCGAAGCTCTGCCCGCCGGTGCCGCCTGAGGTGGCGGTGTTCGCCTGCGCCAGGGCCAGGGCGTTGCTGTTGTCGTCGGGACTGCCGTTCTGCGCGGCGGCGAGGAACTGCGGATTGGACGACAAAAACGAATTCACCGACATCGTTTGCGCCGTGCTGCCCTGGAAAAATGTGTTGATGCCTAACGCGGCCAGCGTGCCGCTTGAATCCTGGCTGAACGAAATTGTCTGGTTTGGATTGGTCGAGGAGATGGTGAGCATCCCGCCGGACACGGTGGCCTGCACCCCGGAGATGGCGTTCAGACTGGCAACGAGGCTGTTCAGCGTCGTGTCGCCACTGCTGCCGGTCAGATTCACGGGGACCAGCGTGCTGCTGGAAAGTCCGGTGGAGGTATTGGTGACGCTGACGACGAAGCTGCCATTTTTCGGCGGAAAATTCAGGCCTGCCGCCGTGCTGTTCAGCGCGGCGGTCGGATCGAGGACCTGATTGGTGCCCGTGACGGTGGTGAATCCGGCCGTTCCCTGGCCGCTGGAGTGAATGTCGTTGACGGTGGAGATGAAATTCGCGGCCAGAGTGTCCAACTGCTGCGAGACGGTGTTCGCCTGGCTTTCCGAGCCAATCAGCGCGCTGATCTGCCCGCTGGTGACGTTGACGACACTGTTGTCATTGGCGAATTGCAGTTGATAGACCGGCTCGCCATTGATCTGTTGGGTGACGACGTTTAATCCGCGGGCGCTTCCGGCCATGACCAGCGGCTGGGAGCCGACATAGAGGTTGACCGTGCCGTTCCCCTGATCGACCGCCTGAGCATTGACCAGTTGCGATATTTGCTGAACTAGAGAGTCGCGCTGATCGAGGAGGCTGTTGTCGCCGCCCGGCGCGGCGCTGGCGCCGTTGCCTTGCGAATTGGCGATTTGCGTGTTGACCGCGGCAAGTTGCGAGGCCAACTGATTGGCCTGCCCCACCACCGTGTTGAGCTGCTGGCCGATGTTGTTTTGGATGGTCCCGATCTGGGTGGAAAGATTATTGAAATCGGACGCGACGGTCTGGCCGGCCTGGATAACAACCTGCCTTTGCGCGGCGTCCTGCGGATTGTTCGCCAGAGTCGACCAACTGGTCATAAAACTGCCCATGTCGGTGTCGATGTTCTGGCTGCCCAGGGCGTTGAAAACGGACTGAATTTGCCCGCTCCATTGCTGGTTGACGGTGGCGGCCTGATTGTCACTGATGGCGTTGTTGAGATTTCCGTTGAGGGCCTCGTTGACTTGTCGCTGCACGCCGGTGAGATCGACGCCGGTACCGACGTATACGCCGGGTGATAGTTCCTGATCCGTGGCTTCGGTTTCGGTGGCGACTTCGCGGGTGTAATTGGCGTTGCCCGCGTTGGCGATGTTGTTGCCGGTGACCTGCAGCGCGGCGGAATTCGCCGCCAGTGCCGTTTGACCGAGGTTGAGTGCGCCAATGAGGGACATAACTTGCGGATCCCGCGATCGATCAGCCGACCGCGTCCATCACTCCAATTCGCGAGGCGACCTTGGGCCCGCCGCTGCGCGTATAAATTCCCGCGCGCTCGATCGCTCCCGCGACGAGGCGCACGGCGGTGTTCAAATGCCCGAGCACGGCGGCCGATAATTTCGTCGCCATGTTGGCACGCTGCGAAATTTTCGAGGCCAAAGCGCGCAACTGGCCTCGCAGATTTTCAAAATCCGAGGCATACGGCGGAAAAAGCTCCATGATCCGCGTGATGCTCGGCTCCTCGTTTAATTTCGCGCCGGCGGCAATCTGGCGGACCAAGGCGCGGCGTTTATGCTCCAGACTGATCAGGCGCAGACGGGTCGCCTCCTGGTCGTGGCCGACTTCCAGCATGGTCTTAATGTCAAATTTCTTCATTGCCGCGTATTGGGCCTCCAGTTGCGACAACAAATTGCCCTGCTCGACGATGAGTTGCTGCAGAATCACCTTCAAATCAGAAATCTGCCGGGACATCGTTACTCCCTGGGGCGACAGGTATTGGCGACCGAGCGCCGGGCGGCGTCGGATGGAAGCGATCGGCGCCTTCACGCTCCTGGTTGATCTTGGATAGATGATGTTTGGCGTAGGCGTTCTTGGCTTCGATGCGGTTGACGATGGAATTCACCAGTTTTGCGCCCGCGCCGCGGGTCATGTGGTTGGTGAGTTCCTGATCGTAGAGTTCGTTGAAGGCTTCGCCGCCCTGACCGCCGTCGAAAAGATCGCTGTGGAACGGGTCCTGCCGCATCTGTTTGAGAATGGGGCCGAAAAAAGATTGGGCGATCCATTTGCGTGTTTGCTGCTCGAGGGCGTCGTGCTGGCTGGGCTTGACGCGGCTGTTGGGCACGTACCGCGAATGCAAACCCGAAGCCGTGGATTGCCTGGAGTGTTTCATCTCTTCAGCGGCCTGCCAGATGGAGGGGGATACGTCCATGGGTTAATCCTCGATTAATTTCGCGTGAAGTTTTCCGGTTCGGTAAAGCTCTTTGATGATGTCGATCCGGTCCTGGGCGGGAACTTTGAGCTGCTCCATCGCGTCGACGAGGTCTTCGAGATTTCCGGTGGATTCGCCGGTGGAAACGGCGACCGTATCGCGCTCGGTCACCTGCGGGTTGCGCGCCGTTGGAGTCGGCGTGGGGACGACGGTGGAGATGGATAAGCCGTTGTGGCTGATGACGACGGGGCTGATCTCCACGTCGCCGGTCATAATGATGGTGCCGGTCTTTTCGTTGATGGTGACGCGCGCTTCCGTGGAAAGAAGCTGCACGGGAAGCTGCTGAATGCGGGCGATGAAGCTGTCGGGAAGTTCCCTTTCGTTGCTGGGGATGGTGACCTGAATGTTCTTGGCGTCGATGGCAATGGCGAGCGTTTCCCCGTCCAGCGCTTCCGAATCGTTGATCATCTTGGCGATGCGACTGGCGGTGGCCCAACTGGCGGCGGGATCGTCGAGGATCAGAGTGAATCGTCCGCTGGAGTCGATAACGTGCGCGGGAAGGTCGGCTTCCATGACCGCCCCACCGGCGGCCGCTTTAATGACGCCGACCGTTGGCGTGCTGGGGTCTTCGAGCGACACCGGACCTTCCGCAAGCGCGAGCAACGGGCCGCCGGGGATCGGGCCTTGCATTGGCGTGACGAACAATCGCCCGCCGCGCAGACTCGCCGCGGCGCCGCAACTGGTGACGTAAACGTCCAGATGATCGCCGTCACGAACGCCCGCTTCCGGGACGGTGGCAGTCACCATCACCACGGCAACATTCGAGGCATTGGCCAGTTCGAGAACGGTTACGGGATCGGCGAACTTGGCGAGCATCGACCGCAAAGGATTAATCGCGGCGGCGAAACCGCCTCCGTCGCCAGTGCCTTTCAGGCCGTAAACCAGGCCCAAACCGGTGAGGATATTGGTGCGTTCCCCGCCAATGCGCGTGATGTCGGCGACCTTGACGGCCTGGGCGCTGTTAGGTCCGATAACTGACGCCGCCAACACGACCAATATGCAAAGCCTGAATCTCATAAACCTCTCGTAACGACCAATAATCCAATCGTCAGAACGGGTCGATCCAGTCCAATAATCGGGGGAAGAACCCGCGCTTGGTGGTATCCCGTATCTGGCCCGTGTGATCCTTCGTTAAATGCAGGTCGTACAACTGGGTGCTGAGGATGCTGTTGTCGGCCGAGATGTCGTCCACGCGACAGGTGCCGGAGAGACTCATCTTCTGAGTCTCGTCATCCGTCTTGATTGTCTCGCTGGCCTGGAGAACCAGAGTGCCGTTGGGCTTAACGTCGACGACCTCGGCAGTGATCCGAGCGGTCAGCGAATCGGTCCGATCGACTTCTCCGGAACCCTTCAAATCGCGCGATCCAACCCACTTGAACTCCAGCGGATTGCTCGGCTGCTCCGGCTCCAGGGAGTTGTGCGAGTTCATATGAATGTAATCCGCAACCTGGCTATCGAAATCGGCGGCCTTTTGCAGATTGTTGTCGCCCTGAGCGGTGTAGGCACTTTGCTCGTTGACGATGATGGTGACCAGATCATGCTTGTGGAGGAGCTTGGGAGGAGGATCGGGTACGGCAATATAACTGGCGGCGGTCATCGGCGCGGTGACGACCTCGGTGTCCGATCGCGAATTCATCGTGGCGCGGGCGAGAGAGCCGCCGGCGCGCTCGGAGAGTTCGCCGATCGGAGGGGGCGCGGGGATCGCACTGGCGGACTGAGAATCGCTTGAATCGGGCGTCGCGGTCTGCGCGTAGGCCGCGGCCGTGAAGGCTAGACAGAACATGAACGCCCCCGCGGCCTTGCGGATGCTTAGCATGCGAACAACTCCCGCACTCGTCCCGCCGATGGGCGGAGGAAGCGCGATCAATTGCCGAGCGAAACGCTTCCGGCGTCCGCTGGCTGGGGTCCGAGGCGGGCTTCCTGCTCGCCGGTGACTACAACATCAAACACGTCCCGGGAGGTCTCACTTCTTACTTTGATGGTCTCCCCCAACACACCGGTCTCCATCGCGCGTGCGACGCCGCGAATCTGCACGCTGCCGTCGACGAGGGTAATGGTGACCAGTTGCCCAGTGCGAATCAGCGGAACGGGATCGACCATGCGGCCGGCCATGATTTCGCCGGGTTTCAAATCCTCGGCGGCTTCCTGACCTGCACATTGCGCCAACGTCAGCGGTGCCTCGTCCGGCAACTCATCCACGAGCACGTGGCGCGTGATGAAATCCGATTCCCGTAAAACCTCTTTCTGCGCCAGAGGAGTGGCGACCACCACCTGGTCCTCCCAGGCCTGCGCCCTGGCTTCGATCTGCACTTTCTTGCTCTCGCTGCCGCTGAAAATCGTTACGTCCCACGCAACCCGGCCCAGATTTCGCAACCGCGTGGCCTCGATGTCGAACTTGAAGCAGACGTCCGAAAGATCCAGCACCTTTTCGTCCTGCGGACTAAAAGTCATCTGTATCGCGTCAGGGGAAATTGAAAGGCGCTGACAGGCGTCGGCTGTGAGCAGATCGCGAAGCGTGTGAAACGGCTTGGGAGCGGGCGGCGTGTCGTCGGGCGGAGCGACGGGAGTGGAAGGAAGTACAACGGCGGCGGCGGGCGCGGCGCCGGCCGATGATGCGTCGCCCTGCGGGCTCGACTCGGCAGATGCAGATGAATCGGAGCCGGCGCCCCCTTGCGAATGGGAGTCGATCCAACTGCGCAGCGCCTCTTGCTGATCGGTCTGAAGATCGCTTCGCGTCACCGTGCAGGAAGCAGCGCCGACGAAGTTGATCGTCGCCAGGTTGACGCCGGCATCGTGCAGGGTTTGGCGGATTTCGTCGATGGTGATCGCATGGAACGGCATCGAGCCGTTTAGTCGCAAAACCGTCAGGTCCGCGATGGGCGCAAGAACCGGAGCGTCGGTGCTGTTCCAACGACAGATCTGTTTGAGCTTCACTTCCGTTCCAACGATCGTGGCCTCGGGACACATCTCCAGCGTGGCGGTAGGAACGATTCCGTCGCTGGAGCCGTTCACGAATTTTTCCGGGGCCACCGGATCGGGAGCAGGCGCATCGGCGGGAATGTCCGCGGAAAGCGCGGGCGTGTCGGTTTCGTCGCCGAAGCCCCATTGATGAACCAGCGTCTGCGTTGCCCAGGCCAGAAGCGTGAGAATGACCAGGAGCTGGACCGTTTTCTTTTTTCCAAGCGGCTTGTGGTTGTTCATGGCGACCTCCAATGTCGCAAAGAAAAAATCAGCCGCGCCGCAGATTGGTGATGGTTTGCAGCGCCTGATCCGCGGTCTGAATCGACTGGCTGTTCATCTCGAACGCCCGCTGAGTTTGGATCAGGGTCACCAGTTCCGTGACGGGATCGACGTTGCTCGATTCCAAAAAGTTTTGCAGCACTTCGCCGGAGCCTTGGGCGCCGGGCTGACTGACGATCGGCGGGCCGGACGACTGCGTCTCCTGGAACAAACTGCCGCCCAGAAGACTCAGACCCTGCGGGTTCACAAACTGGCTGAGCATGATCTGCCCGATCTGCGACTGCGTATTGCTGCCGGGCTTGATGCCGGTGATGTTGCCGTCCTGGCTGATCGTGATATTGGTTACGCCGGTCGGAATGCTGATGGGCGGAATGAGCGTGTAACCGTCGCCCATGCCGACGACCAGTTGGCCCTGATCGTTGACGAAGAAATTTCCGTTTCGAGTGTAGGCGGTTCCGTCGCCGAGGGTGTCGAGGACTTTGACGCGGAAGAAACCGGTTCCCTGAATGCCGACGTCCAGATCGCGGCCGGTGTTTTCCAGGCTTCCCTGGGTCAAATCCAATTGCGTGTTACTGACGCGCGTGCCCAGACCGACGTAGATACCGCTGGGGGAGATTTCGCCGTTGCCGCTGGTGGTGCCCGGCTCTTTGAGGGTCTGGTAAAACAAGTCTTCGAAATTCACGCGGCTGCCTTTGAAAGCGACGGTATCAGCGTTCGCCAGGTTGTTGGCGATAACGTCAATCGCCGTGGAAAGAGCCCTTAACCCGGTCGCGGCTGAGTGAAGCGCGGTAATCGCCATAGTTTCCCATCCAAATTCAAGGCCAAAAAGCCTAGCTGACCTTGCCTACATCACTGATCAGTTTGTCGAGCGTCTCATCCTGAGTGCGAATCATGTTGGCGTTGGCTTCGAGCTGGCGCTGGGCATCCATCAGCGTGGTCAGTTCGGTGGCCGGATCGACGTTAGAGCGTTCGAGAAATTGATCGCGCAGTGTCGGATCGACGGAATTGACGGCCGCCCCCTGCTGGACGGACATGAGGGTGTTGCCTTCCTTTTTCAGATCCGCCGGATCGGGCACGTTGAAAACGCCGAGCCGCGCCACGGCAGAGCCGTTTTGCGAAACGGTTCCGTCACCGGATATCGTGACCGGCGATCCCGGCTGGAGATAAATGGGAGATTGCTTGTTATCCAGAACGTCCGGCCCGTTGCCATCGAAGAGGGCGAGTCGGCCCTGGGAATCCATCACGAACTGCCCGTTGCGCGTCAGACGCATCTGACCGTTGGCGTTGACCGCGAAATATCCTTCGCCTTCGATGGCGACATCCAGCGGATTTCCCGTCGGCTGCATATCGCCTTGGGAGGTGTCGACGAGAGTCGGCGTCGCGAGCATTCCGCCGGGCATGTTGCCGGTGGTTGGATCGAACATCGCGCCGGCATCCCCGCCCTCCTGGGCCGCGGTCGGCCGCTGCTGGAGCAGGGCCAGATCGCGCTTAAAGCCGATGGTTTCGGAATTGGCGATATTGTTGGCGATCACGTCCTGGCGATAGGTGTTCGCCAATACGCCGGTCGCGGATAAATAAAGCCCGTAGATCACAGAGTTACTCCGCTTGCGCCATAGAGCATCCACGCCGATAACAAGCCCCGTGCCACGTGCAAAATGGCAACAATTAATTGCGAAGTAATTTGGTTCCTAATTTTACATATTTCTTTTAATTTCAAATTGTTATACACATCACATATATAGATTATTTGCTGACTAATGAGGGCAAAAAACGATACTGTTCGAGGGGGGAAAAAGGCGCAGGAATTGCCGAGGCTCCGCAGGATTCGCGGGAGGGGAAGATCGGGGTTAGAGCGTCCGCCGGAAGAGCAAAGTGGCCAGGCCAATGGTCAAAACGGTGAAGCCAAGAAGGAAGGCGAGATCGACGTTAATGGCCATCAGACCTGTGTTCTTTAAGACCAGTTCCTTGAACCCATCGACCGCATAGGTGAACGGGTCGACGAAGGCGATCGCTTTCATCCAGTTCGGGAACGATTGCGGCGGATAAACGGCGCCACTGGGGAAATACAACACCGTATTCAACATCCCAAAGATCGCCCTGGGCACCAGCGGATCGCTCACGCGCACCATGATTAGAAACATCATGCTGATCAGGGCCATCGACGTAGCCACCACCAGAACGAGCATTTTGGCCATTCGCAGCGGATTCAGCGGATCGGGGATTCCCGCGATCACCGAGCCGACCGTAATCAAAACAGCCCCGGCAATGATCGCCTTGATCGCACCGGCAAGCGTGAATCCCAGGATCAATTCAATTTTCCGGATGGGGGTGACGAGGTAGCCCTCGTGGAGGCCGCGGGCTTTGTCGTCGATGAAGATGATTCCGCCGCCGATCATGGCGGAGACGAAGATGGAGAGCGTGATCGTTCCGGGAAGCAGGAACTGAATATAGGGAACATACGGATAGATCTCGACGACGGAGAGATCGACGCTTGCGGTCGTGCGCGGTTGAACGGCCGGGCCGTTGTATGAAACGAGCAGGCCGTTGAGGCTATCCGCCAGCGCGGAGGCGGAGAATTGATCCGTATTGTCCTCGGCCAAAGCGATCTGGGGACTGGCGCCGGCCAGAACTTTGCGCGAGAATTCCGGCGGAATGCTCAGAACCCCGTTTATTTTGCCGTTGCGCAGGTCGGCCAGCGCCGAAGCTTCATCGCTATAGGAAATCGTGTCAAACGTTTTGGCATTGGCGGCGATGGCCTGGCACATTTCCCTGATCTTTATCGCCGGTACGCCGTGGTCTTGGTCGACGACGCCAACGTGAAGATTCTTGATTTTTCCGCCGAAGGCGTAGCCGAGAACCACCAATTGCACCAGCGGCATAAGGATCGAAACGATCACCAGCACCGGGCTGCGCCGGAACCGCCGCATATCGCGCTCGATCATGGCCCAAATTCGGTGCATGGCGATCTCCTCACATTCCTCGATGCGATACAAATGGGCTGTCCGCCGCTGACGGAGCTTGCAGCGTGTCGCGCAACTGGTGGCCGGTGTAATGCACGAAAACGTCGTCCAGACTGGTGCTTTGCACGGACAGCGAATTGATGGCCGCGCCGGCGCTACGCGCGGCTTCCATCAGGGCCACGGTGGTACGCGGACCGTTATGCGACGAAATTCGATAAATATTATCCACCGCCTTCACGTCCGCGACATCATCCAGCGATTTCAGCTTTTGCATCCAATCCTTGGGAGCGCCCGAGAAACTCACCTCCAAAACATTTTTCCCGGGAATGGAGGCCTTCAATTTCAGCGGCGAATCGAGGGCGACAAGTTTCCCGTGATCCACGATGGCGATGCGATCGCAGAGCTTGTCGGCCTCGTCCATGTAGTGCGTCGTGACCAGGATCGTCAGTTGGCGTTCGGTCTTGAGGCGCGAAAGCATGTCCCAGACGCCGACGCGCGAGACGGGGTCGAGCCCGGTCGTGGGTTCGTCGAGGAAAAAGAGTTTGGGCTCGTGAACGAGTCCGCGGGCGATTTCCAATCGGCGGCGCATGCCCCCCGAGAACATTTTGACGGGTTTATCGGCCCATTTCTCAAGATCGACGTCTTTGAGTAATTGCGCGATGGTTTTCAGGCGTCGCTCGCGCGGGATGCCGTAGAGCTTGGCGAAGATGCTCATATTTTCCTGCGCGCTCAGATCGAGATCGGAGGTCATCGCCTGGGGAATGACGCCGATGGATTGGCGGACGTCGTTGGCCTGGCGCACGATGTCGAATCCGTTGACGTACGCCGTTCCCGAGGTCGGCGGGACCAGCGTCGTGAGCATGCGGATGAGCGTCGATTTGCCCGCCCCGTTAGGTCCCAACAGGCCGAAAACTTCGCCGGGGGCAACGGAAAAACTGATCCAGTCGACGGCGGTAAAATCGCCGAACCGTTTGGTCAGATTCTCCACTTCGATGGCCTGCATGAATCACCGGCTCCCCAGCGGCAAGGCAACATAAGCCGTCATGCCCACCGCGAGACGGCGGTCGCTATTGTCGCATCGCAATCGAATCTCAAACGTTCGGATGTCGCGCTTGGTGCGACTGACATCGCGCTGCGTGGCGAAATCCGCGTCGACCCCGCGAAAAAAAACGGTGCCGTCGCGCACCGTGCCGGACGGGAAGGTTACCTTCAACGTATCGCCGATGCGGATTCGATCGATGTAGGTCTCCTCAACGTCGGCGCGAACCCAAAGATCGTCCTGATCGATCAGCGTGACGATCGGCTGGCCGACGTTCAAAACTTCCCCCTGCAGGGCGGCGCGAGTGTCCACAATTCCGTCGATCGGGGCGACAACGCGGGTGTAACCGAGCTGGACCATCGCCTTCTGCTTCTGGGCGGCGGCGGCATCGGTGGATTTGTTCAACATGTCGACGTGGGCCTTGGCGGCCTCGTAAGCCGTCCGTGCCTGGTCGTAATCCTGCGCCGAAATAGCCTTACTCTGAAATAATGGCCCGTCGCGTTCATAAGTCAGACGTGCGAATTCCAAATCGGCCTCCGCCTCCGAAACCGAAGCGGCAAACTGCTGGTTGTTGCTGTCGTAGTAAGCCACGTCGGCCATTTGCTCTTCCGGCTGAATGACGCCAAGCAATTGGCCTTTGGTAACGGTATCCCCTTCCTGAACCAGCAATTGCTGCAGCCGGCCCTGGATTTCAGGACTGACGATCACTTCATCCGTCGTGACGATGCCCGTCAATACAATCTCGCTCGGCTGGCGCACGCTGAAGTAATAGGCCGCGCCGGCGACGGCGGCGAGAATCAAAATCAATACAAGTCGTTTTCGTTTATTCATGACGCGGAACCATCCAATTCCGTGAACAGACCATGACGAAGAAAATCGAGCACCTCGCGCTTACGGCGTTTTAAATTCGCCTCGGTATAGGCATTGGGATGCCCCATCAATTGCAAGACGCGAGCGGCAGTAAAATAAAAGACGATCAGGGAGACAATCGACATGGTGGCGTGAAACGGATCGACGCGGCGGAACTCGCCGCTGCGAACGCCGCGTTGGATTAATCTGGTCAGGGCTTCGCCGCGGGCGGAGAAATATTTGGGAATCATGCGCTCGAGAAATTTGCCGCCGGTCATCATCATCTGCTGAAACAACGGAGCCGACTGATGGTTGGCGCTGATGAAATCCATGTGCATGCTCACGTATTTCAACATGACGGCCTGCGCGGGGCCGGGCGCACTGAGCACCTCGATCGCCCGGCGGTTGAAGTCGCCGAAATGCTTTTCCACCACGGCTTCGTACAAACCCTCCTTGCTTTTGAAGTAGTAATAGAGGAGCGCTTTATTCACCCCGGCGGCCGCGGCGATGGCGTCGGTCCGCGCGCCGGCCAGGCCGCCTTTGGCGAAAATGCGGCTGGCGGCGGCGAGAATCGCGGCGCGAGTCTCTTTGTTTCGACTGTGCACGGCGGCCGGACGTTGTGGGGCTAAACGGCTCATAAATTAACTAACCAGATAGTTAAATTCTATCCCCCATTCGGACCCAGTCAAGTTGGGGAAAATCAGGTTGAATCTTGCTTATTTGAGGAAATCGGCCGAATATGGGCGGCCGTCTAGTTCGCCCGGTTGACCAGTTCGGCACCTTCTAGCGACGAAAGGCTGGCCATGAGTCGCCCCACTCACATTTCGACGCCGCGCTTCCCAACGCGATTTATCCGGACCCTCCTTACGTGCGCCGCGCTGGCGATGGGCGTTGGATTGGCGGCCTGCGCGCAATCCCCCGCTCCCGTCGCGCCCACCGCGCCGACCATCCCCCCGGTCGCAGTCGTCGCGTCCACGGCCACGGTGGATAAAGCGCTGCAGAGCGCCATGACGCCGGATTCGGCTCTGGAGCGACTCCAGGCTGGAAATCAGCGATTCGCCAGCGGCGATACGATCGTGCGCGACTATCCCGCGCAGGTAAAGGCGACCGCCTCGGGCCAATACCCATTTGCCGCCGTGCTTTGCTGCATCGATTCGCGATCCTCGCCGGAGCTGGTTTTCGACCAGGGCATCGGTGATCTCTTCGTGGCTCGAGTCGCCGGCAACTATACCAATCCAGACATCACCGGCAGCCTCGAGTTCGCGACCAAAGTAGCCGGGGCAAAACTGATCGTGGTGCTTGGACACACCGAATGCGGAGCGATTAAAGGCGCTTGCGACAACGTTGAGCTTGGAAATCTAACGACCGTGATTCAAGCGCTTCGGCCCGCGGTTGACGCCGTGGATTACCAAGGTGATCGAAGTTCGCAAAACAAGAAGTTTGTGAAGCTCGTGACCGAAGCCAATGTCCGGCGTACGGTGACCAAGCTTCGCATGGACAGTCCGATTTTGCGGGATTTGGAGCAATCGGGCCAGATCAAAATCGTCGGGGCGATTCTGGACGTCTCAACCGGACAGGTGAAGTTCTACGATTGGGAGAACCCCAGCACTCAGACCGGGGAATTGATCGAATCGAAGTAATAGCTGGGACAGGCGTCATAATCGGCCTTCAAACTCTGCCGATTCGCCCGAAAAACGGGGATTTTCCAGCACACTCGCCCGCGACGGGCCGATGCATGCGCCGTGAACTCAACAATGACGACCCCGGGACCGGCGGCGGCGGTGCGCCCGGCCGTTCAGTTCAAGTTATCGGAAGTCATCGGCGCCCTCTCCTACGCGTTGGATATCACTGAAGGCCAGCCGGAGGGACATGCCGCCCGCACGTGCATGCTCGGCATGCGCCTGGCGCGCGAAATGCAACTGCCGGCCAACTCCTTGTCCGCGCTCTTCTACGGATTGCTCCTCAAAGACCTCGGCTGTTCCAGCAACGCGTCAAAAATGTGCTATCTGTTCGGCTCCGACGAGCGCGTGGCCAAGCGCGATGTGAAAACCGTCGACTGGTCGCGCCTGAGCCGATCGATTGGATATATCGCCCGGCACGTGGCGCCGCAGGGATCGATCTTTCGCAAAGCTGCCAAGTTCGCGCAGGTCGCGATCGGCGGCGTGAGACAAGCAAAAGAACTAGTCGCCCTGCGCTGCGAGCGCGGCGCGAATATCGCCAAGCAGCTTGAGTTGCCCGACGAAACCGCTGCGGCCATTCGCGCCCTCGACGAGCACTGGGATGGCAACGGCCACCCCGAAGGAATGGCGGGCGACGAAATCCCCCTGCTGGCCAGAATTCTCTGTCTGGCGCAGACGGCCGAGGTCTTCATCCGCGAGCACGGCCTCCCCGCCGCCTCTGAAATGGCGCTGGAACGTTCCGGCACATGGTTTGACCCCAATCTGGTCCGAATCTTCATCGCAATGCAAGACGACACCGCCTTCTGGCAGGATTTCCATGAAGGCGATCCTCGCCGGCGCGTGGCGGCTTTTGAGCCGGAGGATCAGGTTCTGTCGGCCGACGAAAGTTTCCTGGATCGAATCGCTCACGGTTTCGCCCAGGTCATCGACGCCAAGAGCCCCTGGACTTTCCGGCATTCCGAAGGCGTCGCCGCGATCTCCGCCGGAGTCGCCGGCGTCATCGGTTTCGACCGGCATCAGGTCCGCACGATCCAGCGCGCCGCCTTGCTTCACGATGTCGGGAAGCTGGGGATCTCCAATCTGATTCTCGACAAGCCGGGGAAACTCACCCCCGATGAATATACGGAGATGAAAAAACATCCGCGGTACACGTATGAAATTCTCACACGCGTCAGCGGCTTCCGCGAATTGGCGAATCTGGCCGCCTCGCACCACGAACGCCTGGACGGCAAAGGGTATTACCGGGGATTAAGCGCGGACCAACTCTCCACGCCCGACCGCATTTTGGCCGTCGCCGATATGTACGAAGCCTTGGCTGCGCGACGCCCCTACCGGCAGGACCTGACTCCCGATGAAGTCATGGACATCCTTGCGAAAAACGCCGGTACGGGTATCTGCCCCGAAGTCTTCGCCGCCCTGAAAACCTGGCTCGCCAAAAGCTCATTCCAGCCCATCAAATTGGCGGCCTAGCAGGACGCTGCAAAAGTCCCGCGAGCCGATGCGCCGGGGATTTGGGCCGGGATCGAGGCGGCCAGACGCAGCCTCCTCCAGGCCGCTTCCGCAGGATCGAGCAAGTCTGGCCAACGAAGAGCCCGCTACCCCTAGTTTCGGCACGAGGGCGGCCGCGCGACTTTTGCAGCGTCCTGCTAGACGCTGGCGACAATCTCTTTGTAAACTGCACGCCCATGGAGCCGCGGATCAGCGTGATCACCCTCGGCGTGCGCGATCTGGAGCGCTCGCTCCGCTTTTATCGCGATGGGCTGGGCCTTCCGACCACACGCCGAGCTGATCAGGGGATCATCTTTTTTCAGACGATGGGAACTTGCCTGGCTCTCTATCCGTATCAGAAGCTGGCCGAGGACGTGTCGCCGGAATTTGCGGTTGAGAAATCGAAATTTCCGGGAATCACGCTGGCTCACAATGTCCGGCGCAAGGAAGATGTCGATCGCATTCTAAAGCAGGCCGAGCAGGCCGGCGCCAAGATCGAGAAGCCCGCCACGGGCACCTTCTGGGGCGGGTACAGCGGGTATTTCTCCGATCCGGACGGATATCTTTGGGAAATAGCCTGGGGCGCTTTTGAATTCCGTGACGATGGGAGCCTTATCATTACATGATCGCGCGAGGCGTGATATCTTTGTGCGGCCATGAAATTTAAAAAGCCGCCGCTGCGAATTCAGCCGACGACGCTTTGGGATTATCCGTCGCAGGATTACGGGGATGAGGAGCAGGGGCAGTCGGGGTACAAGGGGGCGACGCCGAGCTATATCATTTGGAATCTTTTAGAGCGCTATACCAAGCCGAAGGATTTGGTAATCGATCCCTGCGCGGGAAGCGGCACGACGCTGGACGTCGCCCGCGATTTGCAGCGGCGGGCACTGGGATATGATTTGACGCCAACGCGGAAGGATATTTTTCGCGTCGATGCGCGGAAGTTGCCGCTCGAAAATGAGAAGGCGGATTTCGTTTTCATCGACCCGCCCTATTCGACTCACATCAACTATTCGGACGATCCGCGCTGCATCGGCAAACTCGACGCGGCGGGTCCGGAATACTACCGGGCAATGGACCAGGTCATCAGCGAAATTCACCGCGTCCTGCGCCCGGGTCGATATATGGCGCTCTACGTTTCCGATTCCTACGTCAAGGGGAAAGGATTTTTCCCGATCGGGTTTGAGTTGTACGGGCTTTTGCAGAAGCGATTGGAACCGGTCGATGTCGTCGCCGTCGTTCGGCACAACAAGACCTTGAAGATGGGAAACTACCGCGCGGCTGCTGAATCAGGGAATTACTTTTTGCGCGGGTTCAATTACTTGTTCATCATGCGCAAGGCCAAGAGCGGTTAACAAAAAGAACGATCGAACCGCCTGGCGTCTCGGTTCTCTATCGGAACTTTACGCGGCGTCTAATTGTTCTGAAATCGTGGGGATGAATTCGATCCCGGCGGAGAGAGTGGGTTGCGAAAGGTCGTTGGAGCGGTTCACCCAGACGACTCTGGCGGGAATCATTTGCCGGCGATTGGCAAGAGGTTGGCCGGTTTCGCTGAGGCCGACGTGGACGGTGAGGAGTTTTCCGGCGCAGAGCGGTAGAGAACGGGGGAGTTCCAGGCGGAGACCGGTGGAGCTGATGTCCTGGGTTTGGCCGCCGAAGTAGCGGGAGACGGTCGGCTCGAAGATTTTGATGGGGCGTGTGGACTGGATGCGCAAGCCGCGTCGGCGTTCGGCGCCGCCGTCTTGATTAGTGAATACGTCCTGGTCTGTGGTTAAGGTCAACATAGCGCTGCCTCCCAGATTTAGTTATCGGAACGATGGGGTGAGAAATTAGAAAAAATCTGGCGCGTTTTAGGGCGTGGGGGCGGGAGTGCGCGGGAAAAGACTGTATCGCACGAAGGCGCGGGGGTTTATATTGGACGGCCATGGGATACAACTTCACCGCGATTGAAAAGAAATGGCAGCAGTATTGGCTGGCGAACGGAACATTCCGGGCGCTGGAGCCCCAGGAAGCGGGGAATAAGCGGAAGGCTTACGTGCTGGATATGTTCCCGTATCCCAGCGGAGCGGGGCTGCATGTGGGGCATCCCGAGGGCTACACGGCGACCGATATCGTGGCGCGGTATTTGCGCATGCGCGGGTTCAACGTGCTGCATCCGATGGGTTGGGACGCCTTTGGCCTTCCCGCGGAACAGTATGCAATCAAGATGAACGTGCATCCGCGCGCGACCACAGAGGCGAACATTCAGAACTTCCGCCGGCAGATTCAGATGCTGGGGCTCTCTTATGACTGGGACCGGGAAATCGACACGACCGATCCGGCGTACTACCGGTGGACGCAGTGGATTTTCCTGCAACTGTTCAACAGCTATTTTGACCCGGCTGAAAACAAGGCGATGCCGATTTCGCATCTGATCAACGAATTGCAAAATGAGAAATACGTGGTGGCTCCGGATGGGTCGATTCATCTGGCGCGGGGGCAGGAGGGTCTGGATCCGATTTTGGGAGATGTGAGCATCGAGCGAGTGTGGAAAGATTTGAGCGAAGAGGAGCAGCGCGAGGTCATCGACGGGCAGCGTTTGGCTTGTATGGATGAGATTCCCGTTAATTGGTGCCCGGCGCTGGGGACGGTACTGGCTAATGAGGAGGTGATCGACGGGAAGAGCGAAGTCGGCGGGTTCCCGGTGGTCAAGCAGCCCATGCGGCAATGGATGTTGCGGATCACGGCGTATGCCGATCGGTTGCTGGCGGATTTGGACGGGCTCGACTGGCCGGAGAGTTTGAAGGAGATGCAGAGGAACTGGATCGGCAAGAGCGTGGGTGCGGAAGTGGATTTTGAGATTGCGGGGAATGAGGAGGAGGCGATCACCGTTTTTACGACTCGGCCGGATACGCTTTATGGAGCGACGTATATGGTCCTGTCGCCGGAACATCCGCTGGTGCAGAAAATCACGACCGCGGAAAACCGGGCGGCCGTGGAGGCTTATCAGCAATCGGTGGCGGCGAAGAGCGAGCGGGAGCGGATGGCGGACACCAAAGAGAAGACCGGGGTCTTTACCGGGGCGCGGGCGGTGAATCCGATTAACGATGAGAAGATTCCGGTTTGGATCGCGGATTATGTTTTGATGGGGTATGGCACAGGGGCGATCATGGCGGTGCCGGCGCATGATCAACGCGATTTTGATTTCGCCAGAAAATTCGATTTGCCGATGCGGACCGTGGTGAAGCCGATTAGTGGGACTGCGCCGGCGGACCGGGCGTTTGAGGGAGAGGGTGTTGCCGTCAATTCGACCGTGATTGACGGGCTGCAGACCGCGCATGCAAAAGTGGAGATGACGAAGGTTTTGGATGGGGAGGGTGTGGGGCATGGGTCGGTGAAATATAAGTTGCGGGATTGGCTCTTTAGTCGGCAGAGATATTGGGGGGAGCCGTTTCCGATTATTTTGGATTCGGAAGGGAATGGTTGGGCCGTTCCGGAGGAGGAGTTGCCGGTGACATTGCCGGAGCTGGATGATTTTAAGCCGACCGGGACACCCGAGCCCCCGCTGAGCAAGGCAAAGGAATGGGTGAAAGTGAATTTGGACGGGAAGCCGGCGGTGCGGGAGACCAATACGATGCCGCAGTGGGCGGGGAGCTGCTGGTACTACCTGAGATACATCGATCCGCGCAATGCGGAGCAGTTTGTGGATCCGGAAAAGGAAAAGTATTGGATGCCGGTGGATCTGTATGTCGGGGGCGTGGAGCATGCGGTGCTGCATCTGCTCTACTCCCGGTTTTGGCACAAGGTGCTGTTTGACCTGGGGCATGTTTCGACGGCCGAGCCATTCAAGAAACTGGTGAATCAAGGGCTGATTTTGGGGGAAACCGAGTTTCACGTTTTTTCCGATGAGAGCGGGAAATGGGTGAGCGCCTCGGAATTGCGCGACGTGGCGGAGGAGGCCGGGACCGACGGGGCGCGGATGATCGGCTTTTTCAAGCAGGGCGGTGCAAAAGCGATCGGGCGGCGAATCGAAGAGAGCGACGTGGAGAAATCGGGGGACGCCTATGTACTGAAGAGCGATGGGAAAATTCGCGTGGATGCGCGGAGTTTTAAGATGAGCAAGAGCCGGGGGAATGTGGTGAATCCGGATCAAATCGTGGGCGATTATGGAGCCGATACGTTTCGGCTATATGAAATGTACATGGGGCCGCTGGAGCAACAGAAGCCGTGGAATACGCGCGATATTGTTGGGATGTCGCGGTTCTTGGCCGGCGTTTACCGGAATCTGATTGGGGATGAGGAGACCGGAAAGATGGCCGTTATCGCCGACGAAGCGGCGCCGCAGGCGCTGGATCGGCAGATGCATCGGACCATTAAGAAAGTCGGCCAGGACATTGACGGACTTCGGTTTAATACGGCGATTGCGCAACTGATCATGATGAATAATGAAATGACGAAACTGAAGACGGTGCCGCGGGCGCTGGCGGAGAATTTTACGTTGATGCTGTCGCCCTTTGCGCCGCATTTGGCGGAGGAGATTTGGAACCGCCTCGGGCACGATAAGAGTTTGTCGGGGTACCCCTGGCCGAAATATGATGAGGGGAAACTCGTGGATGCAACCGTGGAACTGGCCGTGCAGGTGAATGGGAAATTGCGCGGGACGGTGAGTGTGCCGAGCGATGCGGATGAGGAGACGGCGCTGGCGGCGGCGAGAGGCGTGGCTTCCGTAAAGCCTTGGATCGAGGGGAAGACGCCGGTTAAGAGTCTTTATGTGGCTAAGAAACTCGTGAATTTGGTTGTGCGCTGATGGCCAAGGAAATCGAAGCCAAAATGAAGGTGGTTGATCTGGATTCGGTACGCCGGAGGCTGGTGGAACTGATCGCCCAGAGGGAGGGATTGGAACTGGAGACGAATATTTTTTTTGATGCACCGGATTTTTCATTGCGCGCTGCGGGGAAGGGTTTGCGGATTCGGGTGGCGGTCGCCGCCGGCGGGAAGCAGCATTGCACGATGACATTTAAGGGGCCGCTGCTGGCGGGGGAATTGAAGACTCGGGAGGAGATTGAATTTGGGTTGGATGATGCGCGGGCGGCGCAGCAGCTTTTGGAAGGGTTGGGGTTTGTTACGACTCTGACATTTGAAAAGCGGCGGGAGACCTGGCGATATGGGGATTGCAAGGTGGAGT
The DNA here is from genome assembly GCA_049520395.1 of Tepidisphaeraceae bacterium. Lineage (GTDB taxonomy): Bacteria > Planctomycetota > Phycisphaerae > Tepidisphaerales > Tepidisphaeraceae > UBA1161. The sequence goes on from JBEKPV010000027.1 coordinate 25,017, forward strand.
TGGATTTGCTGCCGTATTTGGGGACGTTTGTGGAGATTGAGGGGCCCGGGGAGGA
>JBEKPV010000028.1:0-24674 GCA_049520395.1 Tepidisphaeraceae bacterium
CTCCTAGAGCCTCAAGAGTTGCGGAACACCTATTTCACGCAGGGCCTTGCCTCAATTATCCTTCTCAACTCCACGATCTCACGTGCGCGCGAACTCGCGGGCGTATTCGGCGGGTGCCCTTTGGAGTATTGGGAACTGAGGGACGGCCTAGTCGCCGCCCCCTCAGTTACAACATCGATTCCTCAAGCACCACAGACACCAAACCAAGAAATTATGCTCCCAACCGCTTCGGAGCCCGAGCTCGCGGTTTACATTGAGCAGATTGCCGCAAGCGCTACGTGTCTTTGGGCGGCTTACGGCACATATTTCCCCGAGGAAACAGCCACGATTGGGCAGCTTATTCAACTTGTGCGCGATCTCCTGGCACAATACCGATCCGTTCGGGCGAGCCAGGACCCTCCCCAGACGTCGCTCATTGGACATGAAAAAGCGAATGCGATTGTATCTGCTCTGGTAGAGTTGAGCGCAGCCATGTCCTACGCGGTGACGCAGGGCACCTCCGGGATGATCCCGATATTGTCCAATCGCTCGCCTTTCCCGCATCATTCGCTGCTTGGCATTGGGGGATCGGTACGCGCCATAACAAAATTTACGCGCTATTTGGAAGCCGCGTTTTCGGAACGGAGCGCAATCGATGTAATTAAGGGTCAATATTCAGTTGTCAAATATGCAATGCCGGCAGATATCGCGAAATATGATTCAGGTCAAACCTACAAAATAGAAAAAGAAAATCCAGGTGAAAACAATCACTTCGACCAAGGGGGCGAATTCCGACAGCAAGATATGGTGCCATTGCTGGCGCATTTTAGCCTTCGTCACGGATTCATGGAATCAAAGTTTTCAGTAACGGCTGCCTCTGAGTCACTTACCATCGAGACTCTCCCACCCTGGACCCTAATGACACTCTCACACGAAATAATGCACTCGCGCGTCCGAGCGATTTTCCAGGCGCTATTTGGAGTAAATTGGAAGGAATCCGAGATGCACGTCGTCCGCGAAGCCCATTTCAAGGAGTTTGTTAAATGGCGCCAACCCGGCGCGGGGACGCAGGAAGCCTTCGTCGACGCGGGACTAAGAAACGCAATACTGAACTTCTGCTGCATCATGGAGCAGGCCGAATTCTGGTGTCAAACGGGTAAAGCTTTATTCGACAAGACCATCTCCTTTGAACAAGTTACTGAATGCTATGCAAGGCACAAGCAGCTTGCCATTGAGGTCCTCGTGCATTTCCATGATTATTTTTTCGCATATGCCTGTCAGCCAAAGATGTACCTAATGTCGCTCTGGGCATCGTGGACCAAAGTCGCTGCCCCGTATGTTCGCCCTGAGGAATACCTTATCCGGTCCCTCGCCACCGTCGCGTGCGGTACCGGCTTGGAACCTAGAGCTGCTTTCGACTTCGCCAGGGATAAACTTGCCGAGGCTCTAGACGCCATTGAGGCCGCTGGCATAAGGTCGCCCCTGTACGGCTACCTCCGCCAACATGTGACCTCGTCCGAGCTAACGCCAACAGGATGCCAGCTCTCCGAGTCCACAAGGACGCTCTTTAAGCCACTCTATTATCTAATCGACCAGATTTCGAAGTTTTTCGCATCCCCGATAATCGCGTCTCGGATCGACCAAACGCAGACGGACCCGCACGCGGAAGGCGAAGTTGATCCCTCCAAATACAGCTCGTCGATTTACGTTTTTGGGGAGCCGGGAGTGCCTGGGGTAAGCCCAATACGCTACGCCCTGCGCGCATTATTCAACGGACTCACGGGAAGGAACGAGATCGACGACACACAGTGGCTGACCGCGTGGAACTTTCTGGTCATTTCGAGCCAGGAGATTACAAAATGATAATCCCAGATTTCTGCGACCGCTCTTATACGGCCGAGGTAATGCGGACCCGAACGGACCCCGCGGAAGCCGTTAAGGCGATCTCACGACTAACACGTGCGCACGATGCCGAGACGCAGGGGAGCGGCGAAAACCAATCTGTCGTAAATGTGCTACACCGCCACTACGAGTCGGGCCGCACATACCACCGATCGCCGGAGAGGTCGGTCCGGCGCGGCGACCAAGAAATCATGATACCACGGACACGGGTGCGCGCTCGGAAGACGCTAACGCTTTACGATGTTTTCATCGCCCAGTGCGACCATCATATCGTGGTGGCCGTTCCGTTTCATGATTTGGCAGAGCACCTTTTTATCCGTGTCGACCGCGAGTTGGCCGGAACACGAACTGTTTACGAGAAGCTCGACATTACCAAGATGGTTATAAAATTGGGCGCGAGAGGCGCAACCAAGGTGCCGGCCAACTCCTCAGACCCGATCTCGATCTCCGTCACACGGTGCCACCTCACTTACATGGACAAAGAGCGTAGGCCTGCAAACATAAATCAGATACAGATGAACGGTGTGAACTTGGGGGCCTCCGATGAATATAAGAGTCTCATCGCCCCCGTGCTCAGCTCTGGAAATTCTGCCGCTACCGTGACCCCCGTAGTGTTGGGGTTTGCCCTTTCGGCAAACGATGTCAAGAAAACGAGCGCAACAACGGACAGACACGGCAATTTCAAACTTTGGATGGGGCCCGGCGTCAGGCGACTCTTCAGGCTATTCGACCTTCTCAGGGTAATCGAGGGCTTGGAAAATGTTACCTCGACGACGAGTAATGTCCCCATTTTGCAGTCGAAGAATATTGAAGCCGCCGAGGACTGATTTGACGGTGCATTCTCCAAAAGATTTTCGCGAAGACCCGTATCTTGCGACCGCGATCATCGCACGCCAGCTTGCGAAGGGGCGTCTGAATTTATTCCTCGGTGCAGGTGTATCCGCTGGTTTCGGACTTCCGAATTGGACTAAACTGGTGGCCCGGGTGCTTGACCACGAAGATGATTACTCGACGCAACTCGACCAAATGTCTGAACCGGATGTCGCAAAACTCCTCGACCCTTTGGATGATGCCTCATCAAAGTACCAGGAAAAGGTACATAGAGCGCTATATAAGACGGCCGCACCAGATTTATTGCGTCAACTCTCTGTATCCCCGCTACTGTTGGCGGTCGCGGGACTATTGACAGGCTCGTGTCGCGGCCGAATCCAGAGGGTTTTTACATACAATTATGATGACCTTCTCGAACAATATCTTCGGATGCTTGGTTACGCTTGCTGCGTGCGCACGGCTCCCAACGACCTATCCGACTGGTCTGATGTTGAGATCAATTACGTCCATGGATACCTACCTAAATCTTGGAAGCCCGACCAACCCATATATGAACTCATATTGAGCAATAAGTCCTTCCGAAATCGACGAGCCGACATTGATAGGGGATGGTCCGCCTCCGTTGAGAACAGTTTGTGCACGAAGCTTGGACTGTTCATGGGCTTGTCAGGAGACGATAGCTCGATATTCGACGTTCTAAAGAGGGCACAGAAGCAAGTGGGCCGAGGGACAGATCCCCTCGGGTTTTGGCTGATGACGCCGGACGCCTACGACCGCAATGCAGGGAGCGTACAAGATGTGAACATGAGCCCTTTACGTCTTGCCAAGGAGGATTTCCCTGAATTCGTATTTCGTGTGTGTCAAAAAGCTGTGGGAGACGTCTCCTGATGGACGGTGAAACGGGGACGGCGCTAGGATTCCGGCTCGCCGCAATTTGTTTCCCCTTCAACAAACGCCCCCCCAATTCCCCTTGCTGCTCGATCCTCTCCGACAAACAAAATTCAGCCCGACGTGCGATAAGATTCACAAAAAAGATTTCTAGCCACAGATGAATACCGATGCACGCAGATAAAACAGAGGCAATCCATCTGTGTCCATCTGATCTAAATCCGTGGCTAAAAATCTTCTCCCCCTCCTCCGCGGCGAGTCCCCCGAATTAGCCGCCCCCCGCCTTTCACTCCGTCTCTTCGTGACTTCGTCTCTCCGTCTCTAACGCCCAATTTGGCGATCTAGGCAAAGTATGTTTAATACTAAAAAGCCGCCATAATCATCTCGGCCGATTGCGCTTAAAGCAAAAATCGCATCCATCCTTTTTCGTTCGTGCGCCTCAGAGGGTACCCCTTTTTCTTTCAATAAAAAAAATTTCCAAAACCAAATTTGACCCAGTCCCAAAAACAAATCAGCCCCAAAAAGAAAAAATTCAGCCAAAAATTCCCTCTCCGCGTCTCCCTCCCAGCCGCCGGCCCTGAAATCGGCCGGCCTAACACCCGACGAGTTTGCCGGATGCGAGTGTTAACCCCGAATCGGATGAACGCAAAATTTGGTAATTCGAAGCCAGCCATCTCTCTCTCCCGCTATATTTCAGCGAAGTATTTTAATTGCATTTGTTGGCGGAATTAAAACGTGGACGGCCTCACCTGATGAGGGCTATTGCTTCAGAAAAGAAGGGGTGGATCGAGTTCCGATTCGCATCATGATGTAATCTCTCACCCCTCTTTCTGCTGCAAAGCCGGTCGCGTTAAGCGACGAGCGATAACGGAGTTCGGGCGCTAAACGGAGGGTGTCATCCTGACAAAATGGTTACTCGGTCGTTTGGATTCGCCTGCCCGGCGCACGGCAACGCGACGATTTTCGCCTGTTCGGCGGTCCGTTTGCAGCGTTGAAGCGCTGGAACGGCGAGTGCTTCTGAGCGCCCTCGATATCTATGTCGCCAGCCAAGGTTCCGGCACGATCGGCGAATACGACGCCTCGTCCGGCGCGACGGTCAACGCCCCGCTCATCTCCGGATTAAATGCCCCGGCGGGCATCGTCGGCTATGGACCCGACCTCTACGTGGAAAACTCCGGTGCCGGCGAGATCGGCCAGTACTCCGCCAATGGCGGAACGGAAAACGCCTCCCTTATTTCCATCGCGGCCGGCGCAAATGCAATGGCCTTCTCATATGGGCAATTATTTATCACCAACTCCGCCGCCGGCACAGTTGCCCAGTACGATACCAACAGCACAATGTCGAACCCCGCCCTGATATCGGGGTTAAATGGTCCCGCGGGAATCGCCGTAACCAGCACCGATATATATGTCGCCAATTCGACGACCGGCGTCATCGGCCAGTACACAACCTCCGGCGCGACCGTCAACGCTTCCCTGATTACCGGCCTCGACGACCCTCGACAAATGGTTATTTCCGGCTCCGACCTGTTCGTGGTCGAAAGCGGAAAAGGCGTAATCGACGAATACACCACATCCGGCGTTCCGGTCAAACAATCGCTGGTTGCCAACTTGGGTGACCCGGTCGGCATCGCCCTCTTCGGATCAGATCTTTATGTCACAAACAACGACCTCGGCACGATCGGCGAATACACAACGTCCGGCGCAACAGTCAATGTCGCCCTGGTCTCGGGCCTGGACCAACCCGTGGGGATTTATGTCGCGCCCCCGCCTCTCACCCTGACCGACCCGGCCCTCCCAACCGCGATCAACGTCGGCCAGAGCTACACCATCACCTGGACCGGAGGTTACTCAACAGACACCGTCGATATCTGGGCCGAAGGCGGACCGCGAAACGTATGGATCTCACTGGCCAGCAATCTCCCCGATCTCGACGGCTCCTATACCTGGAACACCACCAACGTCCTTCACGGCTGGTACTACTTCCAGGCCACGGACCATTTCGCGACGGGTCAGTCTTATGACGTGAATAGCCCTAATTACCTGCACATCGTGGACCCCGCGGCCAATGCCCCGAATATCTCGCTCTCCAATCCCGTCCAGGCCGGCGAGTCGGTCGCCCAGGGCGACACCTACAACATCAATTTCACCGCCACCGACGGCGCCGGCGACACCAACCCCATTTTTGTCCAGCTCTGGGTCTACTCCGGCGACACCGGCCAATGGACCGTACTGCCCAACGCCAATTACCTGCCAGCATCTCAGACCCCCTATGCATGGAACACCACCGGCGTGGCCCCCGGCTGGTACTCTTTCGCCGCCCACGCCACCAACGGCGACCAGTGGTCCTACGCCGCCAGCCCCGGTTGGGTGAACGTCACGGTGCCCGTTCCGACGATCGCCTTCACGACTCCCACCCCCGGCCAATCCGTCGCCGCCGGCGGGACATTCAATCTCGATTGGAACATCACCGGGCTCTCCACCTCCGATGCCGCCAATTCCACCGTCCAGATTTGGGCCCAACACCTGGTCGATGGCTCCCCCGTCTGGTCCGAGATTGCCGCCAGCGTCAGCGCCTCCGCTGGAACGTATACCTGGACCGTGCCCACCGCGCCGGGCGCGGGAACTTATTACGCCTTCAGTATCTGGCTCAATGACGGCGATGATTGGTGGGCACAATCAAGCCCGAACTGGCTGCAGGCGACGTAACCTCTTTTCGCCACCGAACACCCAAACTAGCAACCAGCAACTAGCAACTAGCAACTTCCCCCCGGTATCACCGCCTTGATCCCCGGCTCCAGGGTTGAAGCATCCCGATGATGTTTCCACCGCGCAATCGGTTTTTCCATCGCGAACCACGACAGCGAAGCAAACGCCACACTCATCCCCGTCACCGTGAAAAAATATCCTGTATTACCATCCGGCAGCCACGCAAAATTCGGCCGCAGATACTGCAGGTAAAAGCATGCAATCGGAATGTGATAGACATACAGCCCATAGCTGATCGTCCCCAGATAAACCAGCGGCGGCCAGCGCATGATCGCCGCCCCGATCGACCGCGGCCGGTTCACCAGCGAAGCCACCGCCGCGAATCCAAGCAGCGCATAGGCCGATTCGGTAAACACCAGTTGATCCAATTGCATCGGCCGAACCGCCCAGAACCAATATCGGCTATGCCGCATCAGCACCAGGCTCACCCCTCCCCGCACGGCCCACAATCCAAACACAGTCAGCGGTAGCCCGACGATCCAGCCGATTTTTTCCAGCCGCCGGATCATCGGTTCTTTGCTCGCCCCTTCCAGCCGCGCGCAAGCCAGCAGCGCCCCCAGTCCCAGCGCATCCAGCGATCCCGGCGGCAGGCAAAAATACCACGTCGCATCCCGCCGGCTCAGCATCATGGCAACGCGAAACACCGGCGCCGTAAGAATCACCACCAGCAAAAACCCCATCATGTGCCGGCGCGGAATGAACAGAATGATCCACGGCCAAAAGAGGTAAAACTGCTCTTCAATCGCCAGCGTCCAGAAATGCCCCGTCCCCAACCCCAGCGCATGTTGGCGGACGCCATAAAAGTTGGACAGATAAGTCAGATCCCACGGCCAGCTCCGCCGCGCCTGGCCCAGATTCAACAGAGCCGAGACGATCACCGCAAGGTAAAGCACCGGTATCAAGCGCAAAAACCGGCGGAAATAAAATCGCCCCACGCTCTGCCCCAGCGACATGCGGCCCATTTCGATTTTTCGCCGGTAATCCAGCAGAATTCCAGTAATCAGAAATCCACTGAGAACGAAGAAGACTCGCACGGCTGCCGTGCCGACTTGATATCCGCGGCAGAATGCGAAGGCCAAATGATGCAGCAGCACCATCATTGCCGCCACGCCGCGCAAGCCGTCCAATTCCAGGAAGCGTCCTCCCTGCTTGTGATGGGCCGCCGCTACCATTTCCTTTCACCCTAATTTGTTCCCCTGTCACCAATGCCGCCCCCTTCGAGGGCCTCCGGGCAGGCTAGCAACCAGCAACTGGCAACGATTCTACAATTTCCCCATTTCATGCAGCGCCATTTCAATCGCATCCACTTCCTCGATCGGATTCACCCCATGGGCCGTAATGCGGTCGTAAAGATTCTGCACTAATTCGGAGGGATTCCGCACCCGCCCCATGTACTGCTGTGTCACTTCGCGCGCCGCCACATTTAAAGCATCATTCGCCGCGGCCTCAGCGTCCGGTCCGGAGCCGAAAAAATCGGTTCCGATCAGATGCTGCCCGATTGCCTGTGCGATTTGATCCGACCGCGAATAAAAATGTTCCGCGATCAGCGCGTGTCCATCTTCGTGTGAAAAAACTTTCGCCCCGGCCGAGTATTCCACCCATTCGTTGACGTTCAGGCCCAGTGCGATGCGAACCGATTCGACATGCACCCCAACCACCACATCCGGCCCGCTATGAAATTGCATATACGTGCGGCCGGTGGCGGTCGCCTTACAGATAAATTCCGAAACGGTTACCCCCGCCTCATTCGCCTGCGGCGTCGGCATCTGCCGCGAGGGCATCCGCGGATCATAAAGGCTTGTCTGGCAAGTCGGAGCCGCCAATTCCACCGAAACAGGCGATGTCTGCCCCCGCGCGCCGGCGGCAAAACAGCACATCGCAAACACTGCCGACGCCGCCAGGGCGCCCTTGGAAAAATTCATACACGTCAAAGTTGGCGGGGGAAGAATATCGAATTTATCGCAATAGTGTTAGACAATTTTGTTTCCTCGGCTACAGTCCCGGTAGCGGAGGAAAATTATGCCTAAATTAACGGTGGAAGGCGTCGGCACCTTCTTCGTCCCCGACGGCAAACGCCTCGTGCTGGCCCTGGAGGACGAAGCCAAAATCGACCAGCTTCATTCCTGTGGCGGCCACGCCCGCTGCACCACCTGCCGCGTCAAATTCATCGCCGGCGAACCCGACAAAGTCACCATGGCCGAGCGAACCATCCTCTCCGCCCGCGGCCTGGGCGCCGAGCCGGGCTTGCGCCTCAGTTGCCAAATCCTCTGCGATCACGACATGCAACTCATCGCCGACAGCCGCCTCGCCGGCAGCGGCAAAAAAGACGTCGGACCGCGCCCAACCGACACCATTACCCCACCCCCCGAATGGACGTGAAAACAGGCGGCGTCGCGTAGAATAACCCCATGCCCGAAATCCGCATCGCCATCGCCGGCGTCGGCAACTGCGCCAGCTCCCTCCTGCAAGGACTGGCGTACTACTCCCAGCACCGCCAAGGCCCGCAGGCGAGCGTCGGCCTGAAACACCCGGAACTAGCCGGCTACCATCTCTGGGACATCCGCCCCGTAGCCGCGTTTGACATCGATGCTCGAAAAGTCGGCCGCCCCCTGGAGGAGGCGATTTTTGCGCCCCCGAACAACACGCGTCAAATAACTCGTCCGCTTCCCGCAACCGGCGTCATCGTCAAAATGGGAAACACATTGGACGGCGTTGCCGCGCATTTGATGGATTATCCGCCCGAGATCCGTTTCGAGCCTGCCCAATTGCCGCCTGTGGATGTCGCCGCCGAGTTGCGATCCAGCGGAGCCGATATTCTGCTGAATTATCTGCCGGTCGGATCGCAAAAAGCCACCGAATTTTACGCCCAGGCCTGCCTGGACGCCGGCACCAGTCTCATCAACTGCATCCCCGTCTTCATCGTCTCCGACCCCAATTGGGCCAGCCGATTCACCCAGCGTGGCATTCCTTGTGTAGGCGACGACATCAAAGCACAACTGGGAGCAACCGTAACCCATCGCACCCTGGCCGGCCTTTTCAACGACCGCGGCGTCCAGATCGACCGCACCTACCAAATCAACACCGGCGGCAATGCCGATTTCCTCAACATGCTCGAGCGCGACCGCCTGGGCGGGAAAAAAATCAGCAAAACCCAAGCCGTCCAGAGCCAACTCGATGTCCCGCTGCAAAATGCCCAAATCCACGTCGGCCCCAGCGATTTCATCCCTTTCCTAAAGGACAACAAAATCTGTTTCCTAAGACTGGAAGGCACAGGCTTCGGCGGCGTGCCCCTCGATTTGGAGTTGCGTTTAAGCGTCGAAGACTCCCCCAACAGCGCCGGCGTCGTCGTGGACGCCATCCGCTACTGCCAATTCGCCAGACACGCAAAAATTGCCGGACCCCTCGAGCTGGCCTCCGCCTGGACCATGAAACACCCCCCCAAACAAATACCCGAACACGAAGCTCTCAAAGCGTTGCATGTCTGGATAACCAGGAACGCATAAAAAAATGCGCCACAGAGGAGACCGAGCGTGGAAGAGACCACAGAGGGAAAATGCATTTCAAAAAAATGCCTCTCCTCCGCCCTCTCTGTGATCTCTGTGTCCTCTGTGCCAGTTCTTTTTCTGCGCCTTTTGGCAGCGCACCGATAAAATTTCCCGACGATTTTCCCGCACATCGCTTGAATTCGGACCTAAACGTCGGCAAAATCTTTTTTCGGTCGGACAAAAAATCTGACCGATAAGTCAGCACGACTTGCAAATCAGTGCTGAGACTATTGCTCGGCCAACGGACTGGCCGATAGACCGAATCGTTCTTGCCGGCGGCTCTCGCCAGCCCCGGCGCGTTTCGGGCCAAGGGAAAAATCTGAAACTTCAGATCATTTTCCGGCCCAAGGATGGGCAGAGATGGACAGCTTTCTGATTTACGGGGGACAGCGGCTTAAAGGCGCGGTGGAAATCAGCGGAAGCAAAAATTCCGCGCTCCCCATCATGGCGGCCTGTCTGATGGCCGAAGGCCGAAGCCGCCTCAACGGCGTGCCGCGGCTCTCGGACATCGATTCCATGAACAAGCTCATCGGCGAACTGGGCTGCCGCGTCCAGCGGCACGAGCCCTCCACCAGCGTGGATGGTCCGCCCCTCAACGGCCCGCTGCTCAACGGCCCGCTCGACATCGAAGTCCTCGATGAAGAACACTGCGAAGCCAAATACGACATCGTCAAAACCATGCGCGCCAGCATCTGCGTGCTGGGTCCGCTGCTCGCCAAACGCGGCCGCGCCGTCGTCAGCATCCCCGGCGGCTGCAACATCGGCGACCGGCCCGTCGATCTGCACGTCCGCGGCATGCAAAAACTCGGCGCCGAATTCCGCACCGAAAACGGCAACATCATCGGCCAGGTCCGCAGCCGCCTCCGCGGCTGCCGAATGTATCTCGGCGGAGCCCAGGGCCCGACCGTCCTGGGCACCATCAACGTCATGTGCGCCGCCACGCTCGCCGAAGGCGAAACCGTTTTAGTCGGCGCCGCCTGCGAACCGGAAGTCTCCGACTGCGCCGACTTGCTGATCAAAATGGGCGCCCGCATCAAAGGGCACGGCACACCCGAAATCCGCATCGAAGGCGTCGAAAAATTAGTCGGAGCCGAACACCGCGTCATCCCCGACCGCATCGAATGCGGCACCTTCATGATCGCCGCCGCCATCACCAACGGCGAACTCGAACTGCGAAACTGCAAACTCGATCATCTGATCGCCGTCACCGACCGCCTGGAAGATGTCGGCATCCGCGTCGAATCCGAAAACCAATCCACCCTGCACATCAGCAGCTCGCGCCGATTGAATCCGGTGGAGATGACCACGCAACCGTACCCCGGATTCCCGACCGATTTGCAGGCGCAGCTCATGGCGCTGCTCTGCCTGGCCGACGGAATCAGCGTCGTATCGGAAAGAATTTTCCCCGACCGCTTTCAGCACGTCGGCGAACTAAACCGCCTGGGCGCTCGCATCCGCAAGGAGGGCCCCACGGCCATCATTCAAGGCGTCAAAGAACTGCAAGGCGCCAGCGTCATGGCAAGCGACCTCCGCGCCAGCGCCGCGCTGGTATTAGCGGGCCTGGTCGCCAAAGGGCACACCCGCGTCGATCGCGTCTATCACATCGATCGCGGCTACGAAAAAATCGAGCAAAAACTAGCCGCCGTCGGCGCCAGCATCGAACGGATCAAGGAAAGCAAAACCGTCGTTCCGATGTCGATTGCGGCCGTGGCGTGAGCGCCGCTTTAACCCAGCGGGAGACGCCGAATCCGCAGGCGGGCGTCCTCCATGACCACAATGGTCCTCAAGCCGAGGAAGGCCCAGTTCGCGCAGGTGGACTGCGTCGTGTCCCTCTCGCCGCAGCCACTGGACCACTCCTGCCGAGACCCCCATGTCTGCCAGGAACTTCATGTTCAGGCGGTCCTAACTTCCTCTTGCGACAGCCAGGCCGCGTATTCCAAAGCCTGCTGAATATCCGCGGGTTCGAGGTCCGGGTAATCCCTTAGCACTTCATCTCGGTCGGCGCCGTGGGCCAACTGCTTCACGATCACCGAAACCGGAATCCGCATCCCACGGATGCACGCCCGCCCCCCCATGATCTTTGGATCAAATGTGATTCGATCGAACGCGATGCGGCTTGCACTTGAATCGGGCATAAATCAATTCTATTTCGATCGCAGTGGCTGTCAAAGGGAATGCGTGACGCCTTGCGAACTGCATCTCTCTGGGCCTGGGTTAAGCGGCCGTAATGAACTCGATTTCCTCGATCCCCGGCACCAATCCCGCCGCCGCCCCGGCGCTTAGCAGCTTAATGATCGCTTCTTTCCCGCGCGGCCCGTAATCCAGCGTCCACTGATTCACATACATTCCCACGAACTGATCCGCCAGTTTCCGATCCAAATCGCGCCCAAACTGCAAAGCATATTGAACGGCCTCCGGCCGATGGTCGAGGCTGAATTGAATCGACCGCTTAATGATATCCGTCACTTCCTGCATCACCGGCTCCCCGAGATCCTTGCGAATACAGTTCCCCCCCAGCGGCAACGGCAGCCCGGTTTTTTCCTTCCACCAAATTCCCAAATCCACAACTAGATGCAGCCCAAGTTGCTTATAAGTGAGCTGTCCCTCATGGATGATCAGCCCAGCGTCCGCCTTCCCATCGCGCACATAAGCCGGAATCTGATCGAACGGCACGACCACCGCATTGAACGCGTCGCCCGCCTTACCCAAACACAATTGCAAAGCCAAAAATGCCGTCGTGAGTTTCCCCGGAATCGCGATCGTCTTCCCTTTCAGATCGCCCAGTTTCATCGGCCCTCGCGTGATGACCATCGGTCCATATCCATCCCCCATGCTGCTTCCGCAACTGGTCAGCGCGTATTTATCCGCCACATATGGATAGGCATGGATCGAGATAGCCGTGATTTCCAGGTCCCCTTTCCTGGCTCGCTGATTCAGGGTTTCGATGTCCTGCAAAATGTGTTCAAACCGATAATTCCCCGATGGCAGCAGGCCTTTGGCCAGCCCATAGAACATAAAAGCATCGTCCGGGTCGGGCGAATGGCCAAGTCGCATGAGCTTTTGCACCATCGAAATTCCTGGTAAACCGGCAAAACCGGCAGTATAGGGTGTTATTACCGGCCAAACCAACATTCCGAGGGTGGACCAGCGGCGGGCAATAACCAAAGAATCGGAACGTTCTATTCGATGTAAGATGCAGGACGGATTAGCCCATGATTGACCACCCCATGTTGGCTGCCTATCAGCCCTCGGATTCCGATCCGTTTGACGCGGTCAAGGCCGCCCATCTCCTCAATCGCGCCGGCTTCGGCGGTACCCAGGAAGAAGTCGACAAAGTCATTCAACTCGGCCCCCAAAAAGCGGTGGATTGGCTTCTGGATTTTCCAGATGGGCCGGCCGTGCAGGAGGGGGGCGGCGGCTCCGACTCGGGGCCGGATTTGTCCAGCGTTGCCAATGTCCCCAGCAGTACCGGCCAGCTTCGCATGATGCTCAACGACGCCGGCGGCGAGGCCGACAAAAAGATGCTCCGCCAGAAATTCGAGCAATCCAATCGCCAGGCCGTCGGCGCCATCATGACCTGGTGGCTCAATCGTATGGCCTACGGACCGCATCCGTTGCAGGAAAAACTCACCTTCTTCTGGCACGGTCATTTCACGACCAGCGCCCGCGACGAACGCGCGGCTTCCCTCATGTGGAGACAGAACGAGCTCCTCCGCCAATACGCCGCCGGAAATTTCAATCCCTTCCTGCACGCCATCTCCAAAGACCCCGCGATGCTGGATTACCTCAACAACTCGCAAAATCGCAAACAGCATCCCAACGAAAACTACGCCCGCGAAGTTATGGAACTCTTTACCCTCGGCATCGGCAACTACACCGAGGACGACGTCAAGGAGGGCGCCCGTGCGTTTACCGGCTGGACCCACGACGGCGATGAATTCATCTTCCGCGAATTCCAGCACGATTACGGCGAAAAAACCTTCCTCGGCCAAACCGGTAACTTCGACGGCGATAACGTCCTGGACATCATCCTCCAGCAACCCGCCTGCCCGAAATTCGTTGCCGGCGAATTATTCAAATATCTCGCCTACGACGGCGTCGACGAGCCACTCGCCGCCGCCCTCGGCGATTTGTTCTTCGGCAATCAATACGAACTGCGTCCCCTGATCCAGACCATCCTGACCAGCCGCGGGTTTTACAGCCCCGAATGTATCGGCGTGCAGATCAAATGCCCGGTCCAGCTTCTGGTGGGAACCGTTCGCATGTTAGGCCTCTCGATGCCGCCCGAGCAGGCGGCCATCTCCGCGCTCAATCAAATGGGCCAGGTGCCCCTGATGCCGCCCAACGTTCGCGGCTGGCCGGGCGGACACCTCTGGATCAATACCAGCACGCTCTTCATTCGCTACAACACCGGCGTCTGGCTCGCCGGCGGCGATGTCCCGGCGCTTAGCCGCATCAATCGCAGAGGCGATTCCGACCGTCCGCTTCCGCCCGGGCTGGCGCAGGGAACCGATTTCGATCCCCAGGCCCAGGGAACCGCTGACGATGTCGTCAATTTTTGGGTCGGCCGTTTGATCCAGCGCCCCATCGGCGATGACAAAAAACAAATTTTACTTTCGGCTCTGGGAGACCAGCCCAATGATCCCGACGCCCAGCGCCGGGTCGTGCAATTAATCGTCTCCATGCCCGAATATCAATTGTGCTGAGGGTGAAACTTATGGAACAGAATCTCGCCACTCGCCGTATATTTTTGCAAAGAGGCCTGACGCTCCTTGCCGTCGCGCCGACCATCCCCACCTTCCTCGACCAGACCGTCATGGCCCTGGCCGATCCGTGGGACATGTCCCAAACCCAGCAGCCCAGCGGCGCCGACGGAAAAATCCTCGTCGTCGTCCAACTCGGCGGCGGAAACGACGGCCTTAGCACCGTCATCCCCTACGGCGACGATGTCTATTACAACGCCCGCGCCAGAATCTCCCATCCGGCGGATTCCATCCTCAAAATCAACGACTACCTCGGCCTACATCCCGGGCTCGCTCCACTCAAATCCCTCTACGACAACGGCGACCTGGCCATCGTCCAGGGCGTCGGTTATCCCAATCCCAACCGTTCCCACTTCCGCGCCATGGACATCTGGCAAAGCGCCCAGCCCCAAATCGATTCCCCCGACAGCGGCTGGCTCGGCCGATATTTCGACAACACCTGCCCGGGCTGCGATCCACACGTCGGCGTCTCCATCGGGGCCACCATGCCGCTGGCCATGCAGGGCGAAAAGGTCATGCCCCTCAACCTCGAGCGCCCCGAAGCCTACCGATACAACGGCCACGACAAGTCCCACTATCTGCAACTGAACAACGTCGACGTCTCCGCGCAAGATACCAGCAGCGCCTTCGGTAACCTGACGGTCCCGGTTCCGATCGCCCCCGGCGTCAAGCCCATCGAAACCGCCGCCACGCAATTGGATTTCCTGCACCGCACCGCGATGGATGCCCAGCTCAGCAGCGAGCAGATTCTTCGGGTGATGCGCAATCACGTATCGTCCTCGTCGTATCCCGCGGGGGAATTCGGCGCCGGACTGAAGATGGTCGCCTCCATGATCGCCGGCGGCTTGCCCACGCGCGTCTACTACGTGACGCTCACGGGTTTCGACACCCATACGGGCCAGCTCAATCGCCACGACGCCCTGATGAAACAACTCGGCGACGGGCTGGGCGCTTTCTGGAAGGATTTACAGGCCCAGAAAAATGACGACCGAGTTCTGGTGATGACCTTCAGCGAATTCGGCCGCCGCGTCGAGGAAAACGCCAGCAACGGCACCGACCACGGCGCCGCCGCCCCCATGTTCGTCCTCGGCGGCAGCATCCAGCAGGGATTGGTCGGCCAGCATCCCTCCCTGACCGATCTCGATCAGGGCGATCTCAAATTCGGCGTCGATTTCCGCTCGGTTTACGCCAGTGTTCTGCAAAACTGGCTCGAAACGCCCAGCAAGCCGATTCTCGGCGACCAATTCAGCCTGCTCCCGCTGGTCAAAACGCAGGGAGTCTGAATCCTTCCCAATTTGCGCCGCCGTCATAAAGATTTTTTCGCGCCTCGTTGACGCGCATATATATTTCAAACCGAAATGGAATCCGGTAAAGCGTAGACAGCACCGTTGAAGCTCGCTAAACTATTTAATGAAATGGGACGTTTCGGGTCGGCGCCATTCAAGGAAGTTCCGCGTCACCCGTTGCATCCGCGGTGATGACGGTGCAAAACGTTTCCATTCGCAACCGGCGGGCCAAGCCCGCCGAACAGGCTCTCGCGGCAGTCCGCGCGAGAAGTCCTGCCGAACGAGCCAGGCTCGGATGTGACGTTTCCCGCCGAGTTGTCGTCGGGCGGCGTCACGGAAGTGGACGATTGGCGTGCCGCCGCGGCGGCGTCCGCTGAATTGGACGCTCTCCCGCGACCCCATCGGCCGGTCGTAGCCGTTCGGAGCTGTACCGTCTGTCGGATCTTACACCGGCTGGGGAAAACAGCCGCGAAGATGTCCGCAGCCGGCATCGACTCCTGCCTACTCCGCGCCGTGCGAGGCCTCCGGCCTCCTCGCCAGCCGATCCCCTCCCAACTGCGGATTTGAAATGACACAATGGCCTCAACGCACGCTTGCCGCCGCGCGCCGGAGACATCCCATGCCTGCTAAATCGAACGCCCTGGTTTCGCTCATCGATAAAAAAATCGACAACTCCAATTTCCGCGAACAACACTGGGAAGGAAGCTTCTGGGACTATCTCGAAATCGTCCACGAAAATCCCATGGTCTCGCGAAACGCATTCCAACGCATTTACGACATGATCCTTTCCTATGGCTCCGAATCCTTCACCCAATTCAAGCAGGAACTCATTCGCTATAAATTTTTCTCCGACCCCATCGATCACGGCAATGACGCCATCTACGGCCTCGAACGCCCCCTCATGCAGCTGGTCGACTTTTTCAAATCCGCCTCTCAGGGCTACGGAACCGAAAAACGCATCCTCCTGCTCCACGGCCCCGTGGGCTCCAGCAAATCGACCATGGCCCGCCTTCTGAAAAAGGGCTTGGAAAATTACAGCCGCGTCGACGCCGGCAAATGCTTCACTTACATGTGGCGCGTCCATCATCGCGGCCCCGCCGGCGACGAGGGGGAGCAATTCGTCGAATGCCCCATGCACGAGGAGCCCCTCCTGCTCATCCCCCGCGAAGCGCGGCAGGACGTGCTGGACAACATCAATGAAAAAATGTCCGACGAACGCAAAATCCGTCTCTTCGGCGACGTTTGCCCCTTCTGCCGAAAAATCTACGGCGATCTCCTCGAACAATACAGCGGCGATTGGAAAAAAGTCATGGAGCACGTCAAGGTGCGCCGCCTGATTCTCTCCGAAAAGGACCGGCGCGGCGTCGGAACCTTCCAGCCCAAGGACGAAAAAAATCAGGACAGCACGGAACTGACCGGCGACATCAACTACCGCAAAATCGCCGAGTTCGGCTCCGATTCCGATCCCCGCGCCTTCAATTTTGACGGCGAACTCAATATCGCCAACCGCGGCATCGTCGAATTCATCGAAGTCCTCAAGCTCGACGTGGCGTTCCTCTACGACCTGCTGGGCGCCAGCCAGGAACATCTCATCAAACCCAAAAAATTCGCCCAGACCTATATTGACGAAGTGATCCTCGGCCACACCAACGAGCCGGAATATAAAAAACTACAGGGCAACGAAATGATGGAGGCCTTCCGCGACCGCACCATCAAAATCGACGTCCCCTACAACATCCGCCTCGAGGACGAGGTCAAAATCTATCTGAAGGATTTCGGCCCGGAGAAGATCAAAGGCATCCATATTGCGCCGCACACCATCGAGGTAGCCGCGATGTGGGCCGTCCTAACGCGCCTGGCCGAACCCAAAAAAGCCGGCATCACCAAGCTGCAAAAGCTCAAACTCTACAACGGCAAAAGCATCCCCGGATTCACCGAGGACAGCATCAAGGAGCTGAAGGAAGAAGCCCCCCGCGAAGGAATGCAGGGGATCAGCCCGCGTTACATTCAGGACAAAGTCAGCAATTCGCTCGTCAGCCATCAGGCTCAGATGGACAAGGCCATCAATCCTTTCATGGTGATGAACGAATTGGAAGGCGGCCTGAGCCATCATTCGCTGATCACCGATGAAGAGCTGAAAAAAGAATACAAGGAACTGCTGGCCGTCGTGCGTGAGGAATACGAGGACATCCTCAAGGCCGAGGTCCAGCGCGCGATCAGCGCCGATGAGGACGCGATCAAGCGCCTGGCCGCCAATTACATCGAAAACGTCCGCGCCTACACGCAGCACGAGCGCGTGCGCAACCGCTACACCGGCCGCGACGAGGATCCGGATGAACGCCTGATGCGCTCGATCGAGGACAAGATCGACATCCCCGAAAGCCGAAAGGACGATTTCCGCCAGGAAATCATGAACTACATCGGCGCTCTGGCCCTCGACGGCAAAAAGTTCGAATACAACACCAACGCCCGCCTGCTGAAGGCTTTGGAACTGAAGCTTTTCGAGGACCAGCGCGACACGATCAAGCTGAAAAACCTGGTCAGCAGCGTCGTCGACGACGAAACCCAGCAGAAGATCGACGTGGTCAAGCAGCGTCTGATCAAATATTTCGGCTACAACGAAACCAGCGCAACCGACGTGCTCAACTATGTCGCCAGCATTTTCGCCCGCGGCGACAGCAAACAGGACGAATAGGACTCAATGGCCCGAATCAATCGCCGATCCGGATTTTCGCTGGTGGTCATCGGAGCGCTGGGCGTCCTGTTTTTCTGGATCACCGATCCGCGCATCGGCATGGCGCTGCACTGGAACCACGGGGAAAACCCGATCGACCTGGCCAACGAAGACTTCCCCGGCACCATGGTCGGCATTGCCGGATCGGCGCTGGTGCTGCTCATCGGGCTGTATCTGCTGTCCCGCCGGCCGGTTTGAGAACCGGAGCCGCGCCCATGCTAAAATGGGCTGGCCCGCGCGCCCTTGGAAGCATTCATGGTTTTGAAGATCGAAAAAGATCATCAGCGCTTTCGGCAAATCGTCAAAGGACGCATTCGCGACGATCTCCGCAAATTCCTCACCAAGGGCGAACTCATCGGCAAGGAGGGCAAGCACCTCATCAGCATTCCCGTGCGCGGAATCGAACTGCCGCATTTCCGATACGGCGACAATTCCGGCGGCGTCGGCGCGGGCGACGGCAAGGAAGGCGACGTCGTCGGCAAGGGCCAGGGCAAAGCCCAGGGCGGCACCGACCAGGGCCATCACATCATGGAGGTCGATCTCACTTTGGACGAACTGGCCGACATCCTGGCCGAGGAACTCAAACTGCCGCGCATTGAGCCCAAGGGAAAACATCGGCTGACCACCCTCCGCGACAAATACAGCGGCATCCGCCGCGTCGGACCGGAATCGCTGCGTCATTTCAAACGCTCGTTCAAGGAAGCCCTCAAACGCCAGATCATGATCGGCGACTACAACCCCGATCGCCCCATCATCATCCCGCAGCGCAAGGACATTCGTTACCGAAGCTGGAAAGAAGTCAAAAGCCCCCAGTCCAACGCGGTCATCGTCTTTATGATGGACGTCTCCGGCTCCATGGGCGAGGAGCAAAAGGAGCTGGTCCGCCTGGAAAGTTTCTGGATCGACACCTGGCTGCGCAAAAATTACGAAGGCATCGAATCCCGCTACATCGTCCACGACGTCTCGGCCAAGGAGGTCGACAAACACACCTTCTATCACCTTCGCGAAGACGGCGGCACCAAAATCAGCAGCGCCTTCCGATGCGCCAAGGCGCTTTTGGACGCCCACTATTCTCCCGATGAGTGGAATATCTACCTATTCCATTTCAGCGACGGCGACAACAGCTCCGAAGCCGACAGCCGCGATTGCGTCAAACTGCTCAAAGAGCAATTACTCCCGGCGTGCAATATGTTCGGCTATTGCCAGGTTGCCAGTGCCTATGGCTCCGGCAATTTCATCAACGTGCTCCACGAGCATTTGCGAAGTAATGAAAAAGTCCTCACCAGCCGGGTGAATTCGAAGGACGATATTTATGATTCGATAAAGACGTTCTTCGGAAAAGGGCATTGATCCATGGCGCTTAGATGCAATAATTCGGTTATTCGACAATGCCGTCCGAGCTATTTGAAATCCTCGGCCCCATCGGGAATTTGAGGGTGATCGTTAAAGGCGGCGGCATTCGAATCCTCAAGGTTCTGCAACGGCGGTTTGGAGGCCGAAACTGGCGTAAAATGAGTGGTACCGCCTTGGTGCGAGATGTTAAAGGCGAAATATATGAAGCAGAAATTCACTGGTTCGAGGCTCACGGCATCGGGCGCAAACTTGTCAAGGTCAAACGGTCGCACAAAGGCCGGCAAAAAGGCTAAACAGCGATATCCCTTTTACGCCATCTGCATTGAGAATGGAGAGTACAAAGGGTCCCTGCACGTTGGGAAGGCCTACAGCGTGATTCGCCCGGAGTCGAACGACCCGGCTTACTTCTGGCGCGTCATCGATGAGGAGGGTGAGGACTATCTATATCCAGCCGATTGGTTCGTTCCAGTCGAGCTGCCGGCCCGAGTAAAAAAAGTGCTCGCAAGGGCGTGAATTCCACGATTGACTTTGATCTGCCGCCAATGATCCGGCGGTCCCGGATTTGTTCTTTCCGTTTCAAAAATTTTCAAGCGTCCATGATTGATGGATTGCGGCTATGATTCGGCGAAGCGAGGAGTCGCCCCATGAAAGCCGTCGCCGTATTTCCCGCGGATAAACAAGTCAGAGTGATCGATCATCCCGAGCCGTCGATTTCTTCGCCGACGGACGTCAAGCTCCGCATCATCGACGTCGGGGTTTGCGGTACGGATAAGGAGATCGTCGCTTTCGATTATGGCACGCCTCCGGCGGGTTCGCCATATTTGGTCATCGGTCACGAATCCCTTGGCGAAGTGATCGCTACCGGCCCGGGCGTCAAGACGCTGAAAAAAGGTGATCTGGTGGTCACCATGGTTCGCCGGCCGTGCGATCATCCGGAATGCGTCGCCTGCCGCGCCGGGCGTCAGGATTTTTGTTACACCGGCGACTTCACCGAGCGCGGCATCAAGGGCCGACACGGATTCATGACCGAATTCGTCGTCGATGACGAAAAATATATGAACCTCGTGCCGCCGGATTTGCGGGACATCGGCGTGCTGGTCGAGCCGCTGACGATCGCGCAAAAGGGGATCGAGCAATTGTGGCAGGTTCAATCGCGTTTGCCCTGGGCGT
Organism: Tepidisphaeraceae bacterium; assembly: GCA_049520395.1. GTDB lineage: Bacteria > Planctomycetota > Phycisphaerae > Tepidisphaerales > Tepidisphaeraceae > UBA1161. The sequence continues at coordinate 21,221 of JBEKPV010000028.1, forward strand.
GTCCGATCGAACCGGGACAGCCGTCCCAATATTGTCATAAAGCTCTGGTCCTGGGCGCCGGGCCGGTCGGGCTGCTGGGGGGCATGGCCCTGATCGTCCGCGGGTTTCAGACCTGGGTTTATTCCAGGAATCCCGTTCCCAGCGTGCAATCCGATTTATGCCGGTCGATCGGCGCGACGTTTCTCCCCGCGGCGCAGCTTTCGGTCGACGACGCCGCTAAAGAAATCGGCGGCATCGATCTGGTCTACGAAGCCGTCGGAGCCAGTTCCCTCGCCTTCGATGTGATGCGGGTTCTGGGCACGAACGGCGTATTCATCTTCACCGGCGTCCCGGGCCGCAAAGGTCCGATCGAAGTCGACACCGACCTGCTCATGCGCGATCTGGTCCTGAAAAATCAGGTGGTTTACGGCACGGTCAACGCCGGCAAGCAGGCATTCATGGATGCGATTTCAGACCTGGCCGAATACCGTCGCCGCTGGCCCGACGCCGTGCGAAAACTCATCACCGGCAGATTCAAAATCGACCAGGCGGTCGAGCTGCTCACGGGACGAGCGGGCGGAATCAAAAATGTGGTGAGCCTCTCATGACCAACGGAAACCCCGCGGCAGAAAACGCCGAGCGCCTGCGGCTCAAAGAAGACACCGACCGCGTCGCCAACTGGAAGCGGTGGGGGCCCTATTTGTCAGCGCGGCAATGGGGCACCGTCCGCGAGGATTATTCCCCCGACGGCGACTGCTGGAATTATTTTTCACACGATCAGGCCCGCAGCCGCGCCTATCGCTGGGGCGAGGACGGCCTGCTGGGGATCACCGACCGCGAATGCCGAATCTGTTTCGCCCTGGCCCTGTGGAACGGCAGCGACGCGATCCTCAAGGAGCGCCTGTTCGGCCTCACCGGCCCGGAGGGAAACCACGGCGAGGACGTCAAGGAGCAATATTTTTACCTCGATTCGACGCCAACGCATTCCTACATGAAAGCGTTGTACAAATATCCGCAGGCGGCATTCCCCTACGAGCGGCTGGTCGCGGAAAATAAACGCCGCACCCGCAAGGACCCGGAATTCGAAATCCTGGACACGGGAGTCTTCGATCAGAACCGCTACTTCGACGTTTTCGCCGAATACGCCAAAAATTCTCCCGACGACGTGCTGATCCGGATCACCGTCGCCAATCGCGGCCCGGATGCCGCCGTGATTCATCTGCTCCCCACGATCTGGGGCCGCAACACCTGGACGTGGGGCTGCATTCACGAAGGGTGCGACATCAAGCCGTTCGTGGGGCTTGGCGCCGATGGAATGGTCGCGATCGACCATGCCACGCTCGGCAAATTTCACCTCGCCGCCGAGTGGCAGGGAGATCAGCCCAAATGGCTCTTCACCGAAAATGAGACCAATCTCCAGCGGGTGTTTGGCGCCCCCAATCGAACCCCTTATGTGAAGGACGCATTTCATCGGTTCGTCATCAATCAGGAATCCGCCGCCGTGAATCCGTCGCACGTCGGCAGCAAGGCGGCGGCGTATTATCAACTCAAAATTCCGCCGGGCCGGCAGATGGTGGTGCGCTTGCGCCTCTTCGCGGAAGATTCGATGCCAACCCAGGCGTTCGACGGCGAGTTCGACAAGATTTTTGACCGGCGCATCGCCGAAGCCAACGCGTTTTACGACGGCATCATTTTGCGGACGCTCTCCGACGATCAGCGCAACATCGCCCGCCAGGGATTTGCCGGGTTACTCTGGTCGAAGCAGTTTTATCATTACGTCGTGCGCGAATGGCTCCGGGGCGACGCCGACCAGCCGCCCCCGCCGGAATCGCGCTGGCACGGGCGAAATCACGATTGGCTGCATCTGTTCAATCGCGACGTGATTTCCATGCCCGACAACTGGGAATATCCCTGGTACGCCGCCTGGGACCTGGCGTTTCACATGATCACGCTCTGCCAGGTCGATCCGCAAATGGCCAAGGAACAGCTCATCCTGATGCTCCGCGAGTGGTACATGCACCCCAGCGGCCAATTGCCGGCGTACGAATTCGAATTCTCCGACGCCAACCCGCCCGTCCACGCCTGGGCCTGCTGGCGCGTCTACAAAATGACCGCCCCACGCGGCCAGCGCGATCGCTCGTTTCTCGAACGCGCGTTCCAAAAACTACTCATCAATTTCACCTGGTGGGTCAACCGCAAAGACGTCAGCGGCCGCAATATTTTCGGCGGCGGATTTCTCGGGCTGGACAACATCGGAGTCTTCGACCGATCCAAACCCCTGCCGACCGGCGGCGTTCTCGACCAGGCCGACGGAACCGCCTGGATGGCATTCTACTGCTCCACCATGCTCTCCATGGCCCTGGAGCTGGCGCGCGACGACGATGTCTACGAGGATGTCGCCTCCAAATTCTTCGAGCATTTCGTCGCCATCGTCGACGCCATGAACACCCTCGGCGGCTCGGGCCTCTGGGACGAACAGGATGGTTTTTATTACGACCAGCTTTATCTCGACGGCAAAACCCTCCCGCTGCGCGTCCGATCCATGGTCGGGACCATTCCCCTCTTTGCCGTCGAAGTGCTCGAGGCCGATCTCATCGATCGCCTCAAGGGATTCCGAAAGCGCATGGACTGGTTCCTCAAAAATCGAAGCGACCTGGCCCGCCATATCTCGTATATGAAGGCCTCCGACGGTGGGCAAACCCATTATCTACTGGCCGTTCCCTCGCGGCACCGCCTGGAGCGGGTGCTCCGATATTTTTTGGATGAAAGCGAATTCCTCTCCCCCTACGGGCTTCGCTCGGTTTCGCGCATTCATCGGGATCATCCCTATGTTTTTCGCGCCGACGGCAAGGAATACTCGGTGAGCTACACGCCGGGTGAGTCGGATACGAGCCTCTTCGGCGGCAACAGCAACTGGCGCGGCCCGGTTTGGTTCCCGCTCAATTTCATCCTGCTGGAATCGCTGGAAAAATACCACTATTTCTACGGCGACGCCTTCACCGTCGAGTGCCCCACCGGATCGGGGATCAAGTTAAACCTGCAGCAGGTCGCCGATGAACTGGGCATGCGATTGATGAGCCTGTTCGTCGCCGGCAAGGACGGCCGCCGCCCCTGCCATGGCGAGGAGGAGCGCTTCGCCGTCGATCCGTGGTGGAAGGATTTCCCGCTGTTCTACGAATATTTCCACGGTGAAACCGGTCGCGGCTGCGGCGCCAACCACCAGACGGGTTGGACCAGCCTGGCCTCGCGTCTGCTGGTCGGGCGCGGCAGACGCTTGGCGCGCGAGCAGCGAATGGCGTCTTCCGGCGCTGCGCGACCGGCCCCGGCCGCAAAAAGCGATCGGGCGCCTTGATGACGCCCGACCGCACTCTCTCCGCCGCCTGTAAAGCTCAATCCCGCTAGACGATTCCGCCATCGCCGTTGACCTGGGCCAACTGGTTATAGCATTCATTGAGCAGGCTGGTGATGTTGTTGT
>JBEKPV010000029.1:0-24653 GCA_049520395.1 Tepidisphaeraceae bacterium
TGCACCATAGCCATCTCAACGACCTCCCCCCCTTTTCCAAGACCAATCCGTCGGCGGAAAACGTCGCGGTCCACGTCGCCAAGGCGATCGAACTTCCAAAAAACATAAAATTGCTGAGCGTCGAAGTATGGGAGACTCTGCAGTTTTCAGCCATTTATCGGCCTTAAGGCGACGGGCGACGGAATCAGGTCTTTCGACATTAAATTGACCCGTTCTCGCCCGATCAATAGGATTGGGTGGAGACATCTGCAACTATGAAGTGCGATAAATGCAACAAGCCGGCGACCATTCATCTAACGGAGGTATTTGCCGGCAAGCGCGTTGAAAAGCATCTCTGCGAACAATGCGCCGCGGAGACCGAAGTCGGGGCCATCAAGCCGCACACGCCGATCAACGAACTTCTGACCAATTTCGTGCTCGCGCATAGCGGCATGAGCAAAGAAACGGCCGCCGGCTGCCCCCAATGCGGCATCGGCTGGGCGGAATTCCGCCAGACCGGGCTCTTCGGCTGCGAACACGACTATCCCTTCTTCGACAAAGAACTCACCCCCCTGCTCCAGCGCGCTCACGAAGGGGGTACCCATCATCTGGGCAAAGTCCCGACGCGACGCGGCGGAAGCAACGTCCCCGTTAAGCGGCAAGTCGACCTGGCACGGCTGCGGAAAGACCTGGCTCGGGCCGTCGAGGCGGAGGATTACGAACGGGCGGCGAAGTTGCGCGATCAAATCCGAACCGCCGAAGGAGCGGCCTAATCTCGCCATGAAACTGAGCGATCTCACCAGTCAAGCCGGTGAATGGCTTCGCGGCAGCGGGCCCATGAGCGATATCGTCATCTCCTCGCGCATTCGCCTGGCCCGCAACGTCTCCGGCTTTCGCTTCCTCTCCAAATGCACCCGCCACGATCGCCAATCCCTGGAACATAAAATCCGGGATACGATTCTTTCGGCACAACTCTCCCTGAAAACCCTTTACGTCGATTTAGAAGCCGCCCCGGAAATCGATCGGCAACTCCTGGTCGAGCGCCATTTAATCAGCCGCCCGCATAAAGATGCGGAAGGCGCCCGCGGCGTGGCCGTCGGCGAAAACGAAACCCTCGCCATTATGGTCAACGAGGAAGACCACCTCCGCATCCAGGTCTTGCGCAGCGGATTGCAGCTGGAAGAAGCCTGGGAGCAAATCAACGCGGTTGACGATCAATTGGAAGCCGTTCTTGATTTCGCCTTCCATCCCCGCTTCGGCTACATGACCGCCTGCCCGACCAATGTCGGGACGGGAATCCGCGTCAGTGTCATGCTTCATCTGCCCGGCCTAAAACTAGCCGGCGAAATCGAAAAGGTCTTCCGAGCCGCCAAGGACATGCGACTGGCCGTCCGCGGGCTTTATGGCGAAGGCACCGAAGCGACCGGCGATTTCTATCAAATCTCCAATCAGACGACCTTGGGCCGCAGCGAAGACGACATCATCAGCGATTTCAAACACACGGTCATCCCGAAAATCATCGAATACGAAAACCAGGCTCGCAAAGTTCTAGCGGCCGACCGCTCGACGGCCCTCGATGACAAGGTCTGCCGGGCGCTGGGAGTTTTGCGATCGGCGAGATTGCTCGCCCCCGATGAAACACTAGCCCTGCTGAGCCACGTACGACTTGGCGTGAATCTGCAACGCGTGAAAGAATTGGACATCAACAAGGTCAACGAGCTATTTCTGCTCACTCAGGAAGCGCACTTACAGAAGATTTTGGGCAAGAAGCTTGACGGGGAATCCCAAAACGCCGCCCGGGCAGATTTTGTGCGGCATCGGTTGAATGGGGGATGAAACCTCCCGGGCGCTATTTCCTGCTTTTTTCATTTCAATCGTTAGACTGGGGTTGGTCCGTTTGGCGGGGCATGGCCAATCATGGCAACCGGAGGCTAACGATGACCCGCTGGAGCTTGCTTGCGCTTGGCTGTCTTGTTTGTACGGGATGCGCTCTCCATCAGACGCCGACAGAAATTGCGGCGACGCAACCTGCGGTGACAACCGAAGAAATTGTTGCCGCTCCCCCCGTAATTCCGCCGCAAACTTTCCTTCTGACCGATTTCGGCGCCGTCGGCGATGGCGACACCTTTGACACCGACGCGTTCAAGAAGGCCGTCAATGCGATTGCCAAAGCAGGCGGCGGACACCTGATCGTCCCGGCTGGAACCTATCTCACGAAATCGTTCACTCTCGTCAGCCATATGGATCTCCACCTCGAGCGCGGCGCCACGATCCAGGCGCCCACGCGCTATTCCGATTACGGCCTGCCCGATCCGGGAAAACGCCCCGCGACCCGGCCAGTCGGCGCAAGAGGCTTTGCCTTCGCGCGCTTGCCGGCGCTGATTTCGGCCAGCAAGGTCACCGACGTTTCCATCACCGGCAGCGGAACCATCGATGGTTCGGGCGGCATGTTCTGGCTCTTCGCCAGCCAGGCCGCGCGACGATATTTGCCCAACTCAATGCAGTACCCTCGCCCCGTTCTCATCGCCATCCACGGCGATCGCCTTCTCTTCGACGGCGTGACACTCACCAATTCCCCCATGTTCCATCTGACTCCCAGCGGCAACGATATTTTGATCGAGAATCTGCACATCGTCGCCCCCAGCGATTCCCCCAATACCGATGCCATGGATTTGCGTGGCCAGCGCATCGTCGTCCGCCACTGCGAAATCGATGTCGGCGACGATCACGTCGAAATCGGCGGACCCTGCAAGGATATATTGGTCGAAGATTTGACCTGCCTGCACGGCCACGGCATCTCCATCGGCAGCCCCACGCGCGGCGGCGTCAGCCACGTCATCGTCCGCCGATGCACCTTCGATAGCTCCGAAAACGCCATCCGGATCAAATCCGCCCGCGGCCGCGGAGGGCTGATCGAGGATGTCACCTACTCCGACATCTCCATCAAGAACATCACCAAAATGCCCATCGACATCACCATGCTCTATTCCGGCGAGCGCGAGCCCGACCCCGACGGGGATTTCACCGATATCCCCCAGGTCCGCAACGTCCGCCTCAGCAATATCACCATCACCGGCTGCCACCGAGTCGGCAGAATCGTCGGCCTGCCCGAGCAGTTGGCTACCGATATCACCCTGGAAAATGTGAATGCGACCACCGACCAGGGCGTATACGTCCAGGACGCGACGAACATTTTCTTTAAGAATGTTCAGATGGATATCGCCGTGGGAAAGCCGATCATCACCGATAACGGCAAAGTAACCGTAACCCCGTGATGGAACTACCGAGGAGGTGTGCGACGTGACCGGCCGTTGGGGCGAGGTTTGAGACTAGTTACGAGCAACAGGTCTACAATTTCGATCGTTCCGTCGGACAGGCCGATGCCGATGGTAGGGCCGGGCGGCGCGATGGCCAGCAATTCAGGGTGCTGAACAGGCAGGCGGCTTCCATCGGCCAAATGCACGTCAAACGCGTGAAATGGGCGAGCCTGATGAAATTTCCGCAGTTGCTCGATTGTCACGGGACCTAGCTTATTGAGTTCTCCACCTGCCGGTCAATCCAATTAATCCACGGTCACCGGCTGGTTCTTCGCTCCAGGGTTGGGCCGACCCTTGATGCTCAGCATCCGATCCAGCGCGACCAGCGCCCATTTTCTCGTCTGATCATCGACCTTTATTTGATTGACTATTTTCCCCTGGGCCAGATTCTCCATCGTCCAGCACAGATGCGCCAGATCGATACGGAACATCGTCGTACAAAGACATTGGCAATCACTTAGCACAATTATTTTCTGTTCCGGATGTTGCTTCGCCAACCGCGCGACCAGATGAACCTCCGTACCCACCGCCCATTCGGAGCCGGCGGGCGCGCGAGTGATTTGGTTGACGATATAGGCCGTGGAGCCGACCTGATCCGCTTGCTGCACCACCTCGCGCCGGCATTCGGGATGGACGATCACTTTCATATTCGGGTATTTCTGCCGAACCTGCGCGACATGCTCCGGCCGAAAAAGCTGATGGACGGAGCAATGGCCTTTCCAAAGAACAAAATCGGCGCCAGCCGCCGCCGGCGGCGTATTGCCGCCGAGGTCCTGCTGAGGATCCCACACGACCATTGAATCCTGGGGATACCCCATCGCGCTGGCCGTGTTGCGGCCCAAATGCTGGTCCGGGAAGAACAGGATTTTCACTTTTTGCCCCGGCGCCGCATTCGACGCCCCGCCTCGCAGAGCCCATTGCAGCACGGCCGCGCAGTTGCTGCTGGTGCAAACGGCTCCCCCATGCTCCCCGACGAACGCCTTAATCGCGGCGGAGCTGTTCATATAGGTAATGGGAACGATCCGCTGATCCGGACACAGCTCCGTAAGCTGCGCCCAGCAATCCAAAGTCTGATCCAGATTCGCCATATCCGCCATCGAGCATCCCGCGCCCAGATCGGGAAGAATGACCTTCACATGCGAATCGGTGAGAATATCCGCCGATTCCGCCATGAAATGCACGCCGCAGAAAATGACGAATTCGATCCCCTGCTGCTGGGCCGCTTTTTGGGAAAGCTCGAAACTATCCCCGACGAAATCGGCCAGCTCGATGACCGAATCCTGCTGATAGTGATGCCCAAGGATCACCAGCCGTTTGCCCAATTTTTCGCGCGCCGCGGCCGCGCGGACGCGCAGATCGGCTTCGGAAAGACTCCGATAATCCCCAGGAAGAGGTTGTTGCCAAACCATCGCCATTTCCGATGACTCCGGGGGATTGTAGCCGTAGAAATTGGGTTCTGAAGGGCTTGTATATTTTGAAGCACCCTATTAATCTCCCGACTATAAACTCTTGGCAGCACAAGGCTCATGGAGCTATGGAGCCATCTAATATCGGGCGTGGTGTGATTGTAACAAATTTGCCGATCCTTCTGGCCGGCGAGGTCTGTTAATCATCGCTTCAGGGAGACTGTGCTATGGAAGTTTGTGTGGGTAAGTCATTTTTCAATGATGAGGTCCCTTTTCCAGGGAATGGAAGGAGATAGTCATGCGAATTCGGAAAGGTATGGTTGGGGCGGCCGCGATTGTGATGGCCATTTCAACGGCGGCTTGGGCGGACGATCAGTTTTCCTCGTATTCGAGCGATCTGACAACACAGAACGCGCCCGATCCCGTCCTGGCGACTCCCATCGACACCGCCGCGCCAACGGCCGGCGCTCCCGTCTTGGCCGACGCGGCGCCGGAAATGCCCCTCATGAATGGCCTGGATAAACTCGGCATCGGCGGCCTAATGGAATCGGCCGGCATCAATGCCTACGGATACGTCGAAGTCGGCTACTCCTACGACGCCACCGTCCCACACAACCTCACCGGGCCGAAACAATTCCCCGGCAATCTGATCTTCTTTCCCGGCCCCGATAAAAATAAATTCATCCTCGACCAGGTCGATCTAACCCTCGAACGACTCGTCGATGCCACCAAAGGAAAGTTCGACATCGGCTTCCGCGTCGAAGCCTACTACGGACGCGACGCCGTCTTCACCCACTCCAACGGCATCCTCGACAATACCAATAAAGATGGCAGCGGCGAGGACCAGCAATTGGACCTCGAACAGGCGTACCTGACGTTTGCCATCCCGGTCGGCAGCGGATTGACCGTCAAAGCAGGCAAATTCGATACCCTCCTTGGCTATGAAACGATCAACCCAACGAGCAACGCGTTTTACACCCACTCTTATCTCTTCAGCTACGCTGTGCCGTTCACGCAGACCGGTGTCCTGGGCAGCTATACCCTGAACGATCAGTGGGCCGTCACCGCTGGAATTACCCGCGGCTGGAACCAGTCCACCTCCGACAACAACGGCGAACCCGACTTCCTCGGCCAAGCCGTTTGGACCTTCTCCAGCGCCTGGACCCTCACCGGCAACCTTTCCGTCGGCCCCCAGGCTTTCAAGGACAACAAGGATTACTTCGTCGTTCCCGAAATCATCAGCCAATATAAGGTTTCGGATGCTTTGAGCTTGAACGGCGATTTCGTTTATGGCTTCGCCAACAACATCGCCCAGTGGGCCGGCGCGGCCGGATATGTCGATTACACGCTGAACAAGCAACTGACTCCCAATCTCCGCGTGGAATTCTATCATGACGGCCACGGCGCCACGACCGGCGCCGGCGACGGCTCCGACGTCAACTACTGGGAATTCACCGCCAACCTCGAAATCACTCCGGTCCCCGACGATCAGTACCTCCAGTGGCTGAAAATCCGCCCGGAAGTTCGCTATGACATCGCCGACCAGGGCGCGTTCGATTTCAACGGCACCAGCGGCAAGAGCAGCCAGTTGACCTTCGCGGTCGATGCCACGTATCAGTTCTGATCGCACGAAAGCATCGGCCAAGCGGTTATTCCCGGGCGTCGCGACAAGGCGACGCCCGTTTTTTTTTCACCGCAACTCGCGGCAGGCCGATCTATACGAGAGCGTTTCCCACTTTATAGTAGCGTCTGCGTCGCCGCCGTTTGCGGCACAGGCTAGGCACGACGACGAGTAGTATCTGACTCCGATAGTTTCCGCAGGATGGAGGAGTAATCCCGGCGCGCCGGGACATGGGCCGCAAACGGCGACGACCCGAAGGGTTGCGATGAAAGGGGCTGTTCGCGTCGTCATCCCTCCTCGCCGTATCGTTCTGGTAGATACGCCTCGTCACTCTTCCTAGCGCCCGGCCCCTTTCATCGCAACGCAGACGCTACTATAAAATGGGAAACGCTCTAGAATGACTGCGGACCCAACGATGCGCATCGACAAACTTTTCGGTCAAGCAAAGCCGACCCTCTCTTTCGAATTCTTCCCTCCGAAGACCGAAGCGGGGTTCAATCTTCTATTTTCCGCGATCAACGATTTACACTCGCTGCACCCCAGTTACGTCTCGGTCACGTATGGCGCCGGCGGCAGCACCCGCCAGAAAACCGTCGAACTCGTCGAACGCATCCAGCGCGAACTGAAAATTCGCTCGATGGCTCACCTCACCTGCGTCGGCCACACCGCCGCCGAAATCGGCTCGATCCTCGACGATCTCTGGAAAGCGGGAATCGTCAACGTCATCGCCCTGCGCGGCGATCCCCCCGCCGGCCAGGGCCAATTCGTCGTCACCGAAGGCGGCTTCGCCAACGCCAGCGATCTGGCGAAATTCGCCCGCACCCGCCATGATTTTTGCCTGGCCGTCGCCGGCTACCCCGAGGGCCATCCCCAATGCCTCAACCGCACGCGCGATTTGGAGATGCTCAAACTAAAACTTGACCAAGGCGGCAACTTCGTCATCACCCAGCTTTTCTTCGACAATGAAGATTTCTACCGCTTCCGCGACGAAGCGCGATCGATGGGAATCAAAGCCCCGATCGTCGCCGGGATCATGCCGATCGTGAACGTCGCGCAGATCAAGCGCTTCGTGAGCATGATCGGCGCGAAGATTCCGCATGGGCTGCTGGTAAAACTGGAATCGCTGGAGTCAGACCCGCAAGCCGTCTATGACGCCGGCATCGCCCACGCAACCGCGCAATGCCGCGATTTACTGACTCATGGCGTCGACGGATTGCACTTTTACACCCTGAATAAGAGCAAGGCGACCGTCGAAATCGTCCGCGGCCTGAATCTAGCACATGTTTACTGAAATTCCGCCTCTCCCGTCGTAATCGGGGGGAGACAGGGGTGAGGGGCCGAACTAAGTCAGCCGCCAACGCTCCGCGCGCTGGGATAGCCGTAGCTTCGGAAGACTGGGAAAGCTGGGGAATCCGAAATCGCCTCATCCCGACACCGCTGAAATTCCCGTGATATATTTGGGTACCTTCGCTGAACGGGTGATCCTCCGGACATTGGGTGGGCCATGAAACGTTCCCGGTTTACAGTGATCTTCCTATCCTTCGCGGTTCTTGCGTTGCCGCGCCCGGCATGGGCGGACCGGCCGCCAGTCACCGCAGCGCAGGCAAATGACCTCGCCCAAACCCTCGAGGCCGCCTTGAACACCGGCAACGAGCAAGGATTCGCGTCCGTCGTGGATATCGATGGCATGGCCCGCACGGCGATTGAGGGCATATTAGCGCCGGCCGATTTCCGAGACGAATTTCTGGCCCCAGATAAGCTAGCACCGGTTATCCGCGCACTGATGGCCGACAGCGTCGCGAAGGGCACTCACTACCACTTGCTGAGAGTCCACCAGCGGGACGGCGTTCCTGTCGCCGTAATTCGATCACTAACCAACAGCGGCGGGGTCGCCTATAGCGAGTGGTTCGCCGGAAACGACGCACAGGGAGACGTCAAATTCGTCGAATCCTACTCCACAGGTACGGGCGAGCAGGGGAGCGATACCCTTCGGCGCGCTTATCTCGCCGAGCTGGTGCAAACGACGGCAGACAATGATTTCTCCATTCTCGATCAGGACACCGTCACCGAGGTGCATATCTGGGCGACCATGATGAAGGATCTTCGCAAAGGCGATTTTTTCGACATGCTCCAGCAATACAAAGCCCTGCCCCCCAAGCTCAAGGATGACAAAATATTTTTGAAGCTCCGGGTACAAGCGACACAAGAATTTCGTTTTCGCGATCCTCAGCAGTACCGCGGCGCCTTAGCCGACATCGATAGGCTTTATCTCGGCGACCCGACCGTGGACCTTCTCTCCATCGACGAACAAATCCGCGAAAAACGATTCGACGAGGCTCGCGAGTGCGTCGATCGCCTCGAAGCGTTCACCGGCGGCGATCCATTTCTCCTGGCCTATGAAGGAAACATCGATGTCGCCGAAGGAGGCGAAAAAAACTTCATCGACGCGCAAATACTATATCAGCGGGCCGTCCAACAGGAGCCTACCCTGGAAGCGCCGTATTGGGGGTTGCTACGACTCTCCGTTCAGCAGGGCAACTATGACGATACGGTCAAGCTACTCGAGCGCCTCACCAAGGTCTTGAACGCGAAGCTGCCGAACCTAGAGTACGATCCGTGCTATGCGGGCTTTGTGCAGTCCGATGTCTACCGAAGCTGGAAGGATTCGCAACCGCGCCCCTGCACGATTGACCAGGCCAGCGCTCTCGCCCAAAAGCTCGAATCCGGCTTGAACAGCGACGACGCCGCCTTAGTTGCGTCGGTGGTGGACTTTCCGACCCTGCTCCGAAATGCGACGGAAGGAATTTCCGCTCCGCCCGGATACCGCGAAGGCTTCGTCTCTGCCGGGTCTAAAGAGAAATGGACCGAAAAATGGCTGAAATTCGGCCGGGTGCCGGGCGAACAATTCCATCTCTTAAGAGTCCGCCCGCAGGACGGCACTTACGTCGCCATATTGCGGGTTATGATAAAGGATTCCTGTCTTGATTACTTCGAGTGGTTCGTCGGGACAGACGGACTCGGACAACCGAAATTCGTGGATAATTACTCCGTCGTAGAATCCGCGCGCTATACCGAATTCGTACGGCGCATTTACCTCTCCGCATCGACCAAGAAGTACCCGGGAATGGTCGATGAGCTGTCCGCTCCTGACCAGCTCAGGCTCGCGGGTATGCGGCGTACGCCCGCGATGGCGCAGGCCATAAACGCGGACAATTTTGCCGACGAACTGAGCCAATATAAGCTGCTCCCCCCAACCCTGCAGAAAGACAAGCTGTTCATGAGGTTGCGGGTCAGCGCCGCCGAAAGATTGCGCTTTCAGGACCCCCAACGGTTGGATGACGCCCTGGCGGATTACGCCAGGCTTTTCCCGGGCGACCCCGCCGTGGATTTCGTATATCTCAACGAAAGAATCAGTGATCGCCAATTTGCTGCCGCTCGCACCTGTGTGGACCACCTTGAAACCTTTACCGGAGGAGATCCATATCTTATCTCACGCGAGGGAGACATCGACATGGACGCCGGCGGGGACGCGAATCTCGCCGAGGCCCGAAAATTATTTGAGCAGTCCATCAGCGAGGAGCCGACGTTACAGCAGGGCTATTGGGGATTGCTGAAGGTTTCCGTGCTGGAACGCAACTACGACGAAACGGTCAAACAGCTCGATTGGCTCACGAAGACTTTTGGCGTGGACGCATCCAATGTCGCATGGGAGCCCTTCTATGCCGACTTTGTAAAATCCGACGCCTACCGAAAATGGAAGCAATCGCAGGCCGTCCCGGCGACCATGGCTTCGAAATGACCGCAGGCAAAGCAAAACAAAACCCCCGGCGAACCGGGGGTTTTGCGTTTTGATAGACTGACGAGGGGGAGTTTAGTAGCGATCTCCACCGCCGCGCCCGCCGCGGTCGCCGCCGCCGCGTCCGCCGCCGAATCCGCCGCGGCCACCGCCGCCGCCGCCGAATCCGCCGCGTCCGCCGCCGCCGCCGCCACCGAACCCGCCGCGACCACCACCGCCGCCGCCGCCGCTACGCTCTTCGCGTGGGCGTGCTTCGTTCACGGTGAGGGCTCGACCCTGGTTTTCCTGGCCGTTGAGGGCCGCGATAGCGGCTTGTGCCTCCGCGTCGGTGGACATTTCCACGAAACCAAAGCCCTTGCTGCGGCCGGTGTCACGGTCATTGATAATCTGCGCCGAAACGACCTGCCCATGAGGGGCAAACATCTGCTCGAGTTCCGAGCTATCCACTTGGTAGCTCAAGTTCCCGACATACAACTTCTTACCCATTGGGAATCTCCTTACATGGGTAGACTCAGGCCCATATTGGAATGGTTCTTTCCGGGCCGTAGCGAAAGAGGTCGCCCTGGCGACCGACGCGGGAGGGATAAAACGGACGCGGAGGAAGGAGAATACACGAAACGCTTTCCTGAGGCCGATCGACTAACCCGCCACCTTACCGGGCGACTTTATACCCATAGATTACGGGGGAATCAAGTTAAAAGCGGAGTCGCGACCTGAGCCCTCTTTTCCCCCTTTAGCGCCTGGGGATAGCCTGCCCTGCGCTCATCCAAGGGCCATCCCCCGCAGATTACAGAGCAAGCTCCCGCAAAGCGGAGCGGCGCGGTTTTACCAAAACCCCTGCCCCGCCCCCCCATCAAGCCGAGGGATTCCCCCTACGCGCCAGCAAGAAGGTCCGATCGTCCGTCGAAGGGCAGGCCCCGCGGATTTCGTCCAGCCAGGCGTTGAGTTTCCCGCAGAGCTCGCACAGCGCCACCCCTGGATTTTCCGCATACAGCGCCGATACACGCGCGGATAACCCTTCCAGCCCCAGCATTTTCCGCCCCGGCTCGCGCAACTCCGTCAATCCATCCGTAAACATCACCAGCAACTGGCCCGGCTGAAGCTCCGCGACATCCAATTCCACGTTCATCGGCATCACCCCCAGCGGCGGATTGTGCCCGTACGGCAGTTCCGTCACTTTCCCATCCGGATCCACGACCAGCATCGGCGGATGCCCCGCGTTCACGCATTTGGCCGCCCCCGTGTGGGGATCAAGCATCGCCCCGGTTAGCGTTACAAAACTCTGCCGGTCCATCGATTCAACGAGGAACTCATTGAGCCGAAGCACCATGTCCTGAATTTCGGTCCCCGATCGAATCGCCGAATGGATGATGCTATGAACCCCGCTGGCGATCATCGCCGCCGCCATCCCCTTGCCGCTGGCATCGGCCACTACAAGCAGCACCCGCCCATCCGGCCCGCTGATGACGTTGGCATAATCCCCGCCAATCCAATTGCAAGGCTCAAACCCAATCGACACCTCCAGCCCAGGCACGGCCGGATTCTTCGGCACCAGATTCATCTGCATTTGCCGAGCTTTTTTCAAATCATGATGAAGCTCCGCGCTAGCCTGCACGGTTCGCCTCGCTTCAATCTGCAACTGCGCCTTCTTAAATTGTTCCGCCGCCAGCGCAACCAGCGCCAGCCAATCCACTGTCCCTTGCTCGCGCGGAACCACGACGTACAAGATATCCGCCTCTTGCTTTTCCACGCGCAAGGGACAAACGATACAAGCCCGATCCTGCGCCTCTGAATCCCCTGCCAGGATCGGCTGCTGACTGGTCACCGCCGCTTCGACCACCGCCCGAGACACTTCCGCCGGCGCATTCGTCCCCGCCGCCTCCCGCGCCGACGCCCGCATCTGCAGCGCACAAAGCATCCGCGGCGGCGCCTGCGCATCGGCCCGATCGACCTGCAATACCGCCGCCGCATCGCAACGCACTTCCGACTCCACCAGCGATCGGCACAAATAGGTCATCCGATCCCCTTCTTCGGCGATCTCCACCAATTTCGCGCTTAGCCCGCTGACCAGAGCCAGTTGCTCCTGCGCCAGACGGGCGACCGGCGCTTCGGATAGAGTGGTATAGAGCGTGGTTGATCCGCCTTGAGCCGCCCAGACCGTATTATTCGACCCCGCGGCGGCAACGTTCGCCGGCGCACTGCGGCTTCGGAATCGAAACTCAAATTCCCCGATATAAATCCGATCCCCGTGATGTAAAACCTGCTCCGCCACCGGACGCCCATTCACGCGCGTCCCATTGCGGCTGCTTAGATCGCGCACATGCCAATTCCCCTCCGCGTCCTTCTCCAATTCCGCATGCCGCCGCGAAACACGCGTGCTTTCAAGCGGAATATCACATTCCGCGGCCCGCCCAATGCTTAGCCGGCTCCCGATCAAATCGCGACGCACAGCCGGACCGGCGCCGGTACTCATCTCCAGATAAAAATCGTCCGCCGATTCGGTCATAATTGCATTTCACCCTGCGCAACCGGTTCTCCCCTGCATTTTGGACCGATTTTCTCTTTCTTGCAAACTGGACCTGGGTAGCCAGTGCGTATGACAAAGGGAGGACCAAAAAGGCCGGTGTGCCACATTAATTCACCTCCATTGCAGAATCTGCGGTAAAGTTTAGCAATTCGAATCGGACTGACAGGAGTTGAATTGTCCAATCGCCTTGCCAATGAAACCTCCCCCTATCTATTGCAGCACGCCCACAACCCCGTCGATTGGCATTCCTGGGGACCGGAGGCCTTCGAACTAGCCCGCCGCGAGGACAAACCTATTTTTCTCTCCGTTGGATACAGCAGTTGTTACTGGTGCCACGTCATGGAGCGGGAATGTTTCGAGAAGGAGGAAATCGCCGCGCAGATGAATTCCGGATTCGTGAACATCAAGGTCGATCGAGAGCAGCGCCCCGACGTGGACCAGCTATACATGCTGGCGGTCCAAATCCTGACCCAGCAAGGCGGCTGGCCGATGAGCGTCTTCCTGACGCCCGATTTGCGCCCGTTCTTTGGCGGAACCTATTTCCCGCCAACCGACGGGTATGGCCGCCCCGGATTCCCGCGAATCCTCTCCGCCATCGACGGCGCCTGGCAAAATCGTCGCGGCGAGATCACGGACTCGGCGGGCAACCTGCTGCAGATGCTGCAGCGATTGGCCGAACCGAGGCGCGCCAGTTCCCCCATCCGGATCGACCGCGCCTGGATCGACGAATTGATCGCCCGCAGCACCTCCGATTTCGATTCCACCTTCGGCGGTTTTGGCTCAGCCCCTAAATTCCCGCGGCAAACACTGCTCGAGCTGATTCTCTCAACGCTGGCAACCAAGGAAGACCCCGCGCTGCGGCAAAAACTCCGCCAAACCCTCGACGCCATGGCGGCCGGAGGAATCCGCGACCAACTCGGCGGCGCCTTCCACCGTTACAGCACCGACGAGCGCTGGCTCATCCCCCATTTCGAAATCATGACCTACGACAACGCGATGCTCCTCTGGATTTATTCCGAGGCCCACCTGCAAACGCCCAATCCGATCTGGGCGGCCGTTGCCACGGGTATCGCCGACTTCTTCCTTGCGGAAATGACATCCCCGGAAAAATTGTTCTACACCGCGCTCGACGCCGAAGTCGACGCGGAGGAGGGCGGAAGTTATCTCTGGACCGAAGAGCAAGCGCGCCAGGCGATGGAAACCGCCGGGTTCGCCGCCGAGCTTATCGAGCGCTTCAGCCGCGTCTACGGTTTATCCGCGGGCCCGAATTTCTCCGATCCCCACAAACGCGGCGACGCCCCGCACAAAAACGTTCTGTTCCTTTCCGATCCCGGGCCGCGGGAAAATCCTTCCATTCTCGATCCTGAATTGGCCAAAATGCGCGCCGCCCTCTATGCAGTCCGAAAGACGCGCAAACAGCCGATGCTGGACACCAAAATCCTGACCAGTTGGAACGCCCTGATGATTCGCGGCCTGGCCCACGCCGGCGCGGTTCTTAGACAAGATCGATACCTCCAGGCCGCCGCCGCCGCCGCGGACAGTCTTCTCGCATTGCATCGAACCGAAGATGGCGGACTCCTCCGCGAAACCCCCACCCAAGACGGCCGGCAAACCCTCGCCTTTCTGGACGATTACGCGTTTCTAATCCAAGCCCTGTTGGAATTGAATCGCCCGGGCGACGCCAAAGCATTGGCCGACCAGATGAAAAATCGCTTTGCCGACCCGGTTTCGGGCGGATTCTATTACACCGACCATCAATCCGACGATCTGATCGTCCGTCAAAAAATCGGCAGCGACAGCCCCCTCCCCAGCGGAAACGCGGTGGCCGCAATGGCGATGCTCGAGCTGGGCCAGCCGCAAATCGCCGCGGAAACTCTGCGCCTCTTCGCATCCCAAATGGAGGAATTCGGCGAGGGAGCCAGCGCCATGGTGCAGGCCGCGTTGCAATATGTAGAAACGAACGAAGTGCTGGAGGTGAATCCGGACGCTACATCCCCGGATCGCTCCGCGACGCCCCAGGAGCTGGCCGTCGAAGTTTTAGCGATTCGCCCGCAATGGATCAGCGCGACGCAATTGGAACTGCGATGCGCCCTGCGCGGGCGTTATCATGTTGACGGCTCGATGCGCCTCGCCTCCGCTCCGCCGGCAAACGTGCGCATTCCGCCCGGCAACCCTCTGCAAGGCGAATTTGTGATCTCCCTCGATTTCCCGGCGCTGGCCGATCGGAAGGAGGTTAAGCTAACTCTCAGCTATCAAGTCTGCGACGACAACGCGTGTCTGCCGATGATCACGCGGCACATCACCGTAAGCTCCCCATGACGCGCGATTTTGCGATCCTCGCGGATTTCCGCTAACGTCTGTGCTCGCATGATTCCAACCAGCACGGATGTAAGCATCGAGGTCGCACCCGCCGCCGGCAAAGCGGATGCGGTTGCCCTCTTCATCGTCAAAAGTAAATCAAGCAAGCCTCACGAAGACGCGGGGTTTTCCGCCGACGTCTCCGCTGCCGCCCAGAGATTGGTCGCCGCCCGCGTCTCCACAGGCAAGGCATCCGAAGTCGTCTTCGATCTCCTGGCATCAAAAAAACGGGTTTACGTCGTTGGGTTAGGCAAGCCGGATAAAATCACGCTGGAGACCTTGCGGCAAGCCGCCGGCGGCTTGGCCCGCGCACTAATTCGACATCACATCGCTAGCGCCGCCGTCGCGCTCCCGCCATTACAGGGGATCGCGGATAAAGAGGCCGCCGGCGCAATCGTCGAAGGCGTCCTTCTAGCCGCTTTCGATTATCGCGAATACAAGGGAACCGCCTCCAAATCGGACGACCCGGACGATTCGAAAGCCCAGCGCCTGTCCGTCACCGTCGTCGCCAACGGGAAATCACTGGCTTCGGTGCGATCCTCCGTCCACGACGCGAAAATTCTCTGCGAAGCACAAAATCTCGCCCGTACCATCGCGTCGCGCCCGGGAAACGATGTGAATCCGCCGGTCCTGGCGCGCGAGGCCAAAGACCTTTCCCGTCAAACCGGACTACGCTGCACGATTTACGACGACAAGCAGTTAAAGCGCATGAAAATGGGCGGCATTCTCGCCGTCGGCGCCGGAAGCATCCACGCCCCGCCGCGATTGATCGTGCTGGAACACAAGCCGCGTAATCTCCCGCGCTCCGCCCGCCCGGTCCTGCTCGTCGGCAAAGCCATCACCTTCGACACCGGCGGAATCTCCATCAAGCCCGCCGACAAAATGGGAAAAATGATTTTCGACAAATGTGGCGCCATGGCCGTCCTTGGCTGCATGGTCGCCCTCGCTCGTCTAAAAATTCCCGCTCATGTCGTCGGAATTCTCTCCAGCGCCGAAAACTCGATCAGTTCCCTGGCCTATCGTCCCGGCGACATTCTTCGCATGTTCAACGGCGTCACCGTCGAAGTCACCAACACCGACGCCGAAGGACGCCTCGTACTCGCCGACGCCCTTGCCTGGGGAATCAAAACCTACAACCCGGAAGCCGCGGTCGATCTGGCAACGCTTACCGGCGGCGTCATCGTCGCGCTGGGAAAAACCATGGCCGGCGTCATGAGCAACAACGACGATCTCGTCAAACAAATCCAATCCGCCGCCGACGCCACCGGCGAAAAATTCTGGCGGCTCCCCCTGGGCGACGACCAGCGCCAGCAAATAAAATCCGACGTCGCCGACATTGTGAACAGCGCCGGCCGCGAGGGACATCCCCTGCAAGGCGGCGCATTTTTGAGCTATTTCCTCCCCAAGGACGATTCGGTCCCCTGGGCCCACCTGGACATCGCCGGCGTAGCCGACACCGAGAAAGAACTGCCCTATTATGGCAAAGGAGCCACCGGCTGGGGCGTCCGCACCCTCGTCCAATGGATCGCCTCCCGAGTGACCGGCCCCGTCAAAAGATAAAGGAGATTTGCCAATGACCGCGGTGATCACCTCGCTCGCCATGTTTTTTTCGGTCCTCATGCCGCAAAAAATGTGGTACGCGCAGACCCAGCCTGTCACGGTGACCGTTAATTCCACTCAGGACGTCGCCCTGATTTGCACGGACTTCGCCGGCCACCCCGCGATACCCAAGATCTCCCCAATCGTAAAAGCGGGGTCGACCGTCGACGTAAAAAGCATCTTCCCCGATATCTCGGGCACCGGCGCATGGCTTTTATACGCCGTCCCCAAAGCCTCCCCATCCATCGCCGCGGACGCCGCCGCTGCAAATGACGCCAATGGGGCCATGATGCCGAAAGATTTCCTCGGCGTTCCCCTGGTCCTGGAAGTCCTTCAGGAGAAAGGTCAGGACAACCCCGAAGTCACCCGCGTCGTTCCCTTAAATTACGCCGTGATGCACACCGATGCCGGCACCATGAAAATGACCTTCTTCTACGATTCCGCCCCCCACACCGTCGATTCATTCCTGACCCTCTCCGCCGAGGGCTTTTATGACGGGTTAACCTTCCACCGCATCGTCCCCGATTTCGTCATTCAAGGCGGCGACCCCACCGGCACCGGTTTGGGTGGCCCCGGATATCACCTCGACGCCGAATTCAACTCACACCCGCATCTCGAAGGCGTCCTTTCAATGGCTCGCTCGGGCGATCCCAACGAGGACCCCACGACCGGAATTATGCCGCGCGCCGAGTTCGCCAACAGCGCCGGCAGCCAATTCTTCATCTGTCTCAACTATCACAACACCCAGCAACTAGACCGCCGCTACACTGCCTTCGGTCAGGTGATCGAAGGACTCGACGTAGCCCAGAAAATCGGCAAATCCCCCCTCGCCGATCCGCAGAACGGAGTCCCCAAAATTGCAACCGTCATTCAAAGCGTCCGCGTATTTCCAGTAACGGCAACCGACAATCCGTACCTTCCGGCACCGACTACAATGCCGTCGAAGTGATTTTGCTTACGCCTCGCCGCCTCGGAAAGCGGCCGGGTCCGATGCAAGGGTCGGCCGCGAACCGGGTCAGGTCCGAGAGGAAGCAGCCCTAAGTGGTCCCGATTCTGTGCCGTCGTCCCCCCGGCCGCTTTCCGCGGCGGCTTTTTCATTTTCGCCCCCTCGCCGGTAGGATTTACTCCCGTGAAACGCCTGGCAATCATCGTCAATGAGCAAAAAAAGAGCGCCGTTGCCGCGCTTGAGCGCATCACCGCTGCCATCGCCCGCCAAGCTCAGATCGTCGCGACCCTGGGCACCGACCACTGCTCCGATCTCAGCAAAATCGACGCCGATGCGATTCTCGTCCTCGGCGGCGACGGCTCCCTCTTGTCCGCCGCCCGGCGCCTCGGAGGCCGTCCAATTCCCCTCCTCGGCGTCAACTTCGGCCGCCTCGGTTTCCTGGCCAGCTTTACCCCCCAGCAATTCGACCGCCATCTCGATGACTTCATCGCCGGAAAACTTGGCGTCAGCCACCGCCTGGTCATCGAAACTTCCGTGCTCAAATCCGACGCAAAAACCCCTCGATTTGCCGCCACCGCCCTCAACGACGCCGTCATCACCGCCGGACATCCCTTCCACATGATCGAACTGAAAATCTCCGCCGACAGCGGCGACGGCGAAGAACTCGAATCCGAAGGCGTCCGCTATTTCGGCGACGGCGTCATCGTCTCCACGGCCAGCGGCTCAACCGCCTACAACGTCTCCGCCGGCGGCCCGATTCTCAGCCCCACCGTCTCCGCCTTCTGCATTACGCCGATCTGCCCCCATTCCATTTCATTCAGACCCGTCGTCATCTCGTCCCAATGCATCGTTCGCATCACCGCCTCGGGCGTCAACGAAGGAACCACCCTTTTTTGCGACGGCCAGGAAAGCACCAAACTCGCCGCCGGCGAAATGGTCGTCATTCGCAAAAGCCCGAATACCGTGCTGTTGATCGAAAATCCGGACGCGGGGGAATGGCGCAACCTGGCCGAGAAACTCAACTGGGCCCACGGTCCCACCTATAACGCCGATACCTGATTCACCCGACAAGAAATCGTGCGCCGATATTTTCCCAACCTCGACGAATTCACCGCCACCGCGAAAACGGCACAGATTATCCCCGTCTATCGCCAATTGCTCGCCGACCGGCTCACCCCCGTTTCCGCCTTCGAAATCCTTGGCCGCGATGAACACGCCTTCCTTCTCGAAAGCGTCATCGGCGGGGAAAAAATCGGCCGCTACAGTTTCATCGCGTCCGGCCCCAAATTGTCCTATCAGGCTCACGAAGGCAAAGCCACCATTCAACAGCTCGGCGCGGCTGAGCGCAAATTCGACACCCACGATCCCCTCGCCGATTTGCAAAAACTGATCCCCAAGGCAACCTATCACCGGAATAAAAATCTCCCCGCCTTCACCGGTGGCCTGGTCGGATACGCGGGCTACGACACCATTCGCTATTACGAAGGTGAAAAACTCCCCAATCCCCCCAAAGACGATCGCCGCCTGCCCGATCTGCTCTTCGCCCTTTACGGCGAAATGGTCATCTTCGATCACGTCGACAAAACCATCAAAGTCGTAGGCAACGCCGATTTGACGCAAGGCGCCGCCCCCGAGGCCGCCTATCGCGATGCCTGCCGCCGCGTCGACGATCTGGTCTCGCGCCTCCAGCAGCCCCCGCTGCTCAAACTCGGCGAGATCGACGCCCGCGGCGATGTCACCCTCGCCTTCACCAGCAATTTCACCCGCGAGCAATTCGAGCAAGTCGTCCGCGACGGCCAGGAATTTATCAAGGCGGGCGACATCTTTCAGTTTGTCCCCAGCCAACGCTTGCGAGTCAGTTCCCCCGCCGAACCGCTCGATGTCTACCGCGCCCTGCGAATCATCAACCCTTCCCCCTACATGTTCTTCCTGAAAAGCCCCGCCTGCACGCTTATTGGCTCCAGCCCCGAAATCCTGTGCAAAGTCGAACGCGGCCTGGTCACCAGCCGCCCGCTGGCCGGCACCCGCCGCCGCGGCCTCACCGAACAGGAAGACAAGCAACTGGAAGCCGAACTTCTCGCCGACCCCAAGGAGCGCGCCGAGCACATCATGCTGGTCGATCTCCACCGCAACGACGTAGGCCGCGTCGCCAAAATCGGCACCGTCCGTGTCAGCGACACCATGACCGTCGAACGCTACAGCCACGTGATGCACATCACCAGCAACGTCACCGGGGAATTAGACACCCAATATTCCGCCATGGACGCCCTGCGGGTCAGCCTTCCCGTCGGCACCGTCAGCGGCGCTCCCAAAATTCGCGCCATGCAAATCATCGACGAACTCGAAAAGAACCGCCGCGGCCCCTACGGCGGAGCGGTCGGCTACCTGGATTTTTCAGGCGACCTCGACACCTGCATCGCACTCCGCACCATCGTCTGGAAAAACGGCACCTACGACGTCCAGGCCGGCGCCGGCGTCGTCGCCGATTCGGTCCCCGCCAGCGAATACGAGGAAACCATGAACAAGGCCAAAGCCATGCTCAAGGCCGTCGAGATCGCGGAAAAGCAATTTGGCGCGAGCTAGAAATTCGCCGCCGTGGGGGTTTTTCCTCTATCGCCAAGCCTCCGCAATTCTTAACACACGAAAATTATCGCTCAACGATGCTTAGGTTCGATAACTGCATTTAGCCGGCCCGTTCAGTGCAATGGCGGATGGGGCCGGCCGCACGGATGCCCTTTATCGTCGTCAACTCGGATCGTCAGGACGTGGATTGCCGGGAGTTAACCGGTGCGCTGATCATTGGCCGCGCCCCCGATTGCCAACTGGCCGTCCGCGACATCCTCCTCTCGCGCCGACATTGCCGAATCGAAAAAAGCCCCCACGGGTGGCTTCTGATCGACCTGAACAGCAAAAATGGCACCGCCGTCAACGGCGAAAAATTAATCGCCCCACGCCTCTTGCGCGATAACGACATCGTCCGCATGGGCCGCTCCCGCCTGGTCTTTCGCGCCGGCGAGCCAGAGGAAGGCGAATTGCGCACCCCCTGCCAACGCCCGGTCGATCCAACCGAGGCCCTCGCGGGAACCTTAGCCGGCTTCACCCTCACCGAGCCCGGCGAATTCCAGCCGCCCCCCCACATGCCCGCTCCCCAGCCCAAACCAAAAGAGCCCGCGGCCTTCCAGCGCGAGGAATTGCACGAAATGCTCACGGCAATCGCCTCAAGCAGTTGGGATTCGATCTATGCCGAGGCCCGCCAACCCCTGCGGAGGCCATCGGGGCAAAGTTCCTCAACCGCGACCCTCGAACGATCGCGCACTCGCCCGATGCGCCCGCGCTCCCCGATTGATCTGTCCCTCCAGGCTAGCCCCACTCCCATGACGAAGACTGCAAGAGCGGTCGAGTCGCCGAATCACCGACCTCCGATAGCCGTAATCAGCACCGGAATCCTTCTGGCAACAGGGATCATGTCCATCGGCCTATGGCCCGCGCCGGCTCAGCCGCCCGCGCTAAAAGAGCAGTCAATTAGTTCGATGGATCAAGTCGCCTGGACAGACGTCGCCGCCACGGCCGTTGCGCATTTACCGCTGGTAAGCTGGTAGCAGAAATTAATCCGCCGGCTCGATCGTCGCCGACATCGATCCCTTACAAACCGCCACCCGCGGATCCGTCCCATACGCGTGAATCTGATCGCGCTTCAGTTCCGCCATCTCCTTGTGCGTCGTCAGAACGATCACCCGCCCCTCCCGATCGACTTCCTTGGCCAGCGTCATCCCCTTCTCCGGCGGATATGCAAACAAAACCCCCAGCATCTCAATGACATAATCAAAACTGTGATCGTCGTCGTTCAGCAAAATGACGTGAAATAATGGG
Source organism: Tepidisphaeraceae bacterium (assembly GCA_049520395.1). Classification (GTDB taxonomy): domain Bacteria; phylum Planctomycetota; class Phycisphaerae; order Tepidisphaerales; family Tepidisphaeraceae; genus UBA1161. The sequence goes on from JBEKPV010000029.1 coordinate 21,420, forward strand.
AGCTGCGCCGGCTTTCGCTTCCGCGAAGGCTTAGCCTGCTGCGGCGAGGCGACCGCCACCGAATCGCTCTTTGGCTGCTTCTCCGATTCCATCGACGTGACCCGTCCAACACAAAACAGGTCCCCAACAGTACCCTACCGGGATTCATAAAATCAATAAGTTTTTGTTCGAGCCGTTACAAGGGTACATTATTCCAGTACCCAGCGGAGGTTGGCATGATCCAAAAAAAGAGGCGATTCGCGGCCCTGGCCGCACTGTTAATCGCTTTAACCGGTTTCGCGGGCGTAAGCCGAGCCTGCCTGCGCGAACTCCTCGATGCCCGCGCCATCCAATGGTCCACGTCCATCGTCCAGGCCAAACTCATCTCCATCGGCACGGCCCAAGCTCTGGACGGCCCAACAACCCGACCCGACGCCTGGACCTATCTAACCTACACCTTCCAAATCAGCGACGTCTTCGACGGCCCCGATTTAACCGCACCCATCCAAGTCATCCGTTTCCAAGGCCCGCAAGAAACTCGCAGCAATCCCTGCGGCCAAACATTCGATCAGCAGAGTCTCGGCAAAGCCTACGTCCTGATGCTGCGCTCTGAATCGGATGTCCCCTGGAGCGACCAGCCCACCGACGTCGACCCGCGCACCCCGGCACTCCACGCCCTGGGCGCCTACGTCCTCGTCCACATCGAATCGTCCGCCGATCTCGGCAAGGACGGCCTAGCCGACCTTCGGCAGCAAATCGCCGATACCCGCGCCGCCGAAGTCCAATTCAGCGCCGACCAGGCCCGTACCCAGGCCACGACCCTCGCGACAGCCGCGGACGACACCGAGGCGGATCAAGCCGAACAAGCCCTCCTGGCGATGGGAATAAAAGCCATTCCAATCATCCAAGAAGTCCAAAAAGGCGCTACCGACCTGGGTAAAACCCAATTACAGCGCGTGATTGACACCCTGGCGGTTCCCGCAATCGTCCGAGCAAAGTAATCCCCAGGAAGGCCCACGGCGCCGCCATGGGCTCCCCCCGATTCTCTCGCATCCCCTTCGCGTCCAATAACTTTCATTCTCCAGCCCCCTTTTTGCCGAAATAACCATTAAACCGAGGTGCGCAAAGTCTGCGCCCGATCGGTACGGTCTTGGAGACGCCAGCCCCATGGACTTAGCAACCCTATTTGGTTTCATCGTCGCCTGGGGCGTTGTGCTCTTCTCGATGTTCCACGCCTCCGAAGGCGCCATGGGCGCCTATTTCAAGCCCCCCGAACTCATGCTCGTCTTCGGCGGCTCGATCGGCGCGGCCATGCTCTCCATGCCCCTCCATTCCATCACCGGCGCCTTCTCCTACATGAAAAAATGGGCGCTGAACAAGGATCAGCACATCGAGCACATCATTCACGAAATGGTCCAGTACGCCGAAACCGCGCGCCGCGACGGCGTCCTCGCCCTGGAAACCGTCGCCCGCGAAGCCCCCGACGCTTTCCTACGCCGAGGACTCCAGCTAACCATCGACGGCACCGATGCCGAAATCATCGAACGCATTTTAAGAATCGAAATCGAATCCATGACCGAACGCCACAAACACGGTAAGCATCTTTTCCACACGCTGGCCAAATTCGGTCCCGGCTTCGGCCTCATGGCGACCCTCATCGCGCAGGTCGCCATGTTCCGCAACCTCGCCGGCGACGCCGGCGTCATCGGCAACGCACTGGCCATCGCCCTCACCGGAACCCTCTACGGCTGCATCCTCCAAAATCTGGTCGCCGGACCCGTTGCGGAAAAACTCACCTTCCGAAGCGCCGAAGAAGCCTTCGCCAAGGAAATCATGCTGCAGGGAATCCTCAGCATCCAGGCCGGCAACAACCCACGCGTCGTCGAAATGCAATTGATGAGCTTCCTGAGCAGCAAACAACAGGCGGCTATCCCCAAGGCGGCGTAATCCGCCTGGCCGCCAGGTCTTTTTATATTCCGAGCGTCTCGCATGGCCTCAAGCTGCAAATGCAAAAAACCCGCCGAATGCGAAGAATGTCCGGAATGGATCTTCACCTTCGCCGACCTGGTCATGCTCATGATGGGCTTCTTCGTGATCCTCTGGGTCTTGAAGCCCAACCCCGGTAAAAAAGGCGACGCCGAAAGCAATCAGGATTGGGTTAAAGTAGTCGCCGCCATCCGCGAGGCGTTCGGATACATCCCCAATCCCAACAGCAAAGACCCCGTCGACATGCAGATGATCATCAACGGCCTATCCAAAGTTAAAATGGACGGCCCCGGCAGCGGAAAAGTCCTCGAGGAGCCCAAAGGCCCTGAGGGAACCGACCCCGAAGTCACCAACATCCGCCCCGCCCGACAGGCCACCGAGGGCGGCAAGATGCTCTTCGAACGCGGCAGCGCCGACCTCTCCGCCCAAACCAAGGAAGAACTCGACGAAGTCGCCGACGTCATTCGCGGCCACCGAAACATCGTCATGGTCAAAGGCCACACCTCCCTCGACGATCTCCCCGAAGACGCCACCGCCGAAGATAAAATGGACCTTTCCCTCCGCCGAGCCCAGGCCGCCGCCAATTATCTAGTCGAAAAAGGCATTGACCCCGAGCTGTTGCGAGTCCAAGGCTGCTCGACCTTCGAGCCGCTGACCCAGCGTCAATACACCTTGGACGCCCAGCGGCTCAATCGGCGCATCGAAGTCGAAGCCACCGCGACCCTGCTCGACGAATTGCAAAAGAGTGATTCCCAAAGTGTCCCGCCCGCGGACGGGGATTCCTCAACACAAGAGCAGCCCTGAGTTTTATGATTTGGTCCGACGCTCAGAGGCCGCCGGTGCAAGCCGCGCAACCGGAGCGTGGCGGCCCAGCACGAACCAGCCGATGATTCCCGCCAGCCCAATGCCGAAGCTGAGCAACTGACCCATCGTCAGCCAACCGAAGGCGATAAATCCCAATTGCACGTCCGGCTGGCGCGTCAGTTCAATGCAGCTTCGGATCACCGCGTACCCGATCACAAACGTCGCGCCGATCTGACCGTCCCGGCGATTCTTTTTCTGTTTAAACAGCCACACGATTCCCATCAGCAGCGGACCTTCCAGCAGCGCTTCATAAATTTGCGAAGGATGTCGCGGCTGGTCGTAACCGGGGAAAATTATCGCCCAGGGCACATTCGTCGGCCGACCGACGAGCTCACCGTTGATAAAATTGGCGATCCGCCCAAAGAACAACCCAATCGGCGTAACCAGCGCCAAACAGTCCGCCAC
>JBEKPV010000030.1:0-24100 GCA_049520395.1 Tepidisphaeraceae bacterium
TGACGCGGCGTGTGACGGAATTTGATCAGATCAACGGGCGGATGATGGTGCATTTTCGGGGGCAGGATTACACGATGCAGCAGATGGCGCGTTTTCAGGAGGAGCCGGATCGGGCGACGCGGAAGGAGGCGTGGGAATCGGCGACGCGGCGTCGGCTGCAGGATCGGGATGCGATTGAGGAGATTTTCGAGGGTTTACTGCCGATGCGGCAGCAGATCGCGAGGCAGGCGGGTTGCGGGGATTTTCGGGAGTATCAGTGGAAGGCGCTGAAGCGGTTTGACTATACGCCGGAGGATTGTCTTAAGTTCGCGGATGCGATCGCGGAGACTTGCGTGCCGGTGGTGAGGCGGCTGGATCATTTGCGGGCGCTGGATTTGGGGTTTGAGAAGCTGAGGCCGTGGGATATCGCGGTGGATCCAAAGAGCCGGCCGCCGCTGAGGCCATTTGATCCGGCGGACGGGGATGATTTTTTGGATAAGACCCGGGAGATTTTTGTGCGGCTGTCTCCGGTTCTGGGATTTGAATTTGATCGGTTGAGGGCGTCGGGGAATTTGGATTTGCAGAGCCGCAAGGGGAAGCAACCTGGGGGTTATTTGATGCCGCTGGAGGAATCGCGGCGGCCGTTTATTTTTATGAATGCGGCGGGACTTCAGCGGGATGTGGAGACGCTGCTGCACGAGAGCGGGCATGCGTTTCACCATCTGGCGGCTTCGGGGGCGGAGGACATTGTTTTTCTGCGGACGGCGCCGATGGAGTTTTGCGAAGTGGCGAGCATGGCGATGGAATTGTTGGGCAGCGCGCAGTTTTCGGTGTTTTATGATCCGCCGGATGCGATGCGGGCACGACGGAATATGCTGGAGGGGATTATCCGCTTCCTGCCCTGGATGGCGACGATCGATTCGTTTCAGCACTGGATTTATACGCATCCGAAACACACGCGCGGGGCGCGGAAACGTTTCTGGCTGGGATTGCTGGACCGGTTCGGAAGCAGGTTGGATTGGTCGGACTGGGAGGCGGCTCGGGAGACGCTTTGGCAACGGCAGACGCATCTCTTTGGGTCGCCATTTTATTACATTGAATATGGGATTGCGCAATTGGGGGCGCTGCAACTTTGGATGAAATCGCGGGAGAATTCGGCGGATGCGATCGAGCGATATCGGGCGGCATTGGCGCTGGGGGGAACTCGGCCGCTGCCGGAGCTTTTCCGGGCGGCGGGGATCGAGTTTGACTTTACGGAGAAGACGCTGCGGCCGCTGATGAAGGCGGTGGATGAAGAAATCACGCGGCTGACGCGATGAATCGCGGGGGTGTTGCGGATAGGATTGGGGGAATGAGCCGAACGCGGATCAAAATTTGCGGGATTTGCCGGGCGCAGGATGCGGCGGCGGCGGCGCGGGCGGGGGCGGACGCGATCGGGCTGGTTTTGCATGGGCCGTCGTCGCGGATTTTGACGGCGGCGCAGGCCAACAAAATTATCGCGGCGATTCCGGCGTATGTTTCCGCGGTCGGGCTTTTTGTGGACGCCGACAGGGAGACTTTTTATCGGATTTTACAGAGCGTTCCTATTCAAGCGATTCAGTTGCACGGGAATGAGGCGCCGGAGGTTGTGGCGTCGCTGCAGCCGATTCCGGTGATCAAGGCGCTGCATGTGGATGGGAAAATCAAGAGTACGCTGGCCCATTGGCGGAAGGCGATTGCGCGGCTGAGGCTCACTAATTTGAAGGGCATCTTGCTGGAGACGGCGGGGAAGCGGCCTGGGGGGAGCGGTGTGGCCAATGATTGGAAGATGATTCAGCGGCTGCTTGAGACCGGGGCGCTGGATGGTTTTCCGCCGCTGATTGCGGCTGGGGGGCTTGCGCCGGGGAATGTCGGGGACGTCGTGCGAATGCTGCGACCTTATGCGGTGGATGTCAGCAGCGGAGTTGAATCGGCGCGGCGGACTAAATCCGCGAAATTGATTCGACAATTCATCGAGGCGGTACGCACGGCGGACGGCGTTGTGTCATGATTTCCAGTTCGCTATTGCGGGAGATTTCGGATTGTTTGCCGGCTGGGTCGGTCTTGAGCGATCCGGATGAATTGCTGGTTTATGAGAGCGATGGATTCACCATCGCCAAGGCGCGGCCGTCGGCGGTGATGTTTCCGACTTCGACTCAAGAGGTTTCTCAAGTTGTGCGGCTCCTGGCGAAATACGATGTGCCGATGGTGCCGCGGGGATCGGGGACGGGGCTCGCCGGGGGGTGCGTGGCGTTTGGGGATGGGGTGATCGTTTCTACCACGCGGATGAATAGGATTCTTTCGATTGATCTGGCGAATAGGGTGGCGCACGTGCAGGCGGGGGTGCGCAATACGCAGCTTTCGGTGGCGGTTGCGGCGTTGCAGGGCGGCGCGGGATTTCATTTTGCGCCGGACCCTTCCAGCCAGCGGGCGAGCACGATCGGGGGAAACGCCGCGACGAATGCCGGGGGAATTCATACGCTGAAGGATTTTGTTTCGGCGAATCACGTTTTTGGGGTCGAGATGGTTCTGGCGGATGGGTCGGTTTTGAAAACCGGGGGTCAGAACGGGTGCTGCGAGGCGGGGCCGTTTGATTTGACGGGATTAATTTGCGGCAGCGAGGGGACGTTTGGGATTTTGACGACGCTTTGGGTGAGACTCGCGCCCAAGCCGGTGTCGTTCCGGACGATTGTCGGTTTGTTTGGATCTTCCGGCGATGCGTCGGGGGCGGTGGCTGATGTGATCGCGGCGGGGTTGCTGCCGGCGGCTATGGAAATGCTGGATGGGCAAATGGTCCGCGTCGTCGAGCAGGCGTTTGGATTTGGATTTCCGCCCGAGACGCAGGCGCTGCTTCTGACGGAAATCGACGGGGTGGACGAATTGCTCGATGCCGATTTGCAGACGATTCTGGAGATTCATCGGCGGCATCAGGCGCTGAGCGTCGAATCCAGCAGCGATTCGGGTACGCGGGCGCGTCTTTGGCGGGCGCGCAAGGGGGCGTTTGGGGCGATCGGGCGGATCAGCCGTAGTTATTGCACGCAGGATGCGTGCATTCCGCGGAGCAAGTTGCCGGCGGTGCTGGAACGCATCGCGGAGATCGGGCGGGAGTTTGGAATGCAGATCACCAACGTATTTCATGCGGGGGATGGGAATGTTCATCCGATATTTCTTTACGACGATCGAGACGAGGCGCAAATTCAAAACACGCTGCGGGCGGCGGAGAAGGTTTTGCAGTTTTGCGTCGATGTGGGGGGAACGATTACCGGCGAGCATGGCGTGGGCGTGGAGAAATTGCACCTGATGCCGTATCTTTTTGACGAGCCGACGCGGAGTCTTTTTTCGCGTGTGAAATCGGCGTTTGATCCGGGGGGGAGAATCAATCCGGGGAAGATCGTGCCGAATGAGAAGGTGAAGGTCGTGTTACTAAAACCTGGGCGGCATGTTCCGCAGTGAATGGGCGGTTATAATTGGCGGATCTATGATCGACACGGGAAATGTTGACGGACGGCGGGACGTTCACTTCAGCAGCCTGGATGAAATGCTGATGGATGCCGAGAATTTGGCGAAGGCCGAGTCGGCGGGGAAACTTTCGCGCGTGGGGAACTGGACGCTGGGGCAGGCTTGCGGTCATTTGGCGGTGTGGACGAATTTCGCCTACGACGGATATCCGATGAAGGTGCCGTTCCTGATCAAGATGTTAATTCGGCCGATGAAAACTCGGTTCATCAAGGGGCCGATTCCGGCGGGGAAAAACCTTCCCGGAGTCGACGGCGGGACGTTTGGGACGGAGGCGCTGCCGACCGCAACGGGATTGGCGGATCTGAAATTGGCAACCGCGCGGTTGAAGTCGGCGCCGCCAAAGGATCCTAATCCGGTTTTTGGGGATTTGCAGCACGATGAATGGATCGCACTGGCGCTGCGGCATGCGGAATTGCATTTGTCATTTTTCTTCGCGACGCCAACATAAGTATTAGCAGAGCTAAGGACGCAATGGAGATGGCTGCGCCGGTGGGTGCGCCGGGAGTGGAATAGCGGAAGGTGACTTGGTGCGAGCCGGGGGGAATGGGGAGGGATAGGAAAACGTCGTCGGCTGGAAATGGAGTCGCGGGCTTGCCGTCGATGGTGGCGTTCCAGCCTTTATCCCATGCTTCGAGAATTCGCAGATAGCCGGGTGCGTCCGTGGTCATGGCGACGGAAATGTTGTCACTGGATATGCGGTGATAGGTTAGTTCCGCGGATGGGTTGGACGGGGTTGAGAAAAATGCGGCGCGGGGGGCGGGATGATCGAGAATTCGAGTTTGGATGTTGCCGTCCGGTTGCTGGGAGACGACGACTTTGACGCCGCAGGCGGCCAGGGAGCGATCGTCGAGGATTGATCCATTGAAGAACTCGAGATTAGCCTGGGGCGGGAGGTGGGCCAAAGCGAGCAGGAATTTGTATGGTTTGGCCAGGACCAGGGAATCGAAAAAACCGATGTCGTCGAGGCGGCGATTGATCGGAAGGCCCAAATCCCAATCGATGGCGACGCGCTGGTCGCCGACGATTTCTTTTGCTTGCGCCAAGGCGGCGGGGTCCGGCGGCTTATAGGGGATCGCGTTTATGAAATTTTGATCGTGAGAGCCTAAATCCAAGACGTGGGCGGCCAATATCAGGGCAATAAACATGCGGAGTATTTTTGAATGGCGCGCTTCGGCGAGTTTTAGAAGTGCGTCGAGCGCCGCTCCTAATACCATGCTCAGGGCGAATGTCGTGAGGTAAATCAATCTGGCGGGACTGCGGAGAAGTGTGAGATGAGTTGCCGCTGATCCAATATGCGGAGGCGCGCACGCGAGGACCAGGGCTGAAAGGCCGATGGCCGCGAGATATAGAATTCTTCGGTCGGGCAGTTGTTTTTTGAAGAGCCAACGGAGCGTGAGAATGACGACGGCCAGTAGAGGCAGCCGTCCGACGTAGCAGACGGTGTCCCAGAAGACATATTCGTTGGAGCCGGCGATGCGAACTTCCAAGCCGCGGTGGACTAAATCGAGTGCGCCGCCCTGCCAGGGAAGGATGAAGGCGAGCAGGTGACTTACGGGGAAGACGACGTCGTTGTCGGCGGGGTTGAGGTTTAAGGTTCGCGTACTGCGAAGGATCAACTCAAAAAATGGCAGCAAGGCGAATGCGGCTATTCCCGCGCCTAATGCCATGAAGATAAATAGCTGGGCGGATCGTCGGCCTGGGGCGCGAAGCAGCGCGTAAAGGGATGCAGTCGCCAGTGCATAAAGAGAAAGTTGGGGATGGCCGGCTAAAAGAATGGCGGCGGTGGAGAGCGTTAAAATCAGCAAAGCGGGGATGGATGGGGGAGAGCGCTGAAGACACCATTCGACTAAATAGAGCAAAAGCGGGAGGGCGGCGTATGCCTCCAGCAACGGGAGATGGCCGGCGAGCACCCGGGAGGCGAAAAAACCGGAGGCGGCGAAGGTCCACCCCGAGGCCATGCTGGCGATGCGGCCCAAGCCGATCTTGCGGGCGAAGGCGAAGGTGAAGGAGGCAGCTAGAACGGCGGCTAAGTTGACGCCGATGACGTAGGCTCGGCCGGGATCGAAGGGGAGGAGGAGCAAGCGTGTGGGAATCCAGGGGAAATTTTGGAGGTTGGCCCAGAATGGGGTCCCCAGGGCTTCGCGGGAATACCAGCCGGGGAGAGCGTGCGGGGAGTTGAAGAGCGCCTGGCGGGCATAGTCGATGCGCCGTTCATGTAGGAGGATGTAGTCGGAGCCTTCGAGTTGCTGGTCGGGGCGGAGGTAGATCCAGGGGGAATAAATCGCCAGGACGGCGGCAGTCATGAGGGACGCGGCCGCCAGGGTGGACGCGAGCCGCCAACGTTCCGACCGATCAGAGTATCCCATTTAAGCGCTGGTTATTTTCGCCTAAGGGCGGGATTCAACGCAAATTGATGTGATTATGGCTAGGCTGTGGGGGATCAGCGGCTACAATATGGCGTAGCGGAAGACAACCAACCAAAGAAGGAGACGGGCCAATGAGCGACACAGCTACGGCGACCGGCGTCTCGAAGAGCGCTTCATCCATGTCCGCGGCGACGGCGCTGCGTTTAGCGTGGGGATGTTGGGTACTTTTTTTGGTTCTGCCGTTTTTCATGTTTTTGCATGTTGTCTGGACGTTGAATGCCGAGCAGCCTGGGGCGGCGGCGCCGGGGGGGCATGAATATTGGTTCCTGGCGGCGATCGGATATTTGCTGGTGGCGGGGCCTGGCTCGTTTTTTGCGCGGAGCAATATTTTTAAAGCATATTGGTCGGGACAGACGGTGTCGCCGGGGAAATATTTTTCCGGGATGTTGCTGATTTGGCTGGCGCTGGAAATCGGCGGGCTATTCAGTTTGGCGGGATGTTTGGTGGATCGGCAGTTGCTGCCGAATCTATTTCCCGCGCTGGTGGCGTTTATGTTTTATGTGACGTTTTGGCCGAGCGGTCGGGCGATGGTGCGGCAGACGGGGAATCTGGAAGACGCCGCCTTGTACGAGGAGCCTCGGTGACGGCGTCGGCGACCAATGCATGGGCCGCCGACGACGTGCCGCGAATTGCGGGGCAGGAAGCACACATTGTTTTGCGCTGGCTGGTGCGTTTGCGCTGGCTGGCGGTCGCGGGGCAGACCATCGCGACGGCGGTGGCGGTGGGAATTCTAAAACTTAAATTGCCGCTGGGGGCCATCGAGTCGGTCATTTTGGTGACGGTTGTCAGCAATGCGCTGATTCAGATTTGGACGACGCGGTCCAGCGCGCCGGTGCCGCCGTGGATGGTGCCGGCGGTTTTGCTTTTGGATGTGGGGTTGCTGACGGCGCTTTTGATTTGCACCGGGGGGCCTTCCAATCCGTTTAGCGCGCTTTATCTGGTGCATGTGGCCATGGCGGTGGTGACGCTGGATGAGCAGTGGCCCTGGCTTGTGGTGGCGACGACGGCGGCGTGTTACGGGTTGCTCTTTCTTTGGCCTTCGCATGCGCTGGGGTTGGCGCCGGAAGCGGCGGCGGCGGCGGATTGGGCGGCGCTGGTGCTGGTCGCGATTGTAATCGTTTATTTTGTGGGGCGCACCGCGCGGTCCTTGCATCGTCGGGAGAAGGAATTGGCCGATGCGCGCGAGAGGGCCGCGCGCAATGAGCAACTGGCGGCGCTGACGACGCTGGCCGCGGGGGCGGCGCATGAATTAAATACGCCGCTGAGTACGATCGCGGTGGTGGCGAAGGAATTGGAGGTGCAGTCGAAAACGCTTCCTTCGGCGGAGGCGTTTGTTAACGACGCGCGGCTGATTCGGAAGGAAGTGGATCGGTGCCAGGTCATTCTGGGGCGCATGCGGGTGGATGTGCTGCAGGGGGAATGGCGCAAACGGACGCCGATTACGGCTGGCGATTTTGTGGCGGCGCTGCTGCGCGATCTGGAGCCGGCGGCTCGGGATGTTTTGCGCGTGGAATGCACGGGGGAATTTCCGGAGATTCAACTTCCAGTGCGGGCGGTGCAGCAGACCGTGGGAATTTTGGTGGCTAATGCTTTGGACGCCTCGCCAGTAGGGCAAAATGTGAGACTTTGCATCTATCCGCGGAATGGACGTATCATTTTTGAAGTTCACGATCAGGGGCCCGGCATGAGCGTGGAAACGGCGCGGCGGGCGGGGGAACCCTTTTTTACGACCAAGCCGCCGGGGCAGGGGATGGGTTTGGGGCTGTTTTTGGCGCGGCTGGTGGCGGAGAAATTGGGGGGGACGCTGAGGTTGCAGTCTAGGCCGGGCGAGGGGACCCTGGCGGTGTTGGAACTGCCGGCTCGCTGAAAGGCCCACGGCAGCGCCGTGGGCGTTACGGGCGGTGATCTCGGGTTACCCATTGATCGCGGACGCTGAATCACTATCTTTCGCTTTCGTGAGCGCCATCCTTACTGAAACCGCGAAGCTGAAGATCATGGTCGTGGACGACGATGCCACGTTCCGGGATCGGCTGGTGGCGGCGCTGTCGGCGCGGAAGTTGAATGCGTGCGGATCGGGGAGTCCGGCGGAGGCCTTGGAGGCGGCCGGGCGATTTCGGCCGGATCGGGTGGTGGTGGATTTGAGAATGCCGGGCGGGTCGGGGATCGATCTGGTGAGCGATCTGCTGGAGGTCGATTCGGAAATGGAAATCGTGGTCCTGACCAGCTATGGAAGCATCGCCACGGCGATGGATGCGCTGCGGCGCGGCGCGGTGGACTATCTCACGAAGCCGGCTGATGCGGATCAGATATTGGCGGCGTTTGAGCGGGCCGGCGAAACGACGTCCCCACCCAATCCCGCGCCGCAGACGGCGCCGTCACTGGCCCGCGTGGAATGGGAACACATTCAGCGAGTCCTGACCGATTGCGGCGGAAATATTTCGCGGGCGGCGCGGGTGCTGGGAATCCATCGACGGTCGCTGCAGCGCAAACTGAGCAAGTATCCCCCAATTCCGTGAAAGACCGGTTTGATGACGCAACCCAAAGCTTCAGCGCCCGGACCGCGGGTGGCCCTGTTTATCACGTGTCTGACCGATCAATTCTTTCCGCGCGTGGGGGTGGCGGTTACCAAAATCCTGGAGCATTTCGGGTGCGAGGTTTTTTTTCCTCGGGAGCAGACGTGTTGCGGGCAGCCGATGTTTAACAACGGATTTCCGGTCGAGGCGGGGGAATTGGCGCGGCGGTGGGTGGAGATTTTTAAGCCATACGAATACGTGGTTACGCCCAGCGGGTCCTGCTGCTCGATGGTGCGGGAGCATTATCCGCAATTGCTGGATGGTTCGGACGTGCCGGGGAGGACGTATGAGTTCGTGGAATTTTTGGAGAAGGTGCTGAAAGTGGATGTGTCGGGGATCTCGCTGCCGCAGTCGCGGAAGGTGGCCTATCACTATACGTGTCATTTGCGCGGGCTGGGGATTGAGCCGCGGCCGCCGCGGATTCTTCGGGAGATGGGGAATGTGCAAATGATGGAATTGGAGCGGGCGGATCAGTGCTGCGGATTTGGGGGGACGTTCGCCGTTAAATATCCGGTCGTCAGCGGGGCTATTGTGGAGGATAAGACGGATTGCATCGCTCGCAGCGGTGCGGAGACTCTGGTTTGCAACGACGCGGGATGCACGATGAATATCGCGGGGATGTGCCGGCGGAGGGGGATGGAGACGCGGGTTGTGCATCTGGCGGAACTGATGGCGGAGGGGATGGGAATCGATTTGGATAAATGGTGATCATTCGTTCCCCTTTCCCGGAAATACCGGAGAGGGCACAAGGCTGGGACGTAAATGGGTTTGATTCATTTACCGCAATTCGATTTTGAGCAGGCGGCGGCGAAGGGCGCGGCGGATAAGCGGCTGCGCGCGGCGGTTACGAACAATACGTTTCGCAAGCAGCAGGGGCGGGAGATTCGGTGGAGGGAGATGCCGGATATCCAGGCGGCGCGACGTCTGGCAAGCGAGATCAAGCAACATACGCTGGAGCATCTGGATTATTATCTCGATCAACTCAAGGCGGCTGTCGAACGAAATGGGGGGAAGGTCTATCTCGCGCCGGATGGGGAAGAGGCGCGGAAGATCATTTTTGACATCATCGCCAAGACAAACAGCAAGCGGATCATCAAAAGCAAGTCGATGGCGAGCGAGGAGATCGAGCTGACGGCTCATCTGGAGAAGGCGGGGTTGGACGTCGTTGAGACCGATTTGGGGGAATTTATCGTGCAGGTCAGCCACGATCGGCCCAGCCATCTTGTCGCGCCGATTATTCATAAGGACCGGGGGTCGATCGCGACGGTGTTCAGCCAGTATTTTGGGACGCCGTATAATGACGATCCGCCGACGTTGACACGGCAGGCGCGAGCTTTTTTGCGGGATCGATTTCGGCGCGCCGATCTGGGGATGACGGGGGGGAATTTTTTGATTGCGGAGACGGGACAGGTTTGCGTGGTGGAGAACGAGGGGAATGCGCGGCAATCGCTGACGACGCCGCGGGTGCTGGTCAGTTTGGTGGGGATTGAAAAGCTGGTGCCGCGAATGGCGGATTTGGCGGTGATGATCAAGATGCTGGCCCGCAGTTCGACGGGGCAATCGATGACGGTTTATACGAGTATTTTCGGAGGGCCGAGGAAGGCGGGGGAAAAGGATGGGCCGGAGGAATTTCATCTGGTGCTGCTTGATAATGGGAGGACGGAGATTTTGGCCGATCCGGAATACCGGGAAATTCTGCGATGTATTCGGTGCGGGGCTTGCCTGAACGTTTGTCCGATTTTTCGGAATATCGGGGGGCATGCGTATGGGAGCGTTTATCCCGGTCCGATTGGGGCGCTGCTGAGCCCCCTGCTGGGGGGGCTGGAAAATTATTCCGATCTGCCGCAGGCGAGTACGCTTTGTGGTGCTTGCTATCACGCCTGCCCGGTGAAGATTGATATACCGCGGCATCTGGTGAGTCTCCGGCGGGATATCATTCAGGGACGGCTGGATGGGAGATGGGAACGCATGTTTTATCGCCTCTGGGCAAGGGGGATGAAGAGTCCGTTTTTGTATCGGACGATTGGGGCGATTCAGAGGTGGGATCTGCGGCGGCGAGCCGAAGGGAAGGGGTGGATCAGCCGTTTGCCTGGATTTGCGGCCGGGTGGACGCGGATTCGTGACCTGCCGGCGCCCGCTTCGCGCTCGTTTCATCAGATTTGGAAGGAGCGGAAAACCAAGTGAGCGGATCGAGCCAGCACGATTGGATTGGCAATGTGCGGCGGGCCTTGGGTCGGACGGGGCCGCTGGCGGTGGCGCCGGCGCCGCCGGAAATTGATGAGCCGATCGTTCGGCTGGTGCACAGCGATATTCGACTGGCGGAGCTTTTTTTACAGACGGCTAAAAAGGCGAACTTCGTGACGGACTCGGTTTCGCCGGAGGAATTGGCCCAGAGGCTGATCGATTTCTTGAAATCGCAGAATTGCCGGCGGGTTGGGTTGGCAAATTCGGAGATTATCGAATCGCTGAATCTGCCGGCCAAGCTGCGGGAATCGGGATTCGATGCGATATCGTGGAACGATCTGACGCTGGATGAAACTTACGATTTGGATTGCGGCGTGACGGACGTTTGGGCGGCGGTGGCGGAGACGGGAAGTTTGGCCATTCGGCCGGAGCCGGGAAATGGGAGGGCGCTTTCGCTTATTCCGCCGATTCATGTGGCGATTGTGGAACCGAAGAAGATCGTGGCGGATTTGCTGGATTTGTTTGAGAAGATGGCAAGTGACGAGCCGGGCGCAGCGGTATCATTGATTACGGGGCCGTCGCAGACGGCGGATATTGAGGCGGTGATGGTGACGGGGGTTCACGGGCCGGGGCTGGTGCGCGTGCTTGTCGTTATTTGAAGACGATGGCGAAGTCGATTACGTCGGGGACCGGTTTTCCAGTGACCGGGTCTCTTTTGGGTTCGAACCACCAGGTGGCGGCGGCGCGTTCGCAGGGCAGATCGATCGATGCACTGCCGCTGGAGTGGACTGTTTTAACGTCAACGACATTGCCGGTTTCGTCGATTTTAAGGCGCAGGCCGACGATGCAGCGTTCCATTCCTTCCATGTCGATGTAGCCGGCGAGAGTGATGTCGGGAAGTTCGCGGGTGAGGAACTTTCGGCCGGTGCGGGCTTCGATTCTTCCGCCGACATATCGACTGGCGATTAGGGTGACGGGGACGGATTCGTAGTTCTCCTGGGGTTCGGGTTTGCCGCCGGGGGCGGCTTGGGATGGATTCTGCAGCTCCTGGGTGGGAGTTTCGGAGGGGGATGGTTTTTGTGGTTGCTGCTGCGGCTGCTGGGAGGCCTGCGGGGGCGTTGGTTTGGCGGCGAGGGGGCCGGCGGAAAGGGGATTCTCGGCGGCGGCGAGATTTTGCGGCGCTTTGGGGTCGACCAGCACCAGCGGCGGCGCTTTGCTCGAACGGGGCGCGGGGGGGGATGTTAATTCAGACGGCGCGGCGGGCGAGGCCGATCGGGCGGCGGTGTCGCCTTGGAGAGCCCGAACGAGCGGCGCGGCGGCGGCGGCTTTGCCGAAACCCGTGGGGTCGCGGCTGGCCATGGCCTGCTCCTGCTCGGCGTCCTTTACCGCGGATTCCATCGGCGTTTCGCCGGCAACGGAATTCACCGATTTGCCGGTTCCGTGCGGCTCGCCGAGCTGTACGTCGGCGTCCCGCGGGATTTTGACGGGAACCAGATCTTCGGGTTTCGCGCGAGCCAGGGATGATGCCAACTGCCAGCCCAGGTTTTGGCGATAGGCCTCGTTTCCCGCGTGCAGGATCAGCGCATGGACTGCCAGGGCGGCCACTAAGGCCAGCAATAGCGTGGGGTCGCGGCGTTTGACGGATTGGGCGATCATATCACCGAACCGAGGCAGCCTTCGCTTCCGCGAAATAGCCTTTGGTCCGGAAATATTCTATCGCCTCGGCGGCTGTGGCAAAGACGCGGGAGGCGGACTTGGTCACAAATGGGGATGGCGAGGCCCGGCAGGCCCAGATGACGAAAACTTCCTTGCCGGCCTCGAAGGCGTGGTGCAGTTCGCGTTCGACGCCGCTGGAGAGAGCGGGTTTGCCGTCGGGTAGCTCGGGGACGAGACTGATGATCATGTCGCTCTGGTCGATCATCTTGAAATCGCGGGCGTAGGTTTGGCCGAGGATGTCGGAGCTAATTTCGGCGACATCGGTTGTTTTGATCGAGACGGGGCCGTCTTCCGCCATGACTTCGATCGTGGCCCGGCCTTCTTCGAGGGCGCGCAGGGCTTTGGTGTGCAGGAGGCATTCGTCGACGTCGCCTGGATTGAAACAAATCAGATGGCGGCTCATGGTTTGCTGAAAATCGGCGATCTGCGACTGGATCTGGGGAATATCCATGACGTGGGTCATGGGGAAACTTAAGTAGGCCTTCTTCTTTTTCGGCTCAAAGAGCAGGTCGTACAGGGTGGCGACGTTGCCGACGCCGCGGCCGCGGCTGAGCATAAAGAAGTGTCCGAATCCGCGGGAGATGCTGGCGATGATCTCGGTGGCCAGGATCTCCTCTTCGCGCCAGACCATGATGTCCTTGAGGGAATGATCCAAATCGTTGTGATCGCGCAGCAAACGCTCGTGGACGGAGTCGGCGTTGTCGACGAGGGTGATGTCGACGTCGGGATTTAAATCCTTTATTTGATCGAAATCGAAGGCGGCGAACAGGCCGTGCCGCCAGCGGAAAGTGGCGTGGGAATTAACGAGCAGATGCTCGTGGCGCTGGGCGATGTTGTGGATTTCCTTGAAGACGGAGCGGCGGAGGGCGGCGAGGCGGGTGATCGGCAAATTCAATATCCGCCCCGCCGGGACGTCGGGGGCCTCGGCGTACATCATTTTGCCGACGTGGCAGACTTCCACGTCTACGCCGCGGGCGCGGGCCTGAGCTTTGACGGCTTCCAGGAATGGGCCTTTATCCACGCCGACTTGTCCGGTGACGAATGCTCGCATGAGTTAGTTCAGTTTAGCAGTCCAATCGCGCAATGCTTGTACGACGTTCTGAATTGGTTTTTGCCAGTTGCCGGGGCTCTCCTGGCGGAATAAGCGCATGGTCGGGTACCAGCGGCAGGTGGTCTGGGCGTTCATCCAGCGCCAATCGGGTTTGTGATAGAGGAGAAGCCATGTGGGCCGGGCTAATGCGCCGGCTAGATGGGCGGCTGCGGTGTCGATGGTGATTATTAAATCGAGATTCGCCATCAGGGCGGCGGTGTCGGCGAAATCCCGGATGTCTTGATGCCAATCGGCGATTTCCAATCCGGCTGGGGCGTCGGCGGCCTCCTTGGCCATGTCGCCGACTTGCAGGCTGACGAATCGCACGCCGGGGACGCTCGCCAGCGGAGCGAGCTGCTTTATGGGAATCGAGCGGAGGGGCTGGGGGTTTGGACGGCCGTTCCAGACCAGGCCGACGCATGGACGTTTGTCGGAACCTATTTTTTCGCGCCAGCGATCGGCTAATTGCGGCTGGAACCAGAGATAGGGCACATTGGCGGGGATCGTTTCCAGCGAGGTGCCGAAGATGCGCGGGAGGTTCATCATTGGACACCACAAATCGACATCCGATGGCTTTGGGCCGACCTCCACGAGGCGATCGATGCCGGGGACGGACTTGATGAGGCGCACGAGATCGGCGTGGCATTCCAACACGACTTTTCCGCCGCGATCGACGATCATGGGGACGTAGCGCACGAACTGAATTAAATCTCCATATCCCTGTTCAATTTGGATTAAGACGCGGCGGCCCTGCAAATCTTCGCCCTTCCATTCGGGCAAGTCGAACTGGCGGCGGACCATGTTGAAATCGTTGACCTGCCAGCGGTAGTCGTAATGAGGCCAGGCCTCGGCAAATTCGCCGCGGCGGAGGAGCATCATGCTTAAATTGTAATGGGAGCGGGGGATTTGGGGATTCAGACGAATCGATTCGCGGTATGCGGCGATGGCCTCTTCGGGCTTGTCATCGGCTTGAAGTTGAACGGCCAAATCGTGATAGGCCGAACCGAGGCAGGCGCCGGCTTGCGGGAAGTTGGGGCGGATTGACAGGGCTGTTTGCAGGGATTGCATCGCCTCTTTTGGGCGATTCAATGACGCCAGGACGACGCCTTGATTGCAGTAGTAATCGGCCTTCGTCTGGTTCAGGGAAATCGCGCGCTGGATAAGGGCCAATCCCTCTTGCGCTTGCCCCGATTGAAAGGTTGCGAAGCCCAAAAGATGTAGAGCGTCGGGATGGTCGGGATGGACCGCCAGAATCTGGCGATAGATCGCCTGCGCCTCGGCAAGTTTTCCCGACTGATGAAGGCGGACGGCCTGGCTCAGGATATTTGCGGTGTCCTGTGTCATTCGCTGCGCTCGCACCAGTTTTTCCATATTTGGCGGTAGGCGGATTCGATGTTTCGGGCGAAACGGCGGCCGTCGGTGAGGGCCGAGCGGTTTAGGCGATCGCGCATGGTGGCGCGCAATTCCATCAAGCGAGGCAAATCGCCGGCCAGTTTTTGCGCCAGGGCAGGTAGGTCTTCGGGGCGCTGACTTGCCAAATCCGTCAGCGAGGTGTTGGATAAGTGGCTCCATCCAGCCCGACCGACGGCGGTTTCGCCGAGCATGGTCAGGACTGGCACGCCCATCCACATCGCGTCGAGACTTGTCGTGTGCCCATTATATGGGAGCGTGTCGAGGCCGATGTCGATTCGATGGAACGTTTCGAGATACTCGCGGCGTGATTGCTGGTTGACGAATTCGATGCGATCGGCGGGGAGGATTTGCAGTACGTCCTGGCGCGGCTTGCCTTCGGGGACAAGAATCAAAAGCCGGGATTGGGGAATTTTCGCCAGGACTTCCGCCCAGATGCGAAGAACTGGAGGTGTGACTTTCATGAAATTGTTGAGGCACCCGAAGGTGACGTAACCGTTCATCGACGCGGGAAGCGGGCCGACGTTTAAATCCGCGGCTGGAGCCATGGCGCGGGGGTCGTAGCACCAGAAACTGTGCGGCAGGCGATGGAGTTTTTCGGTGTAGTGGTTTTCGGTTTTGCCGGGAGGGTCCAGGTATGGGTCGGTCAGGCGATAGTCCATTGTTTCCAGGCCGGTGCCGCCGGGATATCCGCCGAAGGTCAGTTGGATGGGAGCGGGCTTGCGTGCGAAGACTAAGAGCCGGTGGTTGGCGGTGTGGCCGGCGAGGTCGACGAGAATGTCGATGCGGTCGGTTCGGATCATTTCGGCGGCACGTTCGTCACTTAGTGTTTGAATCTCGCGAAATTCGGTGGCGGCGCCGCGGAAATGGTCGGTCAGCGCGTCGGGGTGCGGGGTGTTGGAGTAGCAATAGACTTCGAACGACTCACGATCGTGATTGGCGAAGAGGGGCCAGAGATTCATGCCGACGACGTGGCTGGAGAAATCTGGAGAGACGTAACCGATTCTGAGGCGGCGACCGGGGTTTCGATCGTTCGTGCACGGGCGGATCAGATGCCGCCGGGGTTCCACGTGGCGCTCGTTCCAGCGGCGCATTTCGGCCAGGATGTCGGCTGGGGTCTTGCCGGGAGCGTAATGAAGGAGCATGATCAAGTTGCTGTGGGCTTCCGCGAAACTGGGCCGCAGAGCGATGGTCCGGCGGTATTCTTTCTCGGCCTCACGAAATTCGCCGATGTGTTTAAGGGCGCTGGCCAGATTGTTGTGGGCGTCGGGAAATTCGTCGCGGGCGGCTACCGCGCGACGGAGGACATCAACCGCTTCACTCCACCGATTTTGCTCTCGCAATAGGAGGCCTAAATTGTAAAGCGCCAGTGGGTAATCCGATTTGGCGGCCAGGGCGCTTTGGTAGGCCGATTTTGCCTCGTCTAATTTGTCCGATCGCTGGTAATGAGTGCCCAGCGAGTTCCAGGCGTCGGCATCGCCGGGGCGAAGCTCCAAATATCTCCTCAACGCGGCGATGCCCTCTTCGGTTTTTTGCTGGGAAAGGAGCGCTTGGGCGAGATTTTGATGGGCTTCGGGGAAATCGGGCCGCAGGCGGGTGGCGAATTCGAATGCCTCGAGGGCTTCTTCGCCGCGCCCGAGATTGACCAGGACCAGGCCGAGATTCAATCGAAAATCGGGCCGGTGCGGATTCATTTTTACTGTTCGCAGAAGGATTTGCAGAGCCTCTTCGGATCGACCGGATTGAAAGGCGATTAAGCCAATGAGGTGATTGGCCTCAACATGATCCGGAAAATCCCGCAGGAGGTTCCGGCACGCAGCCTCGGCATCGGGCAATCGGCGCGCCTCAAACTTCTCGGTCGCGAGCCGCATCATTTCCTGGCGTTGGGCGATGGCCTCGGGGGTGACGGCCGGCTTTCGGGGCGAGAGGCGCGGAAGCCACGCCAGCCATTCCAGTGCGCGCACCGGCCAGGTGTACTTCGCGTTAACGAAATCGACCTGTCGGCGGAGGGTTTGTTCGACACCGGCGGGATCGGATTGCGTTTGGCGCAGAACGGCGACGATCTCCTCAACGAATCGGCGGCGATTGGCGGGGTTTTGAAAATCCGGGGGGACCAGCCGGGCGAAACCAGCGGTGGTTTCGGGTAAGGCAGCGAGATCGGAGGTGACGATTTGGCAGCCGGCGGCCATGCCTTCCATGACTGCGATGCAGGCGGTCTCACAGTACGTGTTTGGATAGGCCATGACGGCGGCCTGGAGCAGCCACTGCGCCAGCGCGGGCTGGGCGACGGAGCCGAAATATTCGACGCCGGGGGTCTGGCGGCACCGATCGTAGAGGGGCCGGTATTTCTCGGCTTCGTGGCCGGTCATTTGATAGACATTCATGCTCGAAAAGACGCCGAGGCGGGCGTCGGGAACCTTGGCGCGAATATCGGGAAACAAATCGAGCAGAAGCTCCAGGCCGCGATAGGGAGTGCTCGCGTAGACAAGCCAGGGCGGTTGAGCTTTCTTGGCGAGTATGGAATCCTCTTTGGCGAGGAGGCCGGCGAAGGCCGGCGCGATCGCGTTGCCCATCAGCGCGATCCGAGCGGGATCGAGGGAGAATTCGCGGATGAACTGTTCGGCCTGCCAGCGGCTGACCATGGCCATGCCGTCGTAGGAATCGCGTTCGGCGGGCTCGTGCAGAGGCCAGACCGTAGGCTGGTCCACCCCGTCCTGGTTCCAGAGAATCAACCGGGCGTTTTCACCCAGCGCGGTTTTCACCCATTGGCCGCGGCCGGCGGCTTGAATCACGATCGCGGCGTCGAGATTGAGGCCGCCTAATTGCTCAATTTTAAACTGGTTCCAACTGAGATGCTCGACGCCGTTGATGTTTCCTTGCGCCGATCCGTAATTGATCAGAAACGTGGAATGCCCCAGGGCGGCAAATTGCTCGGAGAGATAACTGACGGCGGAGGGGCTGCCCCCCAGCGGCGACTGGCGGGCTGTTAGCACCGTGTAATCGCGCTTCAGAAAATCCAGCAGGGCGATCCGCATCATTTTTCAATTCGAAACGGGTAGAATCCCGTGTTCATGAAACCGCCCCGACTTGCGTGGAGCTTACTTCTCATTTTCGCGGCGACCGTTGCCGGGCTGCCCGTCGCATGCCCAGCGTGGAGCCATCAGGGACACATCCTGATCACGCGACTGGCGGCGCTGCGCATCATTCAGGACCCTTCCGCTCCACAGGGTTTGCGCGATTTTCTTCGGCAAAACATGGCGTATTCCATGGACGATTGCAAGGCGCTGGCAACCGTGCAAACGGTAGGGGCGCATCCGGAGGATATCCAGCAATTCGACATCGCTTTGGACCGCTGGGCAACCATGCCGGATCGCATGAAGGCGGGCTTGGCGGGAATGCGGAAAATTGAGCCGTATGGAATGACGGAGAGTTATATGCATCGGCTCGATTTGGAAGTTTTCTCGGCTACGGGGTACTACAAGGACGATCTTTCGGGTAAGCCGGATGTGGAGAAGATTCCGCACGATTTGTCCGACCCGCGGTGGAAGCGCGGAGGGTTTGTGCCTTGGCGCGTGGAGGAGATGTACCACCGGCTGGCGACGGCTTTTGGGCCGGGGGATTCCGTGGCGGATTCGGATGCGGCGCTGATGGCGGCGGGGTATTTGGCGCATTACATCGAGGATTCGACTCAGCCGCACCATACGACCGGAGATTATCAGAGTCAGAGTTATCTTGCGGGGCATGTGCCGGGGGTGTTTGCGACGCGGCCGGCTTATAGCGCGCTGGTGGCGATGCGTCTGCCGAGCGGGGTTAATCCGCACGGAGATATTGAGTATGAACTGTTTGAGAATAGCGATGAGCCGCGGAAAGATCTTCGGGAGGAATTTTGGGGGGACCTGATTGCTCGGATCGATTCCATGGCCGCGACTCGAGCGGCACAGACGCGGCCGACGTGCGCGAATTTCGATCCATTCCGGTGGGATTTGCGAATTCTGAGCGACAGTTACGATTATCTTCCGTTTGTCGGGCGAGCGGCTCAGGCGGGATATGTGACGGGGAAGTTCGATCCGGCGGCGTTCTTTGGATACACCGGGCAGACTCACGGGCAAACGATGAACATGATCCAACTGATCGCCCTGCAAAACGCCAAGGCCGTGCTCGATGTCGAAATGGCGTATCGGCTGGCCTGGGATGAGGCTCATCAATCGGTTGCCGTGAAATGATATAGAAAGACGGCGGCGGCAATGGCGACGTTCAGGGAATCCGTGCCTAATTGCATCGGAATCGTCGCGCGCCGGCGGCAATGGCGGATGGTGATCTCGTCCAGTCCTTGTGCTTCATTGCCGAAAACTAACGCCACTCGATCCGGCGGGGAGATTGTCGCCAGCGGCTCTGAATCCGGGTGGAGTACCGTGGCAAATGTCTCGACACCCCCTACCGCCAAGCGATCTAAATCTTCACAAAGATTTTCTGACCGAACCAGCGGCAGGGAAAAGATGGTTCCCATCGAGACACGCACGCTTTGGCGAAAGAAGGGGTCGCAGCAGCTTTCGCCCAACAGAAGCGCACTGGCCCCGAAGGCGGCCGCGATGCGGATCAGCGAGCCGACGTTTTCGGTATTGGTGATCTGCTGACAGGCGACCACGCGGACCTTTGCCGGCGGCGGCGGGAGAATCGCGGACAATTGCAACGACGGGGGCCGAATTCCGCAGGCTAATACGCCGCTGTGAAATTCGAAGCCGATCACCTTTTCGATCACATCGTCCGTGGCGGAGAAAATCGGAATTGCCGGGTTCACGATTGGCGCGATTGCTTCCACCTTTCGACGTGAGAGCAATAACGATTCGACCGCAATGCGACTGTTGAGCAACCGGCGGACGACATTTTCGCCTTCGGCGATAAAGCGCGCGTCGAAGCGAGCCAGCTCGCGGTCTTTCATGTTTCGATATGGCTCGAGGAGGGGATCGTCCAGCGAGTTGATGGGGTGAATGGGCATTGCGATGGAGGGTGAGTATACTCGGCCGCGCTCACCTCGCATTTTCTTATTATCTCTCTCGATACGCCGGGGGAGGGCCGAGGCGAGAGTCCTATGACTCAAACAGAGCAATACCCCTCGAACCCATCCTCTCCCGGAGAACCGGGGGAGGGAGTCAGCAGCGGCGTCGCGGGACAGGGGATTAATCGTCTGCGGCTGGTTGATTATTTTTTGCTGATTTTGTTTTGCGGGGTTCTGTTTGGCTATGTCGCCATTAGCGGGCGGCCCATGACGATGCACGAGGCGCGGTTGCCGCAGCTTTCGCGGGAGATGATGCGGACGGGGGATTATTTGATTCCGCACAATGGGCCCAGGCCGTGGCTGGAGAGGCCGCCGTTGCCGCATTGGGTGGAGATTATTTTCGCTAAGGCTATTGGACAGAATTGCGATACGGAATGGTCGGTGCGAATCCCGCCGGCGATTATGGGGACATTGGTTGTGCTGGTGACCGCGACGATGGCTGCCGGGTGGTTTGGGCGAGTGAGCGGATTGCTGGCGGGATTTTCGCTGGCGTCGATGTATGAGTTCTATTACTACTCGACGCTTTCCGAGGACGATATTTTTCTGGCGGCCTTGGTGATTATCGCCGTCGCTTTGTTCGTTTTTATGGAATTCCGGCGCGATCCGGAGATGCAGGATAAGCGGCTGGGGTTTGTGGAGTGGCGGCCATGGCCGGTCGTGGCTTTTTTTATCCTGATGGGGCTGAGCAATCTGGCCAAAGGGCCGGGGGTCGGCGCGATTGTCGTGGCCGGGACGCTGGGGGTTTATCTTCTCTGGCAACGCGATTGGCGACGGATCAGGCGATATATCTGGTTCTGGGGCTGGCTCATTTTCATAGCTCTGGCGCTTTGGTGGCACGTTGTCGTGGGTATTCGCTATCCGGAGTATTTGAAGAATCTGCGGTACGATTTTGCGGATACCAATACGTTTGATCAGCCGGTTTGGTATTACGTTCCGCAGCTTTTGGGGGTGGCGATGCCGTGGACGCCGGCGGCACTGGTGGGACTATTTATCACCGCGCGGGGAGCGTTTCGGGTGGGGAATCGGGCGGAGCGATTTTTGTGGTGCTGGGCGATTGTGCCGATCGTGATTCTTTCGATTCCGCATCGGAAACATCATCACTATCTTGTGCCGAGTTTGGCTCCGTGGGCGATCCTGGCGGCGGTTGGGTTGCCGAGGATGGCTAAGGCATTTTTCGCTGGGCCGGAATGGTCGCGGCGGCCGAAATTCGGAATGACGGTCTTTGGTTTACCGGTGGCGATAGCACTGGCCATATTACTATTTTTGCACAAGATTCCTGGGCCGCAATTGATTGGCGGCGGGTTGATTGGCGTTTGGCTTTTGTGCGTCTGGATGTATTACCACGGGTTGCTGGTCAAACGTGGGGGTTGGTTATTCGCGGCTATTCTGCTGGGCGCGGGAGTCACGTACTGCTGGGGACAGACGTATTGGCCGGATGAGACCGTCCCCGATACGCAATTTCTTCGTCGCGTGAATGCGGAAGTTCCTGCCGATAAGCTGCTTACGCTCGATGCGGCCGTGGGACCGCTGGATTTCTTTCGGGATCAGTTTTATCTGCGCGATGATACGCTGTTGCTGCACAATCTTTCTTATTTGCGCAGCAATGACATTCATACTTCCGAGGTCTACGTCGTGGCCCGCTTGTTCGATCAAGCGCCATTGCAAACTTTGGGAGACGTGATGGTGATCGATCAATCCGAGCATTCTCGGCGGCAGAAGAAGCCGGGGCAGCAATTGGCCCTCTTTCATCTGGTTTTTAAGCCGGATTTGATTCGATATTCTCCGCCGGCGATTTCGCCCATGCAGGCGATGGAGCGCGAGGCTGGTCCAAATTGTGGGCCGGAGTTGAGTGAGGGCGGCCCCCCACCGGAATAATCAAGGCGGCATTCCATTTCTTGCCCGCGGCGCCGTTTTCGGCGAAACTGAAATTCATGTCCCGATACGATCCTGATCCGGCGATGAAATTCACCTTCGGTCTCTGGACTGTAGGGAATATCGGGCGCGATCCGTTTGGCTCGCCGACGCGGGGGGCGATTTCTCCGGTGCAGATTTGCAAAATGCTGGGAGAAGTCGGCGCCTATGGCGTCAATCTGCACGACAACGATTTGGTCCCCATCGACGCGACCCCCCGGCAGCGCGATTCGCTGGTCAAACAATTCAAAAAAGCCGTCGCGGACAACGGGCTAACGGTCCCGATGGCTACCACCAATCTTTTTGCCGATCCGGTTTTCAAGGACGGGGCGTTCACCAGTAACAACGCGAAGATTCGCGCGTATGCGGTTCAGAAAACCATGCGGGCGATGGACCTTGGAGCGGAATTGGGGGCGAAGATTTATGTTTTCTGGGGCGGGCGGGAAGGTGTTGAGTCGGATGCCACTAAGGATCCTTTTGTTGCTATTCAGCGGTTTCGGGAATCGGTCAATTTTCTATGCGAATACAACATTAAACAGAAATATGGGTACAAATTTGCTTTTGAGGCCAAGCCGAACGAGCCGCGCGGGCATATTTATTTCGCGGTGACGGGGAGTTATCTGGGGTTCATTCCGACGCTGGATCATCCGGAGATGTGCGGAGTGAATCCGGAGGTGGCGCACGAGCACATGGCCGGTTTGAATTTTGTGCATCAGGTGGCCGCCGCGCTGGAGGCGGGGAAACTATTTCATATCGATTTGAATGATCAGGAATTCGGGCGGTATGACCAGGATTTCCGGTTCGGAAGCGTCAACGTCAAACACGCGTTTTTTCTGGTGAAGCTGCTGGAGGATCACCATTATGCCGGGCCGCGGCATTTCGACGCGCACGCGTATCGGCAGAGTGATTACCACGATGTTGAGCAATTCGCGCGCGGGTGCATGCGGACGTATATGATCCTTAAAGAGAAAGTTCGCCGCTGGCACCAGGACAGTGAAATCCAGCAGATCGTTCGGCAGATCAATGTGGAGGAGAAGTCGCTTGGCGAATTGACGAAGGCCTACACACCGGCCGGAGCTAAAAAGCTCTCGGCGCTTCGGTTTGACCGCGGGCGCCTTGCGGATGAGCCGCTGCCCTACGAGCGCCTCGATCAGCTGACGATGGAACTGCTGATGGGTGTGCGATAGACTGGGGTTGAAGATCGGGGCCGTAGCTCAATTGGGAGAGCACCACGTTTGCAACGTGGGGGTTGGCGGTTCGAGCCCGCTCGGCTCCATTGGGGTGTTTTAAGTCTTATCCGTTGCGGCGAAATTGAAGCATCTCACGCCGCCTTGGAGCGGATTTTGTGGAAATATTCGGCGAGCATGTTGACCAGAAGATTCCGGTCGATCGGCTTGCTGGCGTAGTTATCGCAGCCGCAGCCCAGGCATTTTTCGCGGTCGGAATCCATCGCGTGAGCGGTGAGGGCGATCACGATGCCGTCGTACTGTTTTTGGCGGAGTTTGCTGGTGGCGGCGTAGCCGTCCATTTCGGGCATTTGCATGTCCATGAGAATGACGTCGAAGGGATTTTTTTCACCGGCGGCGAGCATGGCGGCGTCGTAGGCGAGACGGCCGTTCTCGGCCAGCGTGACCGCAGCGCCGCGGCTGCGCAGGATGTGCCCGATGAGGCGTTGGTTGTCGACGCCGTCTTCGGCCAGGAGAATACGCATCCCATCGAGACGGACTTTCTGCTGATTTCCAAGCTGTTCCACCGAATCCTCCAGTTGCCCGATCGCCAGGGGCTGATCGGTCATCGCTGAACCTTTAATCGAACCGGTGTCCACCGTGACGGTGAAAGTGCTCCCTTCACCGTGGCGGCTGTAGACGCTAATGTCGCCGCCCATCATTTCGGCCAGGCGTTTGGAAATGGTCAGGCCCAAACCCGAGCCGCCGAATTTTCGCGCGGTCGAAGGGTCGGCCTGTGAAAACGGCCGAAATAGATTGGTGATTTGGGCTTCGGTTAATCCGATCCCGGTATCCATGATGTCAATTTGCAGTTTTGGATGTTCATCCTCCGGCGAGCCATTTAGTCGCACGACCATACGCACCGCGCCTTCGGAGGTGAACTTGATGGCGTTGCCGACGAGGTTGATCAGGACTTGCCGCAGGCGCGTGGGGTCGCCTTGAATGGTCTGCGGAATTTTCCCGTCGAACTCGACGTGCAGCGCCAGTTTTTT
>JBEKPV010000031.1:0-23336 GCA_049520395.1 Tepidisphaeraceae bacterium
TGGATGAGAAATAATCGCATCTCATCGCGGCGAACCCGCGGGTAATAGCGCACGATCTCGTCCATAAAGGCGGTGAGTTCGCCGAAGACTTCCGAGCCGACAAATCCGCCGCCGACGACGGCGAGCGTCAGCAGCCGCCGGCGAGTTTCCGGATCGGTCTCGACGTCCGCGCGCTCCAGGCATTCGATGAGATGGTTCCTAAGTACGATCACGTCCGCGAGGGTTTTAAATGACATGGCGTTTTCCGAGCCGGGAATTTGCCGGGTGTTGGTCACGGCGCCCAGAGCCAGAACCAGCTGGTCGTAGGGAAGATCGTGACCCATCCCCTCCTCGCCCCACGAAGCATGGACGACACGCCGCTCGAGATCGATCCCGCTGACGATCCCCTCGATAAAGCGGGTTCGCCGAAGGAACGCGCGAATCGCGACCGAGCAGTGTCGAAGCTCCAGCGTCCCGGTGCAGGCTTCGAACATCAGCGGCGTCATCAGAAGAAAATTATCGCGGCTGATCAGAGTGATCTGCACGTCAGACCGATTTTTACAAAGCCGCTCGAGGCGGCGCGCCATCAGCACGCCGGAAAATCCGCCGCCGAGAATGAGGATGCGCGTGGGGTCGGGCACAGACTGGCGATTGTAGGCCCGCAAACGTTAATGGGACATGGAAGAAAGCATCGCCTGGATCAGTTTTCGGCGGACTTCGTCGACAGTACCCGGGAGCTTGAGGCCGGCGGCCCGAGCGTGGCCGCCGCCGCCGAATTGCTCGGCGAATTTGGCGACATCCACGGAATTCTTGCTCCGCAGGCTCACGCGGATGGGGCCGGAATCGAGCGGCTCGACGATCAGGATCGCCACCTCCACGCTCTGAACCTGCAGGGGAATGTTGATCAGGTTTTCCGTATCGGTCATATCGGCGCCACTCTGGGTAAAATCGTTTTGACGAAGCGTCATCACGGCCAAGCGATTGTCTTTGAGCAGCTCGAGCGATTGCTGCGCGCGGGTTTGCAGTTCCAATCGCTGAATGCGCTCGTTTTGATACAGGAGGCGGTAGATGTAGTCCGTATTGATGCCGGCCTCCATCAGATCGGCCGCCAGGCGCATGGTGCGCGGGCGGGTGTTGCTGAACTGGAACCAGCCCGTGTCGCTCGCCAGGGCGAGGAACAAGGCGGTTGCGATCGGGGGATCGAAGGGAATATTCCAGCGGCGGAGCAATTCGGCGGCGATTTCGCCCGCGGCGGCCGCCGTCGAATCGACGAGCTTGGCGTCGGCCCAATCCTCCTGCGTCAGATGATGATCCATGACCAGGCGCGGACCGGCAAAACCGTTCAGCCGGTCCTTTAATCCGGGAAGCTGCGACCAGGTGCCGGTGTCGACCACCAGGAGCAAATCGAAATCCGAAAAGGAGATTTCCGGGCAGCCCCCTTCGAGGTTGCAGCTTTGAATTTTGTTGTCTCGGAAGATGAACGCGTATTTGTCCGGCATCCGGCTGAGCAGCAGAACGTGGCTGTCGATTTTTTTTGTGCGCAGGGCGAGGCTCATGGCGGCGGAGCTGCCCAGGGCGTCGCCGTCCGGACGAACATGAGTGGTGATCAGCACTCGCCGGCAATTGGAAAGGCGATCGATGAAGGGGCGATAAAGATCAATCATGGTGCGGAGGCCGCGGCCGCATCGGTGGCAGCCACGTCGCGGTCAAGGACGGAAAAATTAGACTCCCAATACTTGTCGGCTCGATCGGCGCGCTCTTTGATCCATTCCCGGGGATCGGATAAATCGGGCAATTCCAGCGGGCGCGCTTGAAGCAAAACGGACACCACGACGGGGCGTCCGTCGCGGAGGACCTCGAATCGCAATATCCGGCCGGGGCCGAGAACGCGTACCGTGTCCCTCAACTGCGAGGGATTGTGCAGTGGAGCGTCGGGGTTGTCCAGAAGTTTCACAATAACGTCGCCATTGCGCAGGCAACGGTAGGCGTCGAACCCGGGAATGCGGTCGGCGACGACGACACCCACGTCGCCGGAATCCCTGAATTCCGCCCCCTGCCAGGAGAGGCCAAGGAAGGCCACGTCGCGCATCGGCTTGTAGGGTTCCGAGGCCAGATAAACCTGGCGAACGACGTCGCGCAGCGAGGCAATCTGCACCGGAAGCAGCGGGCGCTGGCTCATCGCCGCCTGGCGGAGGGCGGGCAGATCGTCGCGCTTGAGGCTCATCAATTGCTGCGTGGCCGAGTCGCGGACATCCGGATCGGCGTCGGCTAATTGAGTGATCCATTGCCGAAATGCCGCGCTATCGGGCTGAGTTGACGGAGGCGCCTCGGCATGCGATCGGTTCACCGAAAATAAGAGGCCGCAGAGAACAACGCCGATGGTGATGGAAATCGGACGCGGCACGGATTTATCCCTCAGCGACTTCTACAAGGTGGTCGTAGTTCTTTTGAAGCCAGGCGATTTTACGCTGGACCATTTGCAGGAAAGGAACGCCGTCGACTTTTCCAAATGAGCCGGTGGCGGCGATCGGAAAAACCGCCTCGGCGATCAGGGCCTCGACCATCAGCGGCGGCAATGTGCGAATTTCGGCTTGCGAGAGAAGCATCACTTCATCATACCCGCGCAAAAAACGTTTGAAGCGCGTTTCGTCGATGTATTCCGGCCATTTGGAGACGTCTTCGTCGCCGCCGATGATGGAGAACTGCAAGGCGCCGTTGGCGATGTCGATGATTCGCGGCAAAAGCCGGCCGCTGTCGTAATCCAGAACCGCCACCACGTGATTGTCGCGGAAAAGCATGTTCCCGGGATGCCAGTCGGCATGAACGATCTGCTTGGGCCAGCTATCGATCCCCATGGCCTGAACCTTTTCCGCCCCTTTCCGATAACCCGTGGCCAGGAAATTCACCACCTGGTGCAGATAAGCGTTCTCCTCGGTGGCGGGAATATTCCCATCGATGGCGCGGAGGCCGGTTTCGACGGCGCTGGAATTGTGATAGCTGCCGCTGGGCGGCTGCCACTCGGATTTGAAATCTTCGAGCAGTTTATGAAAGAGGCCCAGCACTCGTCCCGCGTCGAACGTGGCTTCGAGAGTTTGCGGGAAGGCTTGGCCTGGGATGTATTCGAACAGCTCGTAGACGCCGTTGCGCCATTGGAGCATGGAGTTGTTGTCCTTCTTGGTCCCGATCAGATGCGGCAGGGGAAACTGCTTGGCCGCCAAGTAAAGCTGAAGGGAATGGGTAAAGGCGACTTTGAACGGATCGTCCCGCCCTCGCGCTCGGCGCTTGAGTAGAAACTTTCCCTGCTCGCTAACAATCAGAAGTTTGGGGGCTTTTCGTGAGCCGCGGGGAAATTCGACGACCGAGTCGATGGTTCCAATGTCAAAATGGGATAAGACGACCGCCAATTCCTCGGCGGAAAATTGCTCGCGCTGCCCCCCCATGCTGGCTCGCGCTGTGCCGGTGCCCGAGACAAGGTTTTGAGATCGCTCCGATTGCATCAAGTCCCGCAGTGTAAATCAAAGGAGCAGCCGGCAAAAGCGAAAAGGAATAAAAGCGAAGAGCCCGCTCACGGAACGCTGTAAACATAGATCGTCCCGCCCAGAATCGCGGCGATTTTCCGATCGCGGAACTGCAGGTACTGCTCATGCTGTCTTGTGGTCATGTAGAGTCCCTGCAAATACGTGACGCTGATGGCGTATATATGCGAACCATCATTCCGCGGCGGCTGGTCATCCGGCGCGGCATCGCCGGGGAGGTTGTAGTAATGCAGCCCGTAATAGCGCGGATCGGCGGTCCCGAAATAGCTAAGACACAGTTGTCCATCCGGGTGATCCTTGCGCCATTGGACCAGGGCATTGAGGTCTTGTCCCCAATCAAGATTGGAATCGCCCAGGAGCGCCGCCCCGCCGCGCTCGCCGCCGGCGGCTACGTTGAAAAACGATAAAAAATCCGGCGACGCGCAAAACGTCTCGGCCGCCAAGCCCAGGCCGAGCAGCGCGATCAGGCAGGTCGCTATTCGGGGGCGGCGAGAATAGGCGTCGGCGGCGGCGACGCCTAAAAATATAAACAGATACGGATAGACCGGAAATATGTGGCGAAGGCCCAGGTCGGTGTGGGAACGCAGGGCCATGATCATGTAGAAGACAGGTGTCACGGCCGCGGCGCAAAATGGCCACCAGCCGCAAGAAATCGCCTTGGGGCTGCGGAAAATATTCCGGCGTGCCCATATCCAACTTGCCCCGCCGACGGCCAGCGCGATCAGTGTCGCCAGAGGGGTTTTGAAGAGCATCGCCAGGGGGAAGTAATACCACCAGCCATGAAGGCTCAGATCGCCGCATAAAAACGCGCCGCGATAAAGAGTCGTGGCGTACGTATACAGAAATCCGCGGATAAATGTCTGGGGCAGGAGCCGATTGCTGTTCACCCACCTCGACGCGGTGATCGTCGTGCTGGGCTGCCAATCTTGCATTGCATTTTGAAGTTGATTAAGGGTCATGTCCCAGGGCAGATTGTGGTTGGCGATCGTTTCGCAATCGACACAGACGCTGAGCACGTCGTTTAATTCCGTAACGGTGTTGGGATTGGGACCGATGCTGAAACGAAAGTCGTAAATCGCCCAGACGAATCCCCACGCCAGCAGAACACTGAATAGCCCGATGCCGGCAGCCACGACAAGGCGATAAAATCGGCCGGCGACGACGAAGCGAAAAACCGGCCACGGCGTCGGACCCAGCACCCGCGCCAGCAGTGCCAGCCCGAGCATCGGAATCCCCAGTAGGCCGGAGAATTTGGTGGTGATCGCCATGCTCAAGAGCAAGCCCACGGCAAGGCAGCGCCACCCTGTCACGCGCTCGCCGAGAAGCCAAGTCATCGCCATCAGAGCGGTGAACAGAAGCGTGATGGGAACATCGTTCTTCACCAGTGCGGAATGGGCCAGGAAGTTGGGGTCGAGACAAAACCCGGCGGCGGCGACGACACCAGCAAGCGGCCCGGCGAGTCGCCAGGCCCACCAGGCGATCAGGACTCCGAGTAAAATTCCAAGCACCACCATGTGCAAACGCGCGGCGCGGAGAACGCCGTCAGGATCGTTGCCCGGCGTCGCAAAGAGCGTGTCGGAGACAAATTCGCTATTTTTGGGGCTGCCCAGAAGTTCATCCCACAGGGGCGTTGAGGTATTCACCCTAAGGCGATCCGACGAGATGCCTGCAATCGCGTAATATTTCCAGAGCGGGGGATCTTCGGGGTTGCAGCGGAAATCGCGGGTCTGATTCTGCGCAAACGCGCTGACCAGATGCAGCGGCTCGTCATAGCTGCAGTAGCGATACCACCAGGAATGCATGCTGGCGACGGCAAAAATTGTGAGCAGGGTTCCGCAAGCCGCCAGGGCCAGATAGCGCGATCTGGGCATGCGAAACCCTCACATCGAAGCGCGGCCAGCCTGCAGCAGCTCCAGCGGCTCGGCGCGGGCGACGCCAATCGCGGGCCAAAGACTGGCCAGCAGCGCCACAAGCAAAACCGCCAGGCAACCGATGCCGACGATCGGCCAAGGGATATTCAGATCCGGGCTGTAACCCATGACGATGCCGGAGAGTTTACGGGCGTCGACGGCCAATTCCAGACCGGCGCCCAGCCCCAAGGCGACGCCGACGAGGCCGAGCGTCGCCGCTTCGGCAAGGACCAGCCGGAGCAGCTGCCCGCGGGAGGCGCCGATGCCGCGGAGAACGCCGAATTGCCAGCGCCGCGAGCGGACCGACGCCATCACGGTGTTGGTCACGCCAAGCGAAGCCACCGCCAAAGCGGCGAAAGCGACGGTGCTGATCAGCATTAACAGGCGGTAGAAGGCGTTTTCGACGGCAAATTTGATTTGGCGGACGTCGCCAGCGCGCAGGCCGCGGTCGCCAAGCGATTTTTGGAGATGTTTCAGCAAATCCTTTTTATCGACGCCGCCGGCGAGATTGGCGGCGAAGAGGCGCGCGCCGGCAACGCCGAAGTCGCGCCGAGCGTCGTCGAGCGAGCCGAACACGCTGGCGGCGGACTGTTGATCGAGCATGCGGTCCATATCGAAGAGGTTGACGAGCAAATCCGCGCCGGGGGACCAGACGATGGCGCAAATGGTGTAGTTCTGGAAGCCGTGGGTGGCAGTCAGGAGTTTGAGGGTATCGCCGATTTTTACCTGACGGAGCTGGCGAAATTCCTCGGTGACGATGATCCGGCGGCCTTTATTGAGTTCGGCCGCCGCTTGGAGGGCCGCGCCGCGTTGCTCGGAATCCGGAAGCGGCCGGCCATCGTCGTCGCGGAATTCAAGCTGAACCAGATTCATCGCCTGATCGGGATCGACGCCGAAGAAGACAAAATTTCCATTGCGCCCGCCCAGGATCGCGGTGGAGAGGAGGTCGGTTTCACTGTCGCCCGTCGGCGCGGCGATGGCGACGGGCATCAGGGAGCCCGGTTGAATATCCGACACGGAATTGAGCGATTTTTGGTCCTGCCAGGAGATGGGGTCGGGGCTGTAGATGAAGATGTCGGGGAATTTATCCGGCAGACGCCAGCCGCCGATGAGCGTGTGGCCCTGCACCTGCATGGCGATCAGCGTGGCGAGCCCGACCATCAAAGCAGCAGCGGTGCCCGCGGCGCGCCAAATGCCGCCGCTTAATTGCTGGCGAAGCAATCGCTCTGGAAGATACAGGAGCGCCGCCACCAGCCGGGCGAAGCATTTCTCGATCGACCAGATCAATAGCGGTGCCAGCAGGAAGAATCCGAAGATGATTCCTTCGACGCCGACGGCCAAATGGCCCAAGAAACGTATCGTGCGGGCGGTCTGATTGGGATCGGCTACGCCCAGGGTTCCCAGCACGTGGGTGATGGGGCCGAATAATAGAAATGGATCGATGGAAATGAGCAGGATTCCGACGGCCGCCGCGGCGAGGCGCGGCCGGCCGGTTGCGGCGGTGCTCCCTTGAACGTTCATTGCGTCGACGGGGCTGAGGCGCGATGCGGACCAGGCGGGCAGGATGCTGGCCGCCAGCGCCGTCAGGAGCGAACCGGCGGCGGCGAAAATCATCCCGCCGTAGCTATAGACCACGCCGGCCGCGAACCATTCCGAAAAACGCCAGTAGAGCAGATTGATGCAGAGCATCGCCAAAAACGTGCCGAGGATGATTCCTGCGATGGAGAGCAAAGCGCCTTCCATGACGACGAGCCGGAAGACTTGGCCGCGGACCGCGCCGATGGCTCGGAGCATGGCTAGCGTGCGATGCCGTTCGGTGACGCCCATGCTCAGGGCGGAGAAGGTGATGAACATGGCCGTGAGCATCGAGGCGCAGCCGCCGAAATAACTGACGATGTGGATGGCCTGGAGGTTCTTGTCGAGTTCGCCGGGGGCGTCACGCCGCATTTCCAGATGCAGGTTAGGGTCGATGCCGGCTAATTTAGCCTTCCAGCGCTGGGCGAATGCGTTGAAATCGGCGCCGCTTTTTAGATTGATCGTGATGCGGGACACCACCGGAGGATGGTCCTGCCCGGTGAATTGCTGGAGCGTCCGCAGGGGGAGATAGATCGCCGGGGCACGCTCGGCGAAAAACGTCGGCTTATGGACGAGGCCGACTACCTTGAGCGTTAATGGGCGCAGTCCGGGGACGTTGAGCGAATCGCCGATTTGCAATCCGAGACGGCTGGCGGCGATCTGGTCGATCACGGCGACATCCCCCCCAGTCAAATCGAACCATTTGCCCTCTTCAATTTCGAGCGATTCGGACTTGGCGTCGTCGGATCGGCGAATACCAATGAGTTGGACATTGGTCATATCCGACGGAAGCGCTCCAGCTTCCAAACGATCTTCCGACGGCGCGGCATGTCTCGATGGTGCGGCCCGCGGCATCGCGCGGTTCGAATTTAGCCGCCCTATCGCCAGGCTGACGGCGGGGTCCTGATTGACCAAATCGACCAAATTCTCCGGCACAAGCCCTTGCATCTCGTTGGCCGGCGTCACGAAAGCGTCGGCGGTTCCCATATAACGATTCATGAACTGAAGCGCGGAGGCTTCCATCGACTTGTAGCCGCTGGTAACCGTGACAACCAGCGCGGCCGAGAGCGCGATCGCCCCGACCGTCAGCGCTGTCCGCACTTTGCGAACCAAAAAATTCGAGATGGCGAGCCGCCAAAGAACCATCTTAGTCCAGCGCTTCCTGATACCGGGCGGCTATCTCCGCTCCGGTAGCTCCGTCGGTCGAGAATCGCTTGACCAGTCTTCCGTCGCGCAAAATGGCCACCTTCCCGGCAAAGGCGGCAACCGACGGTTCGTGGGTCACCATCACAATCGTCCGGCCATGATTTTTGGATAAATCGCGCAGAAGTTCGCAGACCGATTTACTGCTGGCGCTATCGAGATTGCCCGTCGGCTCATCCGCCAGGAGAACCGCCGGGCCGCCAACCAGCGCGCGGCCGATGGCGACGCGCTGCTGCTCGCCGCCGCTGAGCGAATCCGGGCGGTGTGCTCGACGATCGCCAAGTCCCAGCGTATTGAGCAGATTTTCAACCTTTTGAGCCGCGATTTTGCCGTTGACGCCATCCAGCATCAGAGGCATGGCGATATTTTCCTCCGCCGAGAGGGTGGGGATCAGATTGAACGCCTGGAAAACCAGCCCGATATTTCGGCGGCGGAAGATCGTCAGCTGCCGATCGGGCATGCGGGCGAGGTCTTGGCCGTTAACGCGGATGGCGCCGGCGTCGGGCCGAGTTAGCCCCGCCATCAGGTGCAGGAGCGTGCTTTTGCCGCAGCCGCTGGCGCCCATCACCGCCAAAAATTCCCCCTGCTCGACATCCATGCTCACGGAAGCCAGAGCCGTGACGATGCGATCGCCCTGGCGGAATTGCTTGCTCACGTTGTCCACAACCAGCGGATGCATTTATCTCCTGGCCGAGAGGAATATATCGTTTCGCGGACCCTCTGGCTTCCCCCCCTACAATGTTCACGTGCGAATCCTGGTCACCGCCGATCTGCATTTTAACCATTCGCGCTCGCGCGAACTGGCGCGGGATCTGATCGCGCGGATGAATGACGCCGGCGGCGACGTTCTCCTGGTCGTGGGAGATACGGCCGTGGCCGATGGGAATGATCTGGAGGAATGTTTATCGCTCTTTCGATTTGCCGGGCCTAAGTTGCTGGTGGCGGGGAATCATGAGCTGTGGACCAAGGGGTCGGATAGTTACAAATTGCTCATGGAGGAATTGCCGAGGCGCGCGGAGAAAATCGGTTGGCATTGGCTCGCTAAACAGCCGTTTCGATTTAAAGACGTAGCGATCGTGGGAACCGTCGGATGGTACGACTATTCGTTTGCGCAAAGCGAACTGGGAATCCCCCGGCGATTTTACGAGCGGAAAATCTCCCCCGGTGTAGCCGAGCGAGAATCGGAATATGCCGATTTGCTTGGCGATCAAAGCGACATCCCCGCCGCCGCCCGCGAATTTTTTGCGCGGTGGAACGATGGAGTACACGTGAAGCTCGGACGGAGCGACGAGGCGTTTTTGGAAGAGTTATTGGCAACGCTCGACGGGCAACTGAAATCCGTTTCCGACGCCCGGAGCGTTATAGCGGCGGTTCACTGCCTGCCGTTCGCCCAACTCCTGCCCCCGCCGCATAGCGCTCAATGGGATTTCGCCAAGGCGTACCTCGGAAGCGGCAAAATTGGGGATATTTTGCTCAAATACCCCAACGTGAAGCGGGTTTATTGCGGCCACAGCCATTTTCCGGCCCGTGCGCGAGTGGGAAATATAGACGCCATCAATATCGGCAGCGGTTACCGCCACAAATTCTTCCGGCTCGACGACGCCTGAGCCCCGGACTGATATAATCCCTTTTCAACAGGAGTTTTTGCTATGCCGGGCATGACGATGACGGAAAAGATCATGGCGAGGCACTCTGGAAAAAAGAGTGTCCAGCCGGGGGAGAACGTCTGGGTGGACGTGGACGTGCTCATGACCCACGACGTCTGCGGACCAGGGACCATCGCGATTTTCCACGAACAGTTCGGACGCAACGCCAAGGTTTGGGACAAAGAACGGGTGGTGATCATCCCGGATCATTACATTTTCACGGCCGATCAAAAATGCCATCGCAACGTGCAGATTCTGCGCGACTTCGTCAAAGAGCAGGGGCTGAAATATTTTTACGACGCGGACTTCGTGAACAGCGAACCGACGATGCCCAATCCGTATCGCGACCCGTCCAAGACCAGTTACAAGGGGGTCTGCCACAAAGCGCTGCCGGAGGAGGGACATGTTCGCCCAGGGGAGATTCTGCTCGGCACGGACAGCCACACCTGCACCGCCGGCGCCTTCGGCCAATTCTCCAGCGGCATCGGTAACACGGACGCCGCCTTCACGCTGGGGACCGGCAAACTCTGGCTCAAAGTTCCCCCCACGATGAAATTCACCTTCAACGGTTCGATCCCGCCGTATCTGACCGCCAAGGACTTGATCCTGGCCGTCATCGGCGAAATCGGCGTCGATGGGGCGACCTACCGCTCCATGTATTTCGCCGGCGAGGGAATCTCCTCCTTGACTCTGGAAGACCGGATGACGCTGACCAACATGGCGATCGAAGCCGGCGGGAAAAACGGCATTTGCGACGTGGATGAGAAGACCCTCCGCTACGTTCGCCGCCGCAGCAAGCGGCCTCATTGGGAAGTCGTACGCGACGACTCCGACGCCCAATATCACTATGAAGCGGAATGGGATCTGGCGACTCTGGAGCCGCTGGTCGCCAAGCCGCACAGCCCGGACAATCGCGACACCGCCTACAACTGCCGCTCGGTGAAGCTCGACCAGGCCTATATCGGAAGCTGCACCGGCGGGAAAATCACCGACATGATCTTCGCTGCCAATATCCTCAAAGGACACGGCGTGAAAATCCCCACCTTTGTCGTCCCCGGCAGCACCGAAGTTCATGCCGACATGAAACGGCTGAATCTGCGCGGCGTCGAAAAAGGTCCCAACGAAAAGAGCATTGAAGACGTACTCGTTGATGCCGGCTGCATCGTCGGCTCCAGCGGCTGCGCCGCCTGTCTGGGCGGCCCAGGCGATACCTTCGGCCGATTGCAACGCAGCGAAGTCTGCATCAGCACCACCAATCGCAATTTTCCGGGACGAATGGGAAGCACGAAATCGGCGGTTTATCTGGCCTCCCCGCTGACGGTGGCGGCCAGCGCGATTACCGGATTTGTCACCGATCCGCGAGAATACGTTTCGACGGCGATCGAAACCGGATCGGCGGGAGTCGCCTGATTCGGCAAATTTGAATGACCAGCCACGCCCCCATCGCGGCGGATTACCTGTCGGCGGTCTTACGCCGGGTATCCGCGGCAGATGGGGAATTCCAAAACGCCAAGGCGAAAGCGCCCGAGCAACTTCATCGCGGGGAGCTGGCCGACGCGCTGGCTTGCACCTCGTCGCAGAGGCATTCGGCACGCGATCTGTTCGACCGGCTGCGCTGGGGCGGAACGCTGCTTTATGTCGCCCAGGACCGTCACGATGCGGTGAAATTCAGCATTCATCTCACCGAGCGGGGATTCGAGATCGTTGAAAAAATCCGCGCCCTGCGGCGAGGGCCGCTGGGGCTGCCGATCCCATTTTTCAGCCGAACCGCCTGGTATTTCACCGCCCGCAAAGTGCAACTGGTTCAGCCGGGGCATCTTTCCGATCGATTCACCTATCACGTTTATCTGAGCCGGCCCACCGTGCCCAAACCGTACCATGTGGTCAAGGAAGTCCCAACCCTCGATCAGGTTAAGGCTCGCCTGCACAGCAAATGGCCGGAATTGTCCGATGAATTGATCGATCGCCGGGCCAGGAAGTTCGCGGAAAGAATCTTTCCGATTTTCCTGACCCGCGAGGCGGCGATTTTGAAGATTGTCAACCGCGATTTGCCGGCGCCGTACCAGCAGCGCATCCCGCGGCTCATCGACATGGAGACCGACGAGCGCGGGTTCGCCCGCAAGTTGCATCTCCAGTGGCTGCGCAATGGCGGCGAAGCGATCACGCAGCTGCAATTTGCCCGGCAAAGCGCGGATTTGCTCCGCGTGCTGCACGATCAAGTCGGTGTGATGCATCTGGACCTTCGGCTGGATAATTTTGTGATTACGCCCGACGGCGTGGGATTCGTCGACTTCGGATCGGCGGTGCGCGTGGGAGAGGATTTATCCGCCAGCCCCCTGCTTTCCGGATTATTCGAGGAGCTAATGCGCACCAGCGAAATCCAGCGCATGCTCCTGAAAATGACCCGCAGCGGACAGGTGACCAGCGAAACAATTTGCGGGGGGCTCCATAAAGTGGACAAGGCGGTCGATTTCTTCTACCTGGCGGTGCAGATCAATTCCCCGCACAGCAATCCGGATCTGAAGGAACTGATCCGTTACGACAAGCAAAGCGAAGAAGCCCGCCTGCTGGCGGAATTAACGGCCAAGATTCTCCGGCCGCAGGACCCGGCCCATCCAGCGTTTAATTCGGCGGCGGATATCCTGGGGGGCATCGAGAAAATCGAGCAATCCCTCCAAACGACCCCGGAGCGAACCCCCGCCTGAATTTTTCGAAAAAATGGCGCCGCCTCTTGACGCAAGAAGCTCCACGTAGTTAATCTATGCCTACGGTTGAAGACCAAACAAGCCGTAGCCGGATCGCGCGGTGCGAACTGACGGCGTCAGGCGGCCCGACGGCAGCCGCGGCAAGCGCATCAATATCGACCGGAGAGCCGGCTATTTCCGTTTGTCGGCGGCCATTTTCTTCAGGATCATCTCCGCCACTTCGGCGCGGATGTCCTTGGGATAAAGACCGAGGATGGCGGCTTGAACCACGTCAGTCTGAGCGGTGAACCACTCGATGACGCGGCTGGTCGCGGCGACTTGGGTCATTCCCAAACGGTCGCACATGTGAGTTAGACCCTGCTTGGCCTGCGGATAAAGTTCGATCCGCATGATGACCCGGCGAGGCTGACTGGAAGAATTGGCCATGGGCGGTTGTTCCTCAAAAAAAGGAGGTAGAACACCAAAAATCTCCGATCGTCACGTTAGCGGCAAATCGGCTGAATGGCTAGGTGTAGATTATTTGGAAGTATCGCCGCCGCGATCCGACGAGCTCGCTTTCTTTAGAATCTGTTTGGCGAGTTGCGCCATCGCGCCGTCGGACAGCGATGCCATGACGGCGGTTTGAATGACTTCGTCCTGTCGGACGAACCATCCAACCAAACGGCTCATGACCGCGATCTGCGTCATACCCCGTTTGTCACAGATTTTGTCCAAATCGTTCTTCGCTGAGGCATCCAATTGGATGCGCATGATCGATCGATTGCCTGGCATAACGGGTTTTACTCCTAAGCCGTTCGACACCGCCGGCTTTCAGCCGTGTTGAATCACGCGCTTCGCCTGCGCGTGCGGGATTCCCACGACATCCAAAGTCGGACCCTTACACGCTGAAGGCACCTTGCCATTTAGCGTTATTACAAATAGTGATCATCAGCACCAGTATCGGATAAAACGGACCGCTCCAAAACAAATGTAAAGCGACCATTTCAATCGACTGGCGGAATAAGCCAGCCTCTCCCGCCGCCCCTTAAAATGCCGGGAAGACTCTGTGGTCCGCGTGACCTCTGCACATATTTATAGTGCCCTAATAAAAAATTAAAAGGCTCGACCAGACTTCTTGTGTGGCCTATGAATGACGGTTAAATCGCGGGTTTTGCGGCCTCTTGTCTTCTTTACAGCACGGTAAAATCAGCATTTATGTGCAATAGGCTCGATGCGAAACGGCAACTCCAAGCGACTTCGCAGCGATTTCCAGGGTGGTGGGTTTGTTCGGTCTGGGCCGATTATGAGGGCGGAGAGCCATTTCCATGACTTCCCAGCCCCCATCACCCATCAGTTTGGCGGATCGATATAACCACGTCCGCGGCCAGATCGAGCACGAAGATAATCTGATCGCCCAGCGCTTAAATTGGTTCCTGACCAGCCAGTCATTTCTTTTCACGGCGTTCGCGATTCTCAAAGGGTATCCCCCGCATTCGGTAGCGATGTTTCTAAAAATTATTCCGCTGATCGCCATCGCGGCGGGCGTGCTCCTAATGCTCTCCATCCTGGCGGGATTGATGGTGATGGGAAATTTGCGCCAGGAATATTCCGATTGGCGCGCCGCTGCCGGCGAGGCCGGATATCCACCGCTTCAGGGCTCCTGCGCGACGCGGTTATTGGGAACTCTCGCGCCGGTGGTTCTTCCGCTGACATTCGTCACCGCATGGATCATGCTGATATCGCGCGTCCTCTAATTCCGCGCCGCCGCGCCGAAGAGAGTCATATTGCGGGCGTCGATAATTTGCATATCCAGAAATTGTCCTGCCAGGGATTCGGAGCCGTCAAAAACCACAACCTGATCCCCGCGCGTGCGACCGACCATTTGGCAGCCGGCAGCGCCCTTGCCGCGCGTTTCCCATCCCAGCTCAACCCCCCCGCCGTTTCCATTGCGGCGGCTCAGCAGCTTGCTCGGACCTTCCACAAGCACCTCCACGCGTTTGCCGATCATCTGCCGGTTTAATTCTTCGCAAACCGCATGCTGGGCGGCCAGCAATTCGTTATTGCGACGGCGTTTGGTTGATTCAGGAATGTCGTCCGGAAACCGATCAATCGCGGCGGTGCCGGGACGGGGGGAATATTTGAAAATAAAGCTATTTTTGAACCGGCTTTCGCTCAATAGCCACACGGTCTGGGCAAAATCCTCGTCGGTTTCCGTCGGAAATCCCACGATAAAATCGCTGGCGACGGATAAATCCGGCATCAGTTGCCGCGCGCGGGCGAGGAATTCCCGGTATTGGCCCGCGGTGTAGCCGCGGTTCATCATTTTGAGGATTCGGTCCGATCCGTGCTGAGCCGGAACGTGCAAATACCGGCAAATGCGCGGGCAATCGCGCATGGCGATCAGCGCCTGATCGGTGAAATCGCGCGGAAAACTGGTCACAAATCGCAATCGCGGCAAATGCGGAACCGCTTCGTGCACCGCATACAGCAAATCGGCAAAGGTCGTGGTTCGACCGTCGGGATGCTCGTAAGCGTAATGATTGATCGTCTGACCCAGCAGCGTCACTTCGCGCGACCCGGCATCGGTCAACTTCTTCACTTCGTCGATGATATTTTGCGGGGGGCGATGGACTTCCGGTCCGCGCGTGTAAGGCACGACGCAATAGGTGCAGAATTTATTGCACCCGCGGGTGATGCGGACGTACGCCTGGGCGGAGGCGTCGCTGGGGGAAATGCTGCGGGAGAGATCGAGCATTTCCAGCGAATCTTCCGCGGCCGCCAGCGTGCTGCTGCGCCGAACGTTTGCTCCCATCAGCGCCGATTGATGCCGGGGCCGCGGTCCCGGCGCCGTGACGGCGGCGTTGTGAACCAGCCCGGCGAGCTTATCCAATTCTCCCGGCCCGCAGAGCAGATCGATGTGGGGATACTTCCGGAAGAGGTTTTTCCCATCGCGCTCCGCGAGGCAGCCGATGACGCCGATGATCAATCCGGGGTCCGCCGCCTTGCGCGGGCGCAGTTCGCCCAGGCGCGACCAGACTTTTTGTTCGGCATGTTCGCGCACCGAGCAGGTGTTGTAGAGGATGACGTCGGCCGAATCCCGGTCGTCGACCGATTCGAAGCCGATGGCGCGGAGTTGTCCCAGAACCAGCTCGCTATCGAGCACGTTCATCTGGCAGCCGAAGGTCTCCATGTACAATTTCCGACGCATATCGCCCCTTCATTTTGCCTGCCGAACCTGCTATTTCAACCGCCATGGAGATTCGCCGCGCCCAGCAGCGGGATATTCCCGGCGTTTTGCCGATGGTGGCGGCTATCTGCGCCCTGCACGAAGCCTGGGATAGCGCCAAATACGGCTTTTTGCCGGGAACTCCCGAACGATACCGCGGCTGGTTGGGAACAAGAGTCGACGATGACCAGAGCGTATTTCTCGTCGCCGATGATGGCGCCGGCCGTCTGGCCGGCTTCTTGATCGGCACCGTCGTCGCGGAAATCCCCATCTATCGGGTAAGGGAATTTGGATTCATTCACGATTTGTGGGTCGAGGAAAATTTTCGACATGAGGGGATCGGCCGCCAGCTGGTCATGGCGGCGGTGGAACGGTTTGCGGGAATGGGGATGAAACAGATTCGATTGGA
Organism: Tepidisphaeraceae bacterium; assembly: GCA_049520395.1. GTDB lineage: Bacteria > Planctomycetota > Phycisphaerae > Tepidisphaerales > Tepidisphaeraceae > UBA1161. The sequence goes on from JBEKPV010000031.1 coordinate 16,169, forward strand.
TACGGCCGCGCCTAATGAGGTGGCTCGGAAATTGTTTCAGGCGTGCGGGTTTCGGGTCGGCGTGGTGGAGATGCTGATGGAACTCTAAGAATTTTTTACCGCCAAGCCGCGAAGGAGAGATCTGGCCACGGATGAAAATCGGATGGGCACGGATGTTGAAATACAGGGGTTGAAGAACACTACTGCGATTTGACGAAATAGATGAAGACTTTGGAAGATCGATAGTGGTTTGGCGAAACGGAGCGTAAGTATATGCAGCAACCGTACCATCCTTTTCAGACGTTAGCACGCGTTGCCAAAGAAATGTCGCTTGACAGTGGCGCTCGGTGTATGCGAGGCTAACAGCCCATGTGTAAATTTTGTTGTGCTGCCCGCGGCCGGGAACCGGCGGGGGCGGAATGGATCGACCTTATGTCCAAACGTCATCCCCAAAAGAGCTTGCACCAACGCGCCAATTCGGTGGTAACACTTAAGTACACCGTGCTCATTCACCCCGGCGAAAACGGGGAAGGGTCCTTTTGGGTTGAAGTTCCGGCGCTGCCCGGCTGTTACACGCAAGGCAAGACCGTGGAACAGTGCATGGAGCGTGCCCGCGAGGCGATTGAAGGGTATTTGGAATCGCTGGCGAAGCTTGGCGAGCCGATTCCCGAGGAGCCGGAGCGTGAGGACGCGGTCATCGGGAAGGTTCAGGTCAGGCTCCGGGTGCCGGCATGAGCGGGCGGCTTCCGGCGGTAACGGCCAAGGATGTCGTTGCCGCATTGAAGCGCGGCGGGTTCCGGGAAGTTCACCAAAAAGGCAGCCACCTCTATCTCTGGCATGAAGAGAAAAAACTTCTGACAGGTGTGCCCATGCACCCTGGCGATCTTGGCCGGGGATTGGTGAAAAAGATCATCAAGCAGTCCGGACTATCTCAGGAGGCGTTCCGATCGCTGCTGTAGTCTTGTCGGTTCTCCGAGATCTCCGCGGTGCAAATAAACTCTTAGGGAACAAATAGTGCACCTTTGCCTGGGAACGACGCCGGCGCTTCAGGGAACCATGATCTTTCCGCGGGTCGTCGCGGCGGAAGTGAATCGGGCGTCTGAGGTTTTTTTTCATGCTTCGGGGAAGCCGATCAATGTCGCTCGCGCGCTGCATACCTTGGGGGAGGAATCGCTGGTCTGCGTGCCGCTGGGCGGGCGGACGGGCGATATCTGCCGGGGGGATCTTGGAAAATCGGGAATCGAATTTGAGGCGATCGAAACCAAATCGACGACGCGGACGTGCGTCACTTTGATCGATCAGTCCCGCCACGAAGCGACCGAACTGGTGCAAGAGGCGGAGAAATTAAGCGCCTCGGAAATCGCGCGGTTGAAGAAGGAATTTTTACGGGCGCTGCCAGGGGCGAAAATGGCCCTCCTTTCAGGCTCGCTCGCCCCTGGCGTCAAAAAAGATTTCTACGCTGATTGCTGCGCTGCCGCCGGGCGCTGCGGGGTGCCCGTCATTCTCGATGCGCGTGGCCCGGAGATGTTGCAAGCCTTGAAACACCGGCCGCTGGTGGTGAAGCCGAACCGCCAGGAATTGTCCGCCACGATGGACAAGCCCTTGAAAAATCGGGCGGCGCTAAAACGCGCCATGCTGGATCTCTGCCGGCAAGGGGCCAGGTGGGCGATCGTGACGATGGGCCCGGAAGGGGCGATGGTTTGCGATGGACAGAAATTTTGGGAGATCCCGGCCATCCAAATTGATGTCGTCTCTCCGATCGGCAGCGGCGACGCCTTTGCCGCCGGCTTGAGTTGTGCAATCCGCCGAGGGCGGGAAATTCCCGACGCCTGCCGGTTGGCCACTGCTTGCGCGGCTGCCAACGCCCTGATTCCCGGCGCGGGCCGATTGCGATTGGCGGATGTGCGTAAAATCGAAAAGATGGTGCGCATTCTACGGATGCGAGCATGACCAAACTGAGCGTGAACGTGAACAAAGTGGCGACGCTGCGGAACACCCGGACGATCGGGATTCCCAGCGTCGTGGCCGCGGCACGCATTTGCCTGGATGCGGGGGCGGATGGAATCACCGTCCATCCGCGGCCGGATCAGCGGCATATCCGCCCCGCCGATGTGACGGAATTGGCGGAGCTTCTTCGCTCTTACCCCAAAGCCGAGTTCAACATCGAGGGCAATCCATTTTACGAATATGTGTGCTACGCTCGCGAAACGCGCCCCGCGCAATGCACGCTGGTCTCCGATCTCCCCGAGGCCGATACCAGCGATCGCGGCTGGGATTTACGGCAGGACGGCAAACGACTCGGCCCAATCATCGAAGAAATCAAAAGCCTCGGTTGCCGGGTCAGTCTGTTTATGAACGCGGAATCGGGCGATTTGAAGATCGCCAAAGAAATCGGCGCGGATCGAGTGGAGTTCTACACGGCTCCCTACGCCCACGCTTTCGCCCAGGGCGATCCTCGGGCGGCGGAGCCCTACGCGATCGCCGCGCGCCAGGCCGCGGATTTGGGCCTGGGCGTCAACGCCGGGCATGATCTGAACGCGGTAAATCTTCGGCCGTTTGTGCAGGCCGTGCCATGGCTTTTGGAGGTCTCGATCGGCCACGCCCTGATCGCCGACGCCCTGGAATTCGGTTTGTCGCAGACCGTGCGGCGATATCTCGCCTGCCTTGAGAATTGAGCGACCCGACCTAGAATTAACGCCCTATGAATCTCAGCGGTGCAATGACGGCGATGGTGACCCCTTTCCACGAGGGGAAGGTGGATGAGCAGCGACTGCGCCAGCAGGTCGATTTTCAAATCAAAAATGGCATTGACGGCCTGGTCCCGGTGGGAACCACCGGCGAATCGCCAACTCTGGATTTCAAGGAACATGCCCGGGTAATTGAACTGACGGTGCAATACGCGGCCGGTCGAGTGCCGGTAATCGCGGGCACGGGCGCAAACGCCACCACCGAAGCCCTGGAACTTCATCAGATCGCCAAAAGAGCCGGCGCCCCGGCCTGTCTGTCGGTGAATCCCTATTACAACAAGCCAACGCAGGAGGGCCTCTACCGCCACTTTATGACGCTGGCCGACCGAGTCGATCTGCCGATCGTGCTTTACAACATCCCCGGCCGGACCGGAGTCACCATGGCGGCGGCGACCGTCGCCCGGCTGTCGAAGCACAAAAATATCATCGGAATCAAGGAAGCCACCGGCGACTTGAATATGTCGGCGGAAATCGCCTCGCTGTGCGATATCACCATCATCAGCGGCGACGATTCCCTGACCGTGCCGATCATGTCCGTCGGTGGAACGGGCGTCATTAGCGTCCTTTCAAACGTCATCCCCGCCCAGATCAAAAGTCTGGTGAAACTCTGCCTGGCCAACCAGTACGGTCAGGCGGCCGCCCTGCTGCGAAAGCTCTTTCCCCTCATGCGCGCTATGTTCCTAGATGGCAATCCCGTCGGCGTCAAACACGCCATGAAAGTCGCCGGTTTGGACACGGGCGAGTTGCGTCTGCCCCTTTGGGAAGCCAGCGAACCGACCAAAAAGCTCATTGAACAACATCTGCAAGCCGTCCAGGGGATGCTATAATCCTCCTGTCGCGGCCGATGCGGCGATCGCGTCCCGGCACGCCGGGATGAGGAAAGTCCGAACTGCGGGGTGAGCATCCAGCGAGCCCCGGGCCCGGTGCTTGATAACGTCAAGGCGGAGCAATCCGACGGAAAGTGCCACAGAAACCAAACCGCCGAGGTGAATAACTTCGGTAAGGGTGAAAAGGTGCGGTAAGAGCGCACCGCGCCAAAGGTGACTTTGGCGGCATGGCAAACCCCACCGGCAGCAAGGCCAAATATGCGGAAAGCAGCCCAGGTCCAGGGCATTTTGGCCGGCGTCAAACCCGGCTGAAACATTCCGCGGGTAGGCCGCTTGAGCCATTCGGCAACGGATGGCCCAGAGAAATGATCGCCTCCGAGCCTTCTGCCCAAAAGGTGAAGACTCGGAAACAGAATTCGGCTTACGCGTGCGACCGCGACAAACACACGCCGGCGGTAGATGCCTCAGAGCACCTCCCGCCGGCTCCTTTTTTTCATCTCTATTTTTCCTTGACCTCCAACTTATGTTAGGGTAATGTACTCCCATACGTTTTCCGAACCGAGGTTGAATACTTATGAATTTGACCCCCCGACAACTCGATGTGATTGTCGCCATTCGCAACTACCGGCATCTGCATGGCTACGCCCCCACCATGCAGGAATTAGCCGACCAATTGGGCACCAGCAAAGTCACTATTTTTGAGCATGTCGGAGCGCTGGAGCGGAAGCGTGTGCTTAGGCGGGATAAGCATAAGGCTCGGTCGCTGGAGATCGTCTCCGATGAGAGATTGCCGGATGAGAATCGATCGACCAAGCTGCCATTGCTTGGGGCTATTGCGGCCGGCTCGCCCATCGAAGCCGTGGAAAATCGCGAGGAGATCGATCTGGAACAGATGTTCCATTCCCGCAGCGGGGTATATGTTCTGCGCGTGCGGGGCGAATCGATGATCGAGGATCATTTATGCGATGGGGATTACGTAATCATCGAGCGGCGCGAAACGGCCCGGAATGGCGAGCAGGTCGTCGCCCTGCTCGATAGCGGCGAAGCGACCCTCAAGCGTTTCTACCGCGAAGGCGGCAAAATACGCCTTCAACCCGCCAACAACACGATGGAGCCGCGAATCGTCGAAGCGGACCAATGCAGAATCCAGGGCGTCGTGATCGGCGTTTTACGAAGCTATAACTGACGCACCGCAAATATCGCATCTGGCGCGATTTTTAGACCCCTCGGGAATTGCAACTTTAGCCCTCGTTGTGTCTTATATTGATTAAGGAAGGAGACAGCGGAGATGATCACTATGCGCTCACCTGCCCCCAAATCCGTGTCTCGCGTCGTGGGTAAAAACGGCGCATCCAAGCCCGCCGCGCCCAATTCCCGGCCGCTTACCCCCGTCGTTCCCCGAGCCACAAAGGCCGAGGCAAAAATCCTCTTCAGCCGATTCTTCCAATCGGTTGGTCCGCGAACTTACAGCGCGGAATTGAAGGAACTGGCCAACGGCAATCATCTGTTGGTCCTGACCGAGCGAAAGCCCGATCCGGAAACCGGGGAACCGCGGCAACTGCGTCTTTTCGTCTACGGCGAAGATTTCACCGCATTCTTTCGAATGCTGCACGAAACGGCCGCGTTCATTCGCGCCAATCCCCTTTCCCAGGAAGTACGCCGGCGTCGCGCCGATTTCTGGGCCAGGAAAAAGAAACGCGGCAAGCTCGAATAGGGATTCGTGGCCCCAATCAATTCTTTACGCCGATAGGCCCCTCCGCTATTGTTCCGCCTCCCATGCTCCATTTACTTTCACCACGAGGATTTCGCGCCGGCGCCGCGGCCGCGGGAATTAAATCCGGCAATAAGCTCGATGTCGGGCTGCTCGTCTGCGATGTGGAGGCGACCGCGGCGGCGGTCTTCACCACGAACAAAGTCCGCGCCGCCGGCGTTACCCTCGGTGAGCGACACGTCGCCAGCGGAAAACTGCGAGGCGTCGTCGTCAATTCGGGAAACGCCAATGCCTGCACCGGCCGGCGCGGCGAAAAAGACGCATGGCGAATGTGCCGGCTCGCCGCCGAGGTTGCCCATTGCCCACCTAAATTAATCCTCCCTTCCTCCACCGGCATCATTGGACACTATCTGCCGATGGAAAAAATCGAGCGCGGCATCGCCGCCGCCGGCCGCGATTTGGGCCGCGGGGAACAGGACGCCCAACATTTCGCCGGCGCCATCCTGACGACCGATTTGGCGCGAAAATCCGCCGCTGTGCGGGCTCGCATCGGCGGCAAGGACTTCACCCTCGCCGGCGTTTGCAAGGGCTCGGGAATGATCGGCCCGCGCCTGGGTCTGCATGCCACGATGCTGGCCTATTTGACGACCGACGCGCGGATTTCGCCCGGCTTATTGCGGAAATTGCTCTTTGCCGCCGCCGAGGGAAGTTTCAACGCCGTCACCGTGGACGATCACGCCAGTACCAACGACACGCTGGCGATTTTGGCCTCAGGACTGGGCCCGGCGATCGATTCGCCGCCGACGATCAAGGTTTTCTCGTCCGCGCTAAGCGAGGTTTGCCAATCCCTGGCCCGGCAGATCGCCGCCGACGGGGAGGGTGCGACCAAAATTGTGCGCATCGATGTAAAGGGAGCGCGAACCGCACAGGACGCCAAAGCGATTGCGCGATCCATCGCCAATTCACCGCTGGTGAAATGCGCCATGAACGGCAACGATCCCAACTGGGGCCGAATCGTCTCGGCCGCGGGTATGTGCGGGGCGGATTTTGACCCCGATAAAAGCGTGCTGCGGCTTCAGGGAAAAATCGTCTTCCGCGCCGGCCAACCGGCAAAATTCAACGCCAAAGACGTCAGTCGGGCGCTGGCGCAATCGGAAGTCGTGGTTGATCTGGCTTGTGGGCTCGGCAAATCAGCGGCGACCGTCTGGACCTGCGATCTGTCGCGCGAATATGTGACGATCAACGCCGACTATCACACGTAGACGGGGCCGGGGATTACTTGTTCAATTCATCCAGCAGTTTATCGATTGCGCCGTCGAGCTTGGTGCCGTCGGGGTCGTACGTATCGGTGTCGATCTGCTGGCGAATCTCGGAGACCTTGTCGGTACGGATGTCGTTGGTCTGCAGGGCCGTCAGCAAATGGCTGACACCGGAGAGTTCCAACTTGTCCGTTGCCGCGACGGGGGTCGCCGCATCCGGCGGAATCTGCTTCTGAATCGGATTGGAAACGATATTCTGCACCGGCGCGTTGCCGGCGATTTGGTCGATCTGGCTCATGATCGCTCCGCGCTGGGGCTGATCCTTAAAGGTTTGCCTCGCCTTCCGGCTCGAACGCGCTGGCGACTCCATCGCCAATGCGCGTCCTCAAGAATCAGCCGTCGAAATCGCTATCGACTCGCAACATTACGACTCTTGAAGTGCCAATTTCCAAACCGAAAATTCCCTAATCGTCTTAGAAGTAACAGGTTAACGCCAAACCATCCGCGACGGCGCAAAAAATTCCTGTTTTCAAGTCACTTTTATGCGGCGTTAAAGTTTGCACATTATACCCAAATTACCCATATTAACGGAATCGCGGCCTCGCCAGATTTGCTTCAGCCGTTTTACGGGACGAGATTGATATC
>JBEKPV010000032.1:0-26335 GCA_049520395.1 Tepidisphaeraceae bacterium
AATGGCCGTCATTTCCAGCGGCACATCGGGAAAAAGGAGAATGTGAATGCTTCAAAATTCAAGGCGATATGCTTTTACGCTGGTGGAGCTGCTGGTCGTCATTGGAATCATCGCAATTCTGATCGGAATCATCTTGCCCGCACTCAATCGGGCTCGGGTGCAGGCAAAGCTCGTTCAGTGCCAGAGCAATATGCGGCAATGGGGGATCGGAATTCAGAACTATTGCGACACAAATTTGGGAGCCCTGCCGCTGAAGGGCCCAGCCGGAAATACCGCGTCGAGTGGCTTTGGCATTAAAGATCCGCACACGGGTCAAATCGTCGCTGATGACGGCGTGCTCGGAATTAACGACCCCGGAGTTTGGTTTAACGCAATTCCGCCATACGTCGGCGTTCAAAGTTACTACAACCTGCTGGTCGCGCAGCAAGCGAATCCCCAATATAGTCCCCTGCCCAAATGGGGGGACAACAGCATGTATATTTGTCCCTCGGCGGTCTATCCCGGAGGTGTCCTGGGACAGGACACACCGGATACCAGTCTCCCAGGTTTTTACATCCTTTGGGGATTTGACCTGAACAACGTCCTAAAGTCGGGATTGCGCCCGGCGTTGAATTTTCCGTTTAACATGAGCTATGTATGGAATTCGCAGATGGCCAGCCTCGCCGATGGCACAGACCTTCTAACGTTGAAGATGTCGCACGTGCGACCGGCGTCGGCCGTGCCTCTGATGGTGGAAAGATTCTCCAACCCGCTTGAGTACAAGGATCCGGGAGTGCAGGCTTGGGTCAATACCCCGAACGGGCAAACCGACTACGGCAATGGTCCGTTGCCCGCCCATATGAATGAAATCGTGGCCAATGGGTTCGCCAAAACAAATGTATGGCAGGCTAAAGCTGACTGGACACGATTCGCTGTGGCGCACAATGGAGGAGGCAATATTCTCTTTGCCGATGGCCACGTCGCCTGGTACAAGTGGTCACAAGTCCAATTTGATCAATCCCAGCTCCCATTTGTTAAGTTCGAGAGTTGGGAGGCCCCCTTTTCAAACGCTAATATAAACCCGGCCGGCATCGAATGGAGTGCAATCGGCAAAGACCAGTGATCGAATCCACCGATCACTTCGAATATGCGCCGCTCCCAACCCTTAATGGTCGTATGACGGTTTTCCCCAGCATCGCGTGGTTAGCCAATCGACGCGTCTCTTCGCTCCGCTATCATGGCGGCCCGGCGCGTCATGAACGAATTCAATTCACATCAATTGGTGCTCGAAGCAACACGGCACCACCAATCCGGCCGCCTTCGGGAGGCGGAGCCTATTTATCGAAAGGTGCTCGAGCGGGAGCCGGGAAATGCGCAGGTGCTGCACCTGCTTGGCGTGCTCCGCGGGCAAGCGGGGGATTCGCGCGAAGCGGTTGATTTGCTGACGCGAGCCGCCCAAATTAGACCGAACGATTCGGAGATATTTTGCAATTTGGGTGAGGCTTACCGGTTCGCGGGGCGATTGCCGGAGTCGATTGCCGCGTTTCGCCGGTCGCTGGGGATCCATCCGAAATCCGCGGTGGCGCACCAGCGGCTGGCGCATGCGCTGAGGCAGAGCGGGCATTTTGATGACGCCATCGCGGCGGCGACCAATGCGATCGCCCTGGAGCCCGGCCTCGCTGAAGCTTACGCGGCGTTGAGCCTTGCTTTGGGCAACAAGGGCCGAATCGATGAGGCAATCGTCGCGGCTCGGCAGGCCATTTCGGCGCGGCCGAATTTTTCCGAGGCCTTCAACATTCTCGGAAATCTGCTTACCGCAAAAAATCAAACGAGCGAAGCGATCGCGGCCTATAGGCAGGCGATCGCCTTGCGGCCGGCGTACGCGGAGGCGTATTACAATCTGGGGATCGCGCTGGCCGCGGAGGGTTCGCAAGCCGACGCGCTGGAGGCGTATCGCGCGGCGGTCGCCATCAAACCGGATTACGCGGTCGCGTGGAATAATCTGGGAAATGCGCTGAAGGAATTGCATCGGATGGTTGAGGCGCTGGCGGCGTTTGAACGCGCGCTGGAGATCTGGCCGGAGTCGGCCGAGGCGCACAACAATCGCGGGCTGGCCTTGTGGGAACTCGACCGGGTTGACGAGGCGATCGTCGCCTACCAGAGGGCGATCACGCTCAAGCCGGATTATCCGGAGGCGCTGCTCAATCTGGGGAACGCATGCAAACTCACGGGCGATGCCGAAGGGGCGATCGCGCATTACCGCCGCGCTATTGCTTTGCGGCCTGCGTACTCCGATGCGTATATCGATTTAGGCAATGCTCTGAAAGACATCGGCGAATTGGACGACGCGATCGCCGCCTATCGACGCGCCATGGAACTGGCGCCCGGCGATCTGATCGCCCACAGCAATCTCATCTTCGCGCTCTATTATCATTCGGGCCACAACGAGCGAACCATCGCCGATGAGCTTCGCCGATGGAACCACCAGCGCGCCGAGCCGCTGCGCAAATTCATTCGGGCTCACTCCAACGATCGCGATCCCGATCGTCGGCTGCGTATTGGGTATGTCTCGCCCGATTTCAAAATTCATCCTGTCGGCAGAAATCTTTCGCCCTTATTCCGACATCACGATCGCGCGCGCTTTGATATCACGGCCTATTCCAACGTGCCGCATGCCGACGTGGTGACGCGGCAATTTAAGCAGCAGGTGAGCCGGTGGCGCGATATCGTGGGGCTGTCCGACGAACAGGTCGCCGCAGAGATCCGCGAGGATGGGATCGACATATTGGTCGATCTCGCCCTGCACACTGCCGACAACCGACTGCTGGTTTTCGCCTTGAAGCCCGCGCCCGTGCAAGCGAGCTACCTGGCCTATTGCGGCTCGACCGGATTGGAGACGGTGGACTACCGGATCAGCGATCCTTTTCTCGATCCCGCGGGGGCGGATGAGTCGTGCTATAGCGAGAAAACGATCCGCCTGCCGCGCACGTATTGGTGCTACGAACCGGGCGCGGACCCGAGCCTGGAGGTCGCACCTTCTCCGGCATTAAAGAATGGATTTGTCACCTTTGGCACGCAAAATAATTACTGCAAGATTTCTCCGGCCACTTGGAGCACCTGGGCGGCCATCTTGAAGGGGCAACCGAAATCAAAACTTTTTGTCAGTTGCCCCCGCGGCCAACATCGCGACATCGCTCGTCAATTCCTCGCGCGGGCCGGGATCGATCAGGATCGGCTCCACTTTTCCGATATCCGCGGCCCGGAATATTTTCTCTGTTACCACCAGATCGACATTGCCCTGGATCCATTTCCCTTCGGCGGCGGAACGACCACCTGCGACGCGCTTTGGATGGGCGTGCCGGTTGTGACTCTATCCGGCCAAACCGCCGTGGGTCGCGGCGGCCGCAGCATCCTTTCCAACCTCGATCTTCCTGAATTGATCGCTTTCACGTCCGATGAATATGTAAACATCGCGCTGAACCTTGCAAACGATTTGGATCGATTGGACGGCCTGCGCCGAAATATGCGAGCCCGTCTGCAGGCTTCGCCGCTGATGGACGCGGCAGGGTTTGCCCGCGATGTCGAAACGCTCTACCGCCAGATGTGGCGCACGTGGTGCGGCAAATCCGTTGTCGATCAATGAACGGACTGCGAAGTGCGATGCGCTTTGCGCGTAGCCCATCTCGATCCGGAAAACGCATTCGCCTTGCTCGTCCGCTTCTATCCCGAAATGGCAAACAAGCTCTTGAGTCCTTCGGCGACGGTCGGATGGGTGAAAATCGCATCTCGCAACGCGGCGTGCGGCATGCCGCCGATCATTGCGGTCTGAACGATTCCCATCATCTCGCTGGCTTCGGCGCCAAATGCGGTAAAGCCGAGAATGCGATCGTCCTGACCGATCAGCGCTTTGCAGAATCCGCGCTTCTGCGAAAGGGTGTGGGTTCGCAGTATGGCGGCCATGGGAAGCTTGAGAAGGCGATAGGAGACGCCCCTCGCTTTTGCTTCGGTTTCATGTAGGCCGACGTGCGCCAGTTCCGGGTCGGTGAAAAGACAATAGGGGATGAGACGATCGCGCGTGGTGCGATTGCCGCCGGCGAGATTGTTCAGCACGATGAAACAGTCGTCCTCGCCGACGTGGGTAAATTTCGGACTGCCGGCACATTCCCCCATCGCCCATACGTCGGGGGCACTGGTCTGGAGACGCTCATTGACCTGGATGTAACCCTGCGAATCGAGGCGAACGTTGCCTTTGGCGGCGTCGAGAGTGTCCGTATTGGGAGTTCGACCGGCGGCGACTAGAATGTCGGAGGCATCCAGCGCTCTCTGTGTCGCTCCGACGCGCACTTGCAGCGCAACGCCCGTGCCGGATCGACCGGCCACATTCAACACTTCGGCATCGAGTAGAACCTCGACGCCTTCATCCTTCATCAATTCCAGAAGAGCTTCCGACATGTCCGGATCCTCTTCGGGCAGCAAATGCGTGCCGTGCTGAATGACCGTGACCTGGCTGCCGAAGCGGCGCATGGCCTGTGCGAATTCCAGACCGACGTAGCCGCCACCGATGATTACCAGATGCGCGGGGACGCGCTCGAGGTTGAGCAACTCGACATGGGTCATTGGAGCCGCGGCGGCGAGTCCGGGCGCGTCGGGAATCGTGGCTCGCGTGCCAACATCGAGGAAGACCCGCTCTCCACTAATACGGCGGGTTCCGCCGGCATTTAATTTCACATCGACGGTTTTCGGCGCGATAAAGCGGGCTTCGCCCATTACGATTTCCACGCCGCTGGCGACGAAATTATCCAGGTGCATCTTCACGAGGCCTTCGACCATCTGGCGCTTGCGACGAATGACGGCCGGCATATCAACGCTGATTGTCCCGGTGACGACTCCCAGACCGCGCTTTGGATCCACGAGGGAAACCGCCTTGGCGCTGTAGACGACATTTTTGCTCGGAAGACAAGCGACATTGGGACAGGCGCCGCCGATCATCGATCGTTCCACCACGATCGTTTTCTGGCCCATTTTTCCGAGGCTCCATGAGACGATTTTCCCGGCCACGCCACTTCCGATCACCAGATTTTGACAAGTTTCCGCGGGCATATACCTTAAATTCCTTTCACTTCGCCGCCGTCCATCCGCAGCGAGGCGCCGGTCATCCACTTCGCCATCGGCGACACCATAAACGCCAGTAATTCCGCAATTTCCTCGGGCCGACCATAGCGGCTAATGCCGACCTGGTCGGGGAATTGCTTCATCGCTTCTTCCACCGACATGTTGTGAGCCGGCGCCCACTTTTCCATAAACGAGCGCCGACGACCGGTCATCACCGCACCGGGCACGATGCTGTTGACCTGGACTCCGTCTTTTATTCCTTGCTCGGCAAATGCTTTGGCGAGCGCGAGGATTGCCGCGTTCGTGGATGCGACGGCCGCGAACGCGGGCTTGGGATCAAGGGCGGCACTCCCGGACATGAAGACCACGGAACCGCCGGCCGCCTTCAGGGCGTTCCAGGCTTGTATCGTCAACCGACGCGCCCCGTGGAACTTCAACTCCATTCCCAATCGCCATTGATCGTCGGTCATTTCAAAGAGGTCGATCTGGGGCACAGCGCCCGCGATATTCAAGAGCGCATCGATTCGACCGAACGTCTCCGTCGCCGCTTTGACGACAACTCCGGCGGACTCAATTTCGCTCAGGTCCAATTCCAAAACGATGCTTTGCGCACCGGCGCTTCGTATTTCGGCGGCAACTTCCTCCAAGGCCTTTCCGTTTCGAGCGACCAGCACGAGCCTGGAAAAATCCTTCGCCAGGCGAATCGCCGTTGCCCGCCCGATGCCCTGGCTTGCTCCAGTTACGATTGCCACTTTGTTATTCATGATTCGCACCGATTTACACCGCTAACGGTCACCAGCATGACCTGCTTCCCCCGAGTTGTCAGCGAGAAAAAGCGAACTTTAACCCAAGCACGATTCGGCGGCCGCTAATAGGAATCTCACCACCGTGTCCGGGTCGGTCAGGATGGGTGTGTGATCCGCCTTAACGGATTTGACGGTTGCCCTCATGCGCTCGGCCATGAAGTGCTGAGTTTTGGCATTGATCATTCGATCTTCTTCGGCGATCAAAAACCAGGCCGGCCGGTTCTTCCAAAGCGGCTTTGGCGAGGGCTGCTGAATGCACTTCACGGAAATCGGCCGCTGGACCGCCTTGCACAAGGCGATCTGCTCCGGCGTGGCGCGGTGCGCAAATGCACTGGCAAATGCTTCATCGGGCATCCAAATGAAACCCGAAGGGTCGGGGGCAAGTTTCGGCGCCTTGGGGTGCGGTTCGTCCTTGTAAAATACTTGAGCGACCGTTTCACCTTCATCAGGGGCTAACGCGGCAACGTAGACGAGCCCTTTGACGCGCTGGTCGTTGACCGCGGCGATAACGGCGCCGGCATAGGCGTGGCCCGCCAGCAGAACCGGGCCTTTCGTCCTTGCCAGCGCACGATTCAGCGCAGCCGCATCGTCGCTCAGCGACGTCAGGGGAATCGGCGCGGCCATCACATTCAATCCCTCTTTTTCCAGGGGTAGAATAACGCTGCTCCAGCTCGACCCATCCGCCCAGGCCCCGTGCACCACGATCACGGTCGCATCAGATTGAAATTTCATCACCTATCTCCCTAGGCAAAAAACTTCCGGATGCGTTCGGCAATGAACGCACCATTGTCTTCCAGCGCAAAATGCCCCGTCTCGATCAAATGCAATTCCGCCTTGGGCAAATCTCGCAGGTAGGCCTTGGCGCCCGGAACCGGGAAAAATACGTCATTGATGCCCCAGGTAATGAGCATCCGCGGCTGATATTTTCTGAAATAGGCCTGCCAACCGTCATACAGGGGCAAATTGGCCTGATAATTGTGAAGCAGGTTGACTTGAATGGCGTCGTTTCCCGGCCGATCCAAAAACATCTGATCGACGTGATAGGCGTCGGGACTGATTTTGGATTCGTCCTTTACGCCGTTGACGTACTGAAATTTGGTGGTCTCCAGTTTTAATAGCGCTCGGGCGGCCGCCTCCGTTTCGGCATTGCGATTTTTCCAGAGAGGTTTGATGGCGTCGAAACCGGGCCCGATTCCCTCCGCGTACGCGTTTCCATTTTGAACGATGATTCCTTCGATCGCGCCCGGATGCTTGGATGCGATGCGATATCCAATCGGCGCGCCGTAATCCTGCACGTAGATGCTGAACTTCTTCAGCCCGAGGTTGCTAAACAAAAGTTCCTCGATGTGAGCGGCCAAATTGTCAAATGTGTACTCAAACTCATTCACCAAGGGCATGTCGCTGTACCCAAATCCGACGTAATCGGGGGCGATGACATGGAATTTGTCGGCCAGCATCGGAATCAGATCCCGATACATGTGAGACGAACTTGGGAACCCGTGCAGCAGGACGATAGTTGGCGCGGCGGCTGGGCCGGCCTCGCGATAAAAGTGTTTCCGCCCGCGAACGCTTGCGCTTTTGTAGGTTGTCATGACGATTCTCCTGGTAGCAGCCGCGCCACCGGGGCAACGGCGCGAGCAGAGACTAGTCAACACCGTTAATTCTGTCAATGCCGGTGTTAACTGTTTTCGTACTCATTCCCGCGCGGGGTGACGACATGGCGGCAAAGCGGCGCACCCCGCTTTGGTTCAGTCTGCCGGCTTTTTGGCGTAGAATAATGGCGGAGGTCTATGGCAGGCTCGAATAAGGAAACTCCCGATTGGATCGACGGTTTTCTCTTCGTGGGAAATCATCTCGCCTTAAATTTTTTAAATACAAAACCCCATCTCGAGGAGGGGCCGCGGGAATTTCTGCCCGATGCGACCGCGTTTGTCCGCTGGCTCAATGCCGCCGGGCTGGTCATGTCCGCCCGCAGCCAATCGGTTATGCGAGCCTGGAGCGAAACATCCGAAGCTGCCCGCTTTATCAAAGCCTTGCGCCGATTTCGCGAACGCCTGCGGGCGGCGGTCTTCAAAATGGAATCCGGCGAATTGCCGGCTAAATCATTCCTGGACGATGTGAATCGGTTGCTCGGCAAATACCCCCGGCAATCGGTACTGGTACGCGAGCATGGTGCGCTGGTGCGAAAATATTATTTCGAACCGGATGAACCGGAGGCTTTTTGGGCTCTCATCGCCGAGGCCGTTGCCTCGCTGCTGGCCGATACCGATCATTCTCGAATGCGAAAGTGTCCCTCCTGCGTGGTTCATTTCCTGGACACCAGCAAAAAGGGCTCCCGGCGCTGGTGCAGTATGAATATCTGCGGGAACAAATTTAAAGTGGCCAATTACCAGAAACGCAAACGCAACATTGAATAGCCTGATTGTTTTTGGAACTCGCAAGAGGTGACGCTCAACTTTTTCCAAGTCGATGCGGGACGCACATGTTGAAGATGCGACTTCAACCCCGTCGCGCCGCCTCGATCGCGGCAATGTCGATCTTTTTCATCCGCATTAGCGCGTCGAATGCGCGCTTGGCTACCGCGGGATCGGGATCGGTGACCGCTTTGGTCAGAACGATCGGGTTAATCTGCCAGGACAATCCCCATTTGTCCTTGCACCAGCCGCACTCGCTCTCCTGGCCGCCGTTGCCGACGATCGCGTTCCAGTAGCGATCGGTCTCGGCTTGGTCCATGGTTGCGACCTGAAATGAGAACGCTTCGCTATGCTTAAACGCCGGTCCGCCATTTAGCCCCAGGCATGGAATACCCAACACGGTGAACTCGACCATCAACACGTCCCCTTTTTTTCCCGCCGGATAATCACCCGGCGCTCGATGCACGGCGCCGACGGAGGAATTCGGAAAAATCTGGGCGTAAAAGCGGGCCGCCTCCTCGGCGGCGCCATCGTACCAAAGGCAAATCGTGTTCTTTGCTGGATTCAGCATGTTACTTCTCCATCGAGATTGAAAATGATACCGCTCCACCGTTCTAGTGCTCCACTACTCTATTCCGACGATGTCGGAATGGAACCAGCGAGATGCCAGTGAAACTTGCAGCCGCGATTTTGAATGAATGCGGCCAATTGTCGGTCAAATTGACAGAACTCGTTGCCGGCTACCCTTGAGATCCGAGTAGGTAGTCCAAGGCTTTAATTTGGTTTTCGGTGAGTTCGGCTCGATACGATGTTAGGAGAGATCGGGCCAGATGGGAGGCGCCCGTCCCAGGCTCAGCGAACAGGGAGCG
The DNA here is from genome assembly GCA_049520395.1 of Tepidisphaeraceae bacterium. Lineage (GTDB taxonomy): Bacteria > Planctomycetota > Phycisphaerae > Tepidisphaerales > Tepidisphaeraceae > UBA1161. Next base: position 9,181 of record JBEKPV010000032.1, read on the forward strand.
GTGGCCTATGGCCGCGAGTGCCGGATTCAACCGCTCAAGCCGCCGACGCAGATCGAGGAGGTCCGCGGCGTCGTCGGTTCCGTGTTGGCGCGCGTCCAAGGCGGTCACCATGTCATAGGCCATGGCGAGAAATGCGTGCGCGCTGAGAAGCTCGCCGCGGTACGCGCGATGGGATGCTGTGACCAGGAGAAGCAATATGTTATCCATCGATATGTCTGGACCCAAGTGGACCGCTCGTTGATCGCGCGTGGCCTTCGCTGCGTGCGACAATTGCGCCTCGAAGTCGGGGCCACCCTTTATGATTTGATAATCGTGAACCACCCACATGGACGGTGAATCATTCAATGTGAAGATCGCCAAGTCGATCTTCTGAAAATCGTCCGTGAGGACGGTGCAATAGTGGGAGAGATGGAAGGCGCAGATCAGAGAACTGACATGGCCCGACAGCAACGCACGAACGTCGGACACGTCCATCGCATCTGGCGTCACGAGCAACACGTCCAAGTCGCTGAACCGATCCACAGACCGACGTGCGTGTGAACCAGTGATAGCTGCTTTCACGATCGCCGGATAATCCGCGATCGCTTGAATCAATGCCATTTGGGTTTGTTCACGCATGTTCACAGCCTCGCTTCATTACCCTTTGCAACAGTGGCCCCAACAAAGGCGACCACGCTGGGCGAATAATCCAAAGAGGAGCTGTCCGGCGGACTCGCTTGTGACTCGGCGGGAGGCAGGATACCGGATTTTGATGCGAGATTGGAGGCGGCGGGATGTCAACAGAACTCGCAATCTCATCCTTGGCCAAAATTCGGCGATCGCCGTGCGTCGAGCGGAGGCAACTTGTTGCGTCGAATGGGTGCTCGGGCCAGTTGAAGGCGTCAGCCGCGCGAGTTGTTTTGATTTGCCGGGGGCGGAAATCTGTTCGGTGGGAATTGCGTGGCGGTAGCCATCCGCCTATAAATTCCCGGACTCCATATTGCGAGGTGATATGAGCAAAGGGTATTGGGTGGTCGCGTATCGGTCGATTTCGGATGATTCGGCGCTCAAGGCGTATGGGGCGCTGGCGGGGCCGGCAGTGCAGTCGTTTGGCGGGCGCAATTTGAGTCGGCGGACGAGCCGCGTGACGCCTCACGAAGCGGGATCGGAGAAGCCGGTGGTTGTGGTCGAATTCGAGAGCTATGACGTCGCCCTGGCGGCATACGAAAGCGAGGCGTACAAGAAAGCGCTCCAGGCGCTGGGCCGGGGAGCGGAGCGGGATTTTCGCATTGTCGAAGGCGGCTGACGGGGCTTGGACTGATTCAGTGCACCTCTAGGTTCCGCAATCAATGCTTGGATAAGCCATGATGCACGAGGCTAGGGGGGGCACATTGGGGGCATTGGGGACAGCACGGATTGTCGGAGACGAGATTGTGCTTGGCGCCGGCTGGGATTGAAGGGTTGATCAGGTTTGCCGTTTATCCAAACCGTTGATGAGGCCGGAGAGCATTTTTGAAATTTCCTCAAGGCTGTTCTTCAGGGCGTCGTGATCCGCTTGTTGGATCAGTCCGCGCCGGCGACATACTTCCAACAACGGAACGCATTCCTGAACGGAACCGCGAGCGATCGTGAAGAAGTTCTTGCGGTCCGCTTTGGTGAATCGTCCGTTGCCTTCGGCAAGATTGGTTGCGATGGACAGGGCGGCGCGGTTCAACTGATCGGTCAGAAAATAGTAGCCACGAGGGAAGGTTTCGGTTCGCGTGGCGATTCGGTCGGCCAGGTCAACCGCCTTTTGGTAGACCTGAAGATTCTCGAACATGAAGGGCATGTGGGGATATGAAGAAGAGCAGTAGAGCAGTTGAGCAGTAGACCGCCGTGGAGCGGATAGCCGTTCATTTGTGGCGTTTTATGCGCTGTTTTCGTCTTCTCTACTGCTCCACTGTTCTACTGCTCCACTGCTCTATTTTTTGCCTAAGGCAAAAAATGGAGCCATGGGGATTTGAACCCCAAATTCCACCATGCCATGGTGGCGTGATCCCATTTCACTATGGCCCCGGCGTGCGTTTTTTGCGCCCGGCGTGCGAAAACTCTAACGCAGCCCACCCCTCTGTCAAGCCGCATACGGTCGTGTACAATCGGGCGGTCGATAATCGGGCAATAATCCCAGGCTGATCCAACGATGACCGATGGAACAACCGGAAATCCCGCGGGGCTAATCCTGGCCAGCTCTTCGCCACAGCGGCAAAGTCTTCTCAAGGAAGCCGGGTTTGAATTCGCCGTTGAACCGGCGGATATCGACGAAAAAGCGCAGGGCGGACACTTTTCGCCCGTTGAATTGGCCGAGCGAATTGCCTTCGCCAAGGCGCAAGCGGTCAGTACGCGTTTTGGTAATTATGTGGTGCTCGCGGCCGATGCGCGGGCTATGCTCCAATTGCTTGCGGGGACGACTCAAGTGGTCATCACCGCCGTCTGCCTGGTTCGTCAAAGCACTGGGCTCACCCGTGTGGAGCGGGTTCTCTCGGCCGTTCGCATGGCTCCGCTTACCGCTTTGGAGATTGATAACTATGTGGCCACCGGGCAATGGAAGGGCAAAGCGGGAGCCTATGGCATTCAGGACCCCGATCCGTTCATCGAACGCGTCCGCGGGTGTCGGACCAACGTGATCGGCCTCCCCATGAAAACCACGGTCCGACTCCTCGAATCGGCCGGAATCTATCCTGTTAAGAAATAGATCGAAATCGCCAAGAGATGAATTTGCAAAGTAAACGAGTTTTGCACTCCTCACCTTCGCTGGCGGCATTCACCTTGGCGTCCGGGCGCCTTGGCGGTTTGATTCTCTTTCTCCTCATTGCCCCCTGCGCCTGTGACCATCCCGCCGCCCCCACTGTAACCATGCAAATCGGCCGCGAATCCTTTGCCCTGGAACTTGCCACCACGGAAGCCGAGCAGGAGCTAGGACTCATGCATCGCGATCATCTGGATTCCGATAAAGGGATGATTTTTATCTTTCCCGACGTGGCGATTCGGACCTTCTGGAACCACGACGTTTCGTTCCCGCTTGACCTCATTTTCCTCGATGCCGGGGGGCGAATCGTCAGCATCAAGCAGATGCAGCAGTTTAGCGACCTCGATGTTTCCAGCGACGCGGCGGCCAAATATGCCATCGAGCTAAACGCAGGCACGGCCGCGGGGGTGGGGGTGAAAACGGGGGATACGTTATCGATTCCTAACCAGGTCGCCGCCCTATCGGGCCGATAATTTCGCGGCGGTTAAGTCGCCATTCCGGTCTGCCGACACCCCTGAAAGCGGAGAGTCCTTTCCAGAGCCATGCCGACGAATATCTATTGTGAGCACCGCCCTTCGTATCCCGCCCTCGCTCGACCCCGAAGAGCATCAGCGCCTTCTGGCTGAAATCGAAGCTCTGCGAAACGAAGTCAATATGCTTCGCCGTCGCGACGAGACGCTCAATTTTTACATGTTTCGCCTCGACGAAGAACTTCGCCTGGCGGCGCGCCTGCAACAGGATTTTTTGCCCAAATCGCTGCCGCAAGTCGGGCGCATCCGATTTCACACCCTCTATCGCCCCGCGGGCTACGTCAGCGGTGACCTTTACGATGTGATGCGTCTGGATGAAACGCACGTCGGTTTCTACATGGCGGACGCCGTCGGTCACGGCATGCCCGCCGCGCTCCTGACCATGTTCATCAAAAATGGGCTGGTGACCAAGCAGATCACGCCCGATGGGTATCGCCTGCTCGGACCGGGTGAAGCGCTGGGTAAGCTCAATCGCGCCATGCTTGAGCAGAATCTATCCGGCGCAACGTTCGCGACGGCATTTTACGGAACGGTCGACTCGCGGACTCTGCTTTGCAAATTTGCCCGGGCCGGTCATCCGATGCCGATATTGATCCGCCGCGGAGGCTCGCTGGTCCCGGTTGAATCCGACGGCGGGTTGCTGGGAATTTTTCCCGACGAATCCTACGCGGACGGACAAGTCGTCCTGCAAGCCGGGGACCGGCTCTTCGTCTACAGCGACGGAATTGAAGTCGCCTTCGCGGGCGAACACCTCGGCAACAGCCATCTCTGGCAGACCCAACTTAAAAAGCGCGCCCACCTCTCCACCGCGCAGATATTGAGCGAAATTTCCGAAGCCATCGATCGAGAGACCGGCAGCCTTCAGCCGAAAGATGATGTTTCGATCGTCGTTATGGAAGTGGAGTGAATTGTTTGAATAGGCACGAAGGGATCGAGGCACGAAGGGTATTGTGCGTGCGCCTTGGCGCCTTTCCCTTCGTGCCTACGTGCCTCCGTGCCTCAATGCCTGATTTAAAGTAACGGATCGCCCCAATAGATCGCCGCGATTCGGAAAGTGCCGTCGGTTTGACGTTGTCCCTTGATTAGAATGAAATTCAGGCGCCGATCTTCATCCAGATCGGAATGTGAATTCCAGAGCACGATCACGCCGATGGGCGAATTGGCGTCGACATGCAAGGTCATTTGGGTCCATTGCGTGGCGACGGCCGAGGCCGCGTTGGCGACCGCGGGATCGTCCAGGGCGATGTCATGTTTCAATCGTGGGCCTACCAGAGTGGAGGCGATCACATCGGCGGCAATGTCGCGAGCCATCGTCCGCGCTGGATAAAAATAGGCGTGAACGCCAAGATCAGTCTGTCCGGCCAGGAAATCGATTAGCGACTGCATGTCGGCGTCGACATCCGCGCCGAATTTCCGCAGGGAACATCCATCGGCCAGCGCAATTCGCAGGCCGGTATCATCACCGGCCGCGTCGGCGACGCGCTGGACGGTCTGCTGCCACTGATCGGGCACAGCGGCATCGGCGGAAGGCTGCGTCGTCTGCCCCGCCGCTTCGCAGCAGAGCCAGAGCACAGCCGCTATCGCCATCAGAAGCCTCATGGCGCTGATATCGGCTCAATCAAGTCCCAAAATAGGTGGGGAGGGGTTATCGGACGATGCCGCGAATCGAATACTGGTTCACGCCTTCATGGCTTCCACGCCGCCCATGATCTCGGACAATTCCGTGGTGATCTGCGTCTGGCGGGCGCGGTTGTATTGCATGGTCAGCGCTTTGGACATTTTGTCCGCGTTGTCGGTGGCGCTCTTCATCGCCACCATCCGAGCGACGTGCTCGCTGGTGGTGGCATCGAGGAAACACTGAAATAGCGCGGTCTTCACCGTTAGTGGAAGCAACTCATCGAGAAGCGTCTTGGCGTCCGGAATGAAATCGTAAATCGCGTTAAATTTCAGCGGTCCGCCGGTCGGCGCGGCGGCGCTCTTGGGCGGAGCCAGCGGCAGCAGCATCGTAACCTCCGGCTTCTGCTGGCCGGCGCTAATAAAATTCATAAACGCCACATACACGGCGTCATATTTCCCGGCGACGAACTGGTCGATCAAACTCTGCGCCACGGGGTCCACATCCAAAAATTTGGGCGCATCGCCGATCTTGTCCAACCGCTCCGTCACCGGCCGCTTTTGAAAATTGAAATAATTGATCCCTTTTTTCCCGGCCACCAGCAGGTTGATTTTTTTCCCCGCAGCTTCCTGGTCCCGAATGAAATGACCCGCCATTCGCAGGACACTTCCGTTATATGCCCCGGCCAGTCCGCGATTGCTGGTAATCACGACTAGCGCGATCTGGCCGCCTGCCTTCTCCGTCGGCATGCGCAAAAGCGGATGGGTCACTTCCCCTAAAGACCCGACCAATTCCGCCACCAACTCCCGAACTTTTTTGGAATACGGTTTGGTTGCCACCGCGCGTTTGAGCGCTTTCTGAAACTTCGCCGTGGCGATCATCTGCATCGTCTTGGTGATTTTTTTGATGTTCCGCACCGCTTTGCGGCGCTTCACAATCGCTCGTGCCTTGGCCATAGGCTGCGAATTGGAAGGCAAACGACCGAACGGGTCAAGGGCCGATCCGCATAGGCGAATTTCCCTTCGGACGAATGAGAATCTGAAGGATGCAGCGATGGTCTGACCGCTGCTGGAAAATCCGCCCAGCGGGGCGGCGCTGTTTTTGTGCGCAGATGGTAGAATGCCGGGTGTGAAACGAGAGCCGCTGGACTATTCTACCCCGGCATCAGGAGGAGAACGATATCCGACCTGGGTAAGGATAACTCTTGCAACGGCAACCGCACTATTTGCGGCCGTGGCTTTAATTTCCGGGGGAATCGCCGCCATCCTCATGACTGGCGAGTGGCCCATCCCGCAATTTTATCTTCCATTTTTGATTGTGGCTGTGGCGTTCGGCATACTGGCAATTCTAGCCGCCGTCACGCGTCCTCGCACCAAAACGCGACGATGAGCCTGATCGGATCACAGGAATTTCAAATTAAGACGCCACCCATTTTCCCCCTCTCCACGTACTCAGGGAGAGGGTGGGGGTGAGGGTTGAATTAATTCGATTCGATTTCCAAACGGATCTTCGACGTAAATTCGGTCGTAGCCAGTCAGTGGTTCATCGGTCTTCATCGCATAGCCGGCCGCCTCAATTCGAGATTTGAGGGCGGAAAGATCATCCACCAGAAAAGCCGGATGAGCCTTACGTGCCGGCCGAAAATCGGCCTCGACCCCCAAATGCACTTTCAACGCTCCGCGTTCAAACCAGCACCCCCCGCGTTTGGCCAAATTAGCCGGCTTGGGGGCCTCGGGAATGCCGAGCACACCTTCATAAAAGGCCCGGGCCTCGACCTCCTTCCCGGCGGGCATCGCCAACTGCACGTGATCGATTGCTTTGACGCGCATTCAGATTCCCTGGCCTGAAGAATATTCGTACCGGAAGTAATCCACATCCGCCCATCCCGCGCCGGGCCCATAGCAGAACAGGGTGGGCCGAGCCCCTTTCCAAAACGCGAATTTCAGTTGAATCTCGCCGCCGGCCTGCGTCCAGATTATTCCGTCGACGCTGTGCCAGAGTTTGGCCTTGTCGCCTTTGTACGTGCCGCGAAACCGGATGGGGCCGGGAGGCAGCGCCGGACCCTGGCCATTTTCCCAGGCGATGTCGATGCGATTACCGCGGCGAAGCGCGCCAATCCAGGCGAATTCGTCGCCGCTTTGAAATGCGAACCCGGCCCGCTGGCCATCGGACAAATTTGCTACATCCATCAAAACGTCGATCTGACCGCGCTGGTCCCAGAGTTTTTGCGTGAGGGTGTTATGGGCGGCCGCCAGTGAATCGGCCGGCAAGCCGCGCAGGCGTAACCAACCGGGCCGCTGCACCAAAGACCAAGCTTCATTCACCGGATTGTGATTCCATTGCCATATCTGGGACAAACTCGGCGAATCGAATTCGTCGCTCGTCGGCGGACGCTGTATGGGCAACGCCTGACCGACATCCGGCTTTTTGCAATGTTCCAGCGGCCGGCCATTTTCACCAAAAACCGGCCATCCATCCTCTGGCCACTTCACCGGCAGCAGATGCGTAACGCGTCCCAAATGCCCCGTCGATTTAAAACCGACAAACCAGCTTTCCCCACTGGCCAACTCCACCACGCCGCCTTGATGGGGGCTTCCTGGCGGAAGAACGATCCGTCGTTCGTACGGCCCGTAAATGTTTTTGGATCGCAACACCGTCTGCCACCCCGTCGCCACGCCCCCTTCCGGCAGGAAAATATAATAAAAGCCCCGCCGTCGAATCAGCTTTGGCCCCTCCGCCGTCGGACCGCGATAGATTTCCACTCCGTCATCGAGCAGTTGTGTTCCGTCGGAACTCATCTTGTGCAGGATCAGCGGCCCCGCCCCTTTGTGGCTGTGGATCAGATACGCCTGCCCGTCTTCATCCCAAAACGGGCATGGGTCTTCCCATCGTTCCACTTTCTTGACGGTGATCATCTCCGACCATTTGTTCGCGGGGTCGTCCGTATGCCACATGAACAGCCCGTCGAATGGGGTGCAGACATAGGCGTAAAATCGTCCGGCGTGATATCCCCATGCCGGGGCCCATGTGCCTTGCCCGTAGCCGCGCATCTGATCGTATTTTTCGTCCATCGATAATCGGCTGAAAATTTGATTGACGATTTCCCAATTGACCAGATCGCGCGAGTGCAGCACCTGCATACCGACGAAATGGAAATCGGACGCGATCAAATAAAAATCGCCGCCGACGCGGAGAATATCCGGATCGGAAAAATCGCATTTTAGGACGGGGTTGCGAAACGTGCCGTCGCCCTGATCGCCCCAGTCGAGTTTGGGAGTTCCGCCTTGCACGCACAAGAGTATGCGACTCTAATCCGCTGGCGGCAACTCCATGGATCGATCCGCAAACCGCCCCTTTCGCTGGGTTGTCGTCGCCTTGCTGTTTCTGGCGACGCTGATCAATTACATGGACCGCCAAATCCTCGGCCTGCTGAAGCCCGACCTGTCCAAAACCTTCCACTGGAGCGAGAAGGATTACGCTTACATCGTCGTCGCGTTTCAGGCGGCCTACGCCATCGGGCAGGTGCTCTTCGGGCCCATCGTCCGCTGGCTGGGCACGAAACTTTCCTACGCCGGTTCGATCCTGCTCTGGAGTTTCGCGGCCGCTTCTCACGCACTGGCCGCTTCACCGATGCAGTTCGGTTTGGCGCGATTCGCGCTGGGACTCGGTGAGAGCGGCAATTATCCCATCGCGATTCAAGCCGTCACCGAATGGTTCCCCCCGCGCCAGCGTTCCGTGGCCACCGGTATTTTCAACTCCGGCTCGAATATCGGCGCCATCCTCACGCCCTGGATCGTCCCCGCCCTGACGCTCGATTTCGGCTGGCGAGCCGCGTTTGTACTTCTCGGCTCCGCCGGATTGGTCTGGCTCTTGTTTTGGCTGGTCGTTTATCGAGAAGCGCCGCCTGCCCAGATCGGCGAACCGAAAACCGCCGCGGCGATGCCCTGGATCGAATTACTCGAATTCCGCCAAACCTGGGCGTATGTCGCCACGGGAATCCTCGTCGGCCCCGTGTGGTGGTTCTATCTCTTCTGGCTCCCCGATTTCTTCAGCAAGCAATTCGGCCTAAATCTGTCCACCTTCGGCCCTCCACTTATCGCGGTCTATGCTGTCACCAGTTTCGGCAGCGTCGCCGGCGGCGGCCTGTCCGCGTGGCTCCTCCGCTGCGGCTGGTCATTGAATGCCGCCCGGAAAACCGCCGCTCTCGCCTGCGCCTTTTGCACTGTGCCGGTTATTTTCGTCCCTCATCTTCATTCGGTATGGATCGCCACGGCATGTTTCGCCCTGGCGGCCGCAGCGCATCAGGGATGGTCGGCTACCATGTACACGGTTGTCGCCGATCTGTTCCCCACTGGGGCCGTCGGGTCAATCGTCGGCTTGGGGGGCTCGTGCGCCGCGGTCGCGTCCATGCTCTTTGCCTGGTTCGTCGGCCTCACCCTGCAGAAAACCGGCGACTATTCCCGGATTCTCCCGATCTGCGGCTCTGCCTACATCGCGGCGTTCCTCATCTTTCACCTCATGGTGCCAAAACTCGATCCAATCGCGGCGCATCAATAAGGCCGCGTGGCCGCGTTTCCCGGCCGCCAATGATCCGCCGCGGCGGGCGTCAGTTGCCCTGTCACCCGCAGTAAATCGAGGTAAAAGACTTCTCGATCAAATTCAGCGCTGCTATACACCAATTGCGCGTTTAAAAGCGTGTCCTGGGCGACCAGCACATCCAGCGGAATCGCCAGGCCGTTATTCAATAGCTGCTCGGACTGTTGCCGCGCGTCCGCGGCCGCTTTGACCTCCAGCGCCAAGTCCGTCAATTTCTTTTGGGTCGATTCCAGATTGTCATACGAGCTTTGCACATCCTCGTCGATTTGCCGCCGGAGCATGGACTGCACCAGCGCCGCCTGCCGCAGCCGGGACCAGGCATCGCGCACATCGGCCTCAATGATGCCGGCGGAAAAGATGGGCAAATTCGCGGACAAAATCGCGTCCCACTTGCTGGCTTCGGAAAAATATTGCCGGAACAGGAATCCCGCGACGTTGAGGGAAACGGTGGGGTAATATTCGGCAATCGCCGCGTCGACCGAACTCTTGGCCGCGCGTACCGCCGCGTCCGCCGCCAGCAAATCCTGCCGCGTCACACCGGCGGTCTGGCGAAACTGATCCACATCCGGCAGTTGATCCGGGACCCGCAAATCGTCGCTCAGCGGCCCATCCACGGCCGGCGTATTGATCAAAAACGCCAGCGTCCGCCGGCCGTTGCGCACGTCATTTTCCGCCTGCGTCAATTCCGCGCGCGTCGCCGCCGCTTGCGCTTCTGTTTGCGAAACCTCAAGTGCTAGCGCCAGATGATTCGCGTAACGCCCATTCACATCCCGCAATCGTGCTTCGTCCACATCCACGGACTCACGCAAAACCCGAACCTGCTGCTCCGACAAGAGCACCTGGTAATAGGTCTGCGCCACATTTAGAAGCACCGTCGCCTGCGCATCGAGGATCAGTTGCTTTCTTTGCTCGATGACTTGATTGGCGGTCTCCAGATTCGCAAAAGAAGAGGGCGTGAGATTCATCACGCCAACCACCGGCGCGTCGATGCTATGCCAGGTATCGCCGGAGACAATATACCCGCCGCTTTTGGCCGCGGATTGAATCTGCCCGGCCGTGGCGGGAATGGGCGGATTGGTCCCAATCGCCGGCTGCTGCTCGATTGTAAAACCGGGTTGAAAACTGACCGTCGGCAAAAAATCCGCCACCGCGCGGTTTTTATCGATGAGCGCCTGCAGATAATTCTCTCCGCTAAGAGCAATTTGCTCATTATCCTGGTTAGCCAGTTGAATCGCTCGCTCCAGCGAGAGCGGCTGGCCGCTTTCATATGTCGGCGGGCGCGAAAGCCCCGCGTCGACCACCCCTCGATAAGTCAGCACCTCCGCATGCTGATTGACGCAGCCGGCCAATGTCAGCAGCAAAACCACCGCGCCCATCAAAGATCCGAAGCGATTCACTTGCCAGCACTCCCCGCAGGCGGCGGATCCGTCTGCGCGACCGCCGGAGCCGTGGTGGGCAACGCGTTGGCCACCCTCACCGGCGAAGCCGGCGCTTCCTGCTGTGCGACGACCTCCACGGTGATCCCATCCGCCAAATCCGTGCCCGGATTGGTCACGACCTGATCGTCGCTGGACAGCCCGGTCAGCACTTCAACCGAAGTCCCGAAATCCCGCCCCACCGTCACCTTGCGGAAATGCACCGTGGTGCCGTCAACCACGGCTAGCCGAAGTCCCTCCGCTTCGAACATCAGCGCGCTGGTGGGGACCGTCAGTACGGGCTTATCGTTTTGAATGTTAAAATCCACCTCGCCGTACATACCCGCGAACAGGTCGCTATCGCGATTGTCGTAATCCAACTGCGTCAGCAGCGTCCGCGAGGTTTGATCCAGAGCCCCCGCGGTCCGATCCAGATACGCGGTGAATCGCCGCCCCGGATAATTGCGCACCTCAAACGAAACCGCCTCGTGCGGCCTCAGCAGCGTTACGTAAGGCTGCGGCACCTTGGCAAAAATACGCAGTTTGTCGGTTTCCGCGATGCGAAATAGTTCCTGCCCTGCGTCCGTTTTCGTTGTCGAAATAAGCGCTCCGACGTCATACGTGCGACGGGTGATGGTTCCTGAAAATGGCGCCACAATGGTCTCGAATCCCTGCTGCGCTTCCAATTGTTCAACGGTCGCCTGTGCCGATTTAACCGCCGCGTCGTCCGCGGCCTTCTCGGCGCGGGCCTGGTTCAAATCCGATTCCCGCTGATCCAAATCCTGCTGGGTGACTCCACCCGTGGAGAGCAGGCCGTGATATCGCGTGTAGGTGGCCTGCGCCAGTTCCAGATCGGCCTCGCCTTTGACCACATTAGCCTTCGCCTGTTCGAGCGCCGCCCGCGATTGATTGAGCTGGGCGTCTGTATCCGGCGCGTCGATCTCAGCCAAAACCTGCCCGGCCTCGACATGAGCCCCGATGTCGAAATACCACTTCTTCAAATATCCGTTGACGCGCGAAAAGATTGCCGTCTCCTGCCAGGGATAAACGTCGCCGGGCACGGGTAGATTCACCTGGCTTGCCCCCGGAGTCGGCGGGGCGACGTCAACAATCGGCGGCTGAGTCGCCACTTCGTTCGCCTGCTCAACAAGCTGCGCCATGTGGTTGCGATGCGGGATATAGCCGGCCAGAAATAGCGTCACAAACACGCCCAGGATCACGATGCCCACCACAATCAGCGTTGTTTTGCTGACCTTGGGCAAATCCGTCGGCAGCGGCTCGTGCGAATCGTGCGGGTCCAACGTGTCGTGCGGATCCCGCGTTTCAACCGAAGGTGTAGGACCATTGGATTCCATTATCTCAGTTCCTCTTCCACCATCGTCTCCGGAGCTTTGATCCGAAGCCTGCTATACACAATCGGCACAAAAAACAGCGTGGCGAAGGTCGCCAGCAGAAGACCGCCGATAACCGCGCGGCCCAGCGGCGCGTTCTGCTCCCCGCCTTCACCTAGCCCCAGCGACATGGGCAGCATCCCGATGATCATCGCTAAGGCCGTCATCAGCACGGGGCGCAGACGGGTAAGACCCGCCGTCAGGGCGGCGTCGTGCGCATCCATCCCGTGTTTCCGCTGGTCGTTGGCAAACGTGATCATCAAAATGCTGTTCGCCGTCGCAACGCCGATGCTCATGATGGCGCCCATCAGCGCCGGAACGCTGATCGTGGTGCCGGTTACAAAGAGCATCCACAAAATTCCCGAAAGCGCCCCGGGCAACGCCATCAGAATGATCAGCGGATCGATCCAGCTTTGGAAATTGATCGCCATCAGCAAATAGACCAGCACGACGGCGAAGAGCAATCCCCATCCCAGCGCGGTAAACGACGTGTGCATGCTTTGCACCTGTCCGCGCAGATTGATTCGAGAGCCGCGGGGCAATTGCGGCGCATATTTTTCCACGATTTGCTGGATTTGATCGCGGGCCGAGCCCAGATCGATCCCCTGGGTGCCGACCAGTACATCGGCGGCATTGTCCACGTTGTAGTGCACGATATTGGTAGGCGAGACGCCGCGGTCCACGGTCGCCAGGTTTGAAAGCAATTGCGTATCCTGCGGACCGGTCGCGCCCGTCAGAGGAACGATCGGCGTGTTCTGCAGATCGTTCATCGTGTCCATCCAGTACTGGGGCGTCTGCACAAAAATCGAATAATTCACCCCGCGAACCGGGTCGTACCAAAAATTCGGCGCCGTCTGATTGCTGGAACTGAGCGAGACCAGCAAATCGCTGGCCACATCCTTTTGCTGCACGCCCACCAGAGACGCCAGCGAGCGATCGACGTTGACGCGCAAATCCGGTGTGATCGGCACCTGCTGCATCCGCACATCCACAATTCCCGGAATCTTGGAAACCTCCGCCAGAATGTCGCCGGCGATCTTGAAGTTCTTGTTTGAGTTTGCCTGCGGTCCGACGACCTGAATGTCGATCGGCGCCTGCAAGCCGAAATTCAAAACTTGCGTCACGATATCCGCCGGAGCGAAAAAGAATTTCAGATAGGGAAACTTTTTCGGCAAATCCATGCGCAAAGTCTGCTGGTATTGGGCGGTCGGGTGATGGTTTTCGCTGAGCGCGATCAGGATTTCCCCGTCGGCGGGAGACATGACCGAACCATCGCTGAGCGACAGGTTGATCGTGCTGTTGGGTATCCCGATGTTGTCCAGAATATTGGTGATCTCGCTGCGCGGGATGTGCCGTTGAATTTCCTGCTCCACATCCGCGAAATATCGCTCGCTCTGTTCAATGCGCGTCCCCGGCGGGCATCGCACATGCAGCCGCAGCAGGCCGGCATCGACGCTGGGGAAAAAATCCTCGCCAATCAGCGGCGTCAAACTGCAAGAAATGGCCGCCAGCACTAAAAAGCCAATCATGACCGATCGCCCGTGCTCCAGCGCCCAGACCAGCAATCCGCCGTACATCCGGCGCAGTTTTTCGAACTGACGATTGAAGGCGTAATGCGTCCGCCAGATCAAATTGAACCGGCCGGCGAGCCACATCAGGACCCCGAGCACCACCGCACCAACCCCCGCCGCGGCCAGCAATTGCCAATGATCTACGATCCAACCTCGCGTCAGTGGAACCGCCAGCAGCGCCGCGACGACCGAAGCCAAAACGATCGACGCGATCGCGGCCCCTTTTTCTCATGCTCTTCCCGCAATTGAGCCGCCCTGACGGCGTGCGGATCACTTTTATCCAGCACACCCCCGTACATCTCCACCTCGGCGGCTAATAGATAATGCACCATCGTCGGCACCAGCGTCCGGCTCAGCAAATAGCTGGTCAACATTGCGAACACCACCGCCATCGCCAGCGGCGTAAATAGAAACTTCGCCGACCCGGTAATGAACACCACCGGCACAAACACAATGCAGATGCATAGCGTCGAAACAAACGCCGGCACCGCAATTTGCGACGCCCCGTCCAAAATCGCCTTAACGAGCCGTTTGCGCTGATGCAGATTCCGGTGAATATTCTCGATTTCGACCGTCGCATCGTCCACCAGAATGCCCACGGCCAGCGCCATCCCACCCAGCGTCATGACGTTCAACGTCTCGCCCAGGAAACTGAGCACAATGATCGAGACCAGGATCGACAGCGGGATCGAAATCATCACGATAATCGTGCTGCGCCAGCTTCCCAGGAACAGCAGGATCATTAGCGCCGTCAGACCCGCCGCCGTGGCCGCCTCTTTCACGACGCCTTCCACCGAGGCGCGAACGAAGACCGATTGATCAAACATCGGAGTAATCTTCAGCCCGGGCAACACCGCATCCCGAACACTCGGCAGCTGTTTGAGAACATTGTTCACCACGGTCAGGGTCGACGCTCCACCGGATTTAAGGATCGACAGCAGCACGCCGCGCTTTCCGTTGACGTGAACCACGTTGGTTTGCACGGTGTAACCATCGCGGACGTGCGCGATATCGCGAATGTAAATTGGCGTTCCGTTGACGGATTTAATCGGCATGTCGTTCATCGGCGCGATGGTACTGGGGCTGCCGTTGAGCCTGACCTGGTATTCCTGTGCGCCGATCTTCGCCGTCCCCGCGGGGAGAATCAGATTCTGCGCGGCGATCGCATCGGAAACTTCCGACGGCGATATGCCGTAGGCAAACATCCGGTCCGGATCGAGGTCGACCAGCACATTCCGTTGCTTGCCGCCATAGGGATATGGAATCTGCACACCCTGTAAGGTGACCAGCCGGGGCCGCATCACGTTCACTGCCTGGTCGAACATGAGCTGCTCGGGAATCGTGTCACTTCCCACCGAAAGTTGCAGGATCGGAACGTCGGACGCGTTGTATTCCGTAATCAGCGGCGGCTGCGTGCCCAAGGGCATCGAACGGATCGCCGTCTGAGCAACCGCGGTCACCTGAGCGTTGGCGTTCTCGATATTCGCGGTCGGCTGGAAATAAACTTTCACCACGCCAATGCCGTAAAGCGCCTGGCTCTCGGTATGCTCCACATCATTGACGGTCGTGGTAAGAATCCGCTCAAACTGCGAGGTGATCCGATCGTTCATGTCCTCCGGCGACATCCCGGTGTAATTGAACGCCACCGCGATCACCGGAATATCAACCACCGGGAAAATATCCGTCGGCATGCGCAGAATCGTGATCACGCCCAGAATGAGCACCAACATCGCCGCCACGACGAAGGTGTATGGACGCCGCAACGCCAGTCGAACAATCCACATACTTACGGTTCCCGGGAAGATTTACCGTTGCCACCGGACAAGTGCGATCTCTTGCGTCCGTTGCTCTTTGGATCGGAATCCGCGCCATAAATCTCTGATAAAATATGCATCGCCTCCACGACGGACTGTCGCTGCGGCTCGGAGAGCGGCGCCAGTTGCCGCGCGAGTTGCCGCTGGGTTGCTTGTCGCGAGATCCGAAACAACCCCGCGCCCCGCGGCGTGAGCGCCAACTCCACCTGGCGCCGATCATCGCAACAGGTTTTCCGCACCACGAGTTTCCGAGAGACCAAACCGTCCACCATGCGCGAAGCCGCCGGAAGCGAAGTGCCGACATAATCCGCCAGCGTGCTCAGCGACGCCTGCGGCGAAAAGCTGAGCATCGAAAGCGCGCGTAATTGCGGAACCGATAGGTCGGAAAAGCGATGATCGCGCAGCAACTGTCGAATGGCCCGCACCACGCGGGGAGCCACCGTCAGCACGAGCCGGGCGCACTCGTCGTTCCCCGGCTCCCGCCGCCGCGGCAACCCGGGCGCGATTGCACCTGGTAATAGTTGCATAAGCTAAATAATATGCCCCCGGAAACGAACCGGCAACGCGCCAAATCACGGCCATATACCGATTTCCATAAGTGCCGATAATCGGGCCGATTTTCGCCCGTCCCGGCACTTATCAGCCCCAAGATTCCAGATCCCGCGAACAGAATTACCCCATCGGTCGTACCTATAATAAATCAGTCCTCCTTCCCTGGGTGGCGTGGAGTACCGAGAGGTCCACGCCACCTTTTTTATGCGCCCGGCCGCCGCCGGTATCGGAAGTTTGCCGAACCGGTAATTTTCCTTACCTTGTCCGCCGCGATGCCATTCGAGATCACCGCCACCGCCCATTTTTCCGCCAGCCACCAACTGCGTCTATACGACGGCTCCCTGGAACCCCTGCACGGCCACAACTGGAAGATCAAAGCCTCCGTCGCCGCCGAAAACCTCGACCCCATCGGCGTCGTCATGGATTTCCACGAGCTTGAGCGAAAACTCAGGGATATCATAGGCCCCATGCACCACCGCCATCTCAACGATCTTCCCCCCTTCTCCGCGACCAATCCCTCCGCCGAAAACGTCGCCGTCCACATCGCCGCCGCCCTGCAACTCCCCAAAGGCATAAAATTGTTGAGCGTCGAGGTTTGGGAGACTATCGAGTTTTCGGCCGTTTATCGGCCTTGAGCCGCCAAGCAACGGAATCATTCCATTCGATATTAAATTGACCCGATCTTGCCCGATCAATAGGATTACCCGGAGACGTTTGCGACTATGAAATGTGATAAGTGCAACAAGCCGGCGACCATTCATCTCACCGAAGTGACCGCCGGCAAGCGAGTCGAAAAGCATTTCTGCGAGCAATGCGCGGCCGAAACGCAGGTCCCCATCAAGCCGCACACCCCCATCAATGAGCTTCTGACCAATTTCGTCCTCGCCCACAGCGGCCTGAACAAGGA
>JBEKPV010000033.1:0-23220 GCA_049520395.1 Tepidisphaeraceae bacterium
ATCAAGTCAGTTGCCGGGAACCGTGCCGGTACCCACGGTCGCCCCGTAGTCGACGATCACACCCAGGGCGTCGGCGACGCTGCGCTCGACGGAGAGAGGGAATAGAAGATCGTGACCATCGCTGGGGCGGTTGACGAGGTTGACCGATCCATCGGGATCGCGGATGGCCATGGCGGAACTGCCGCCCCCGTCGAGGTTGATGGCGTCCCACGCGCCGAGCCGGCGCATTTCTTCGCCCAGCTGGTGTTCGGTGACACCGACGGAAAAGCCCGGCCGCCGGCCATCGACGACCACGAGAATTAATTTTTTCCCGTCGGGACTGACGCCCGCGCCGGTTCGAGGCGCGACGCCGATGTCGTTGCTGCCGCGATCGTCCAGGGGGGCGATGTTTTGTCCATGGAGGAGGATTTGCGCGTTCCCCGCGACCGCCTGCGTGGTGTCGGGCGGGAGCTGGCTAAATTTACCGATCGCGACGTGATTCTGCCCGGTGACGATGAGCGTGGGCCAGTCGGGGAATTTGGGCCTTTCGGAGAAGATGATGCCGTCGCTCATGTTCCAGCCGACGGTCATCGCCCAGTTGCCGTCGTAGTAGGGATATTTTCGGCCGAGGATGGTTTCAAAATCCTTGGAATGGAACGGGCACCCGTTGACGGCGGCGGCCATTCCGTCGCGCTCGACCATCCCGGTGACCGTCAGCAAAGTGGTTTCCCACGGCTTGGTCATGTTGGGATCGGCGCCCCCGCGCGAGACTTTGACGTGCACGGCCGGATTCGTCAGATCGGCGATCACCACATGCACGCGCAGCGGGGGATTGTCCCGAGTTTCCGTTGCGTAAAGAACCGGCGGCGCCGGTCGCGTGGCGGGGGCCCCGGCGCGCGTGGTCGGCTGGGAAAGATGCGCGGGGGGATTAGCGCCAGCGGTGGCGGCGGCGAGTGCCAGGATTGCCAGGAGAGTGGTCGCTGTTGTGCGTAACATGGATTCTTTTAATCATGTGGTGCGTTGCACCACCCCTAATTTTTCGGCCCAAGGGACCGCCTTGCCCTGTTTTGATCTTCGCTATACCCTCATAGAAACGACATATGAGCATTCTTGTCGGCAAAAACACGAAAGTCATCTGCCAAGGGATTACCGGATCTGCAGGTGCCTTTCATACCAAAAGTTGCCTTGAATATGGAACAAAATTAGTTGGAGGAACAACTCCAGGCAAGGGAGGCACAAAAGATGCAAATGGACTGCCGATCTTTGACACAGTCCGGCAGGCGGTAGAGGCCACCGGGGCTGGGGCAACGATGATCTTCGTACCGCCTCCCTTTGCCGCCGACGCCATTTTTGAGGCCGCCGACGCGGGTATTGGGGTGATTGTGGCGATTACGGAGGGTATTCCGGTCCTCGATATGGTGTCGGTGAAGGCCTACCTTAACGAGAAGCTAAAGACCGTGCTGATAGGCCCCAATTGCCCGGGGATCATCACGCCGGGGGAGTGCAAGATTGGCATTATGCCGGGCTACATCCATACGCCTGCCTGGGAGGCCAAAAGCCACCGGAAGGTGGGGATCATCAGCCGAAGCGGCACGCTGACCTATGAAGCGGTCTGGCAATGCACGACGCGGAACATCGGCCAGACCACCTGCGTCGGGATCGGGGGTGATCCGGTGAAAGGGCTGAACTTTATCGAATTATTGAGCATGTTTTCCGACGATCCGGAGACCGATGGCATCATTCTGATCGGCGAAATCGGCGGTGCGGACGAAGAAGCGGCGGCCGCATTCGTGAAACAGAAGATCAAAAAGCCGGTGGTTGCGTTTATCGCGGGCCGCACCGCCCCGCCGGGGAGGCGCATGGGACACGCCGGAGCGATCATCAGCGGCGGGGAGGGGGGCGCGGAGAGTAAAATCGCGGCGCTGAAGGCGGCGGGAATTACGGTGGCGGACAGCCCGGCGAATATCGGCCGCGCCATGGCCACCGCGCTGGGTCTGGCCGCGGATTGAGATCAACGCGTCAATAATTGGGGTTGGGCGGGTGCCCGCCGTCGGGGTTGTATTTCATCGCGATGGCGATTGGCCAGTAAAGTCTTCGCCCGATTTTCGTCTGTCCGCCTTTGACAGGACTTGGATTTTATACGTCGGCAGGCCGCAGCAAGGCAAGGACTTCAACATTTCCTCCGTGCCCTTTGATCGGGCTGGGGACCGACGAGACCCATACAAATCCCGCTTCCTCCGCGTCGCGGCGAACGGCAGCCAAAGTCCCCTCCAATTCCGCCTCCGGCAGAACCCCCCGGCGCAAAACATTTTCCGCGGCTTCGTAGTGCGGTTTGATCAGCGTCAGCACGATTCCCCCGGCGGCTAGCATCCGCCGCGCCGGTGGGAGAATGTGCCTCTGCCGCGTCCAGCCGACGTCGATCGCGACAATTTGCACGGGCTGGGGAAGCTCGACGTGCATGGCGTTGGTTCGTTCCATGACGACAACGCGCGGGTCGTTGCGCAATTTCCAGTCTAGTGCGCCGTACCCGGTGTCGATTGCGAACACTTTGGCCGCCCCGCGTTGCAGAAGGCAATGGGTGAATCCGCCGGCGTTACAGCCGAGATCGGCGCAGGTTTTCCCGGTAACGTCGACCGCAAAGGCGGCGATCGCGTGGTCGAGTTTCCGGCCGGCACGTGAGACGAACGTTTGCATGCGATGAATATTGAATCCGCAAACGGCCGGCAATGGAAATCCGCCAGCGGGTTACATAAAGTTCACCGCATGGAAAAACGGCAACTTGGCAATTCCGATTTGTATGTTTCGCCCATGATTTTCGGCGCCTGGGCGATCGGCGGATGGATGTGGGGGGGCACCGACGACGCGGCCGCGATCGACGCCATCCGCGCGTCGATCGACCATGGGATCAACACCATCGACACCGCGGCCGTCTATGGCTTTGGGCACAGCGAAGATCTGGTTCGCCAGGCCATTAAAGGGCGACGTGAGAAAGTGATCCTCGCGACCAAATGCGGCTTGCGCTGGGACACCGAGGAGGGTAGTGAGCCGTGGCCGCAGCCGGGGAACGATGGGAAACCGCTGATCATTCGTAAAAATTCTCGGCCCGCGAGCATCGCCTGGGAATGCGAGCAGAGCTTGAAAAGGCTCGGCGTCGACGTGATCGACCTCTATCAAATTCACCGGCCGGACATGAGCACCCCGATCGAGGAATCGACGGCGGCGCTGGAGAAACTCCGCCGCGAGGGAAAAGTGCGGGCCATTGGCGTGAGCAATTACGCGCTACCGATCCTGACGCGTGCCGCGGCGACGGCGCCGCTGGCCACGAATCAGCCGGCTTATAGCGTGATCCAGCGCGGGATCGAAAAGGAAATCATTCCCTTTTGCCGGCAAAAGAAGATATCGATCATTTGTTATTCGCCGCTCGAGCGGGGATTGCTGACTGGCGCGGTGGGGCCGGAGCGGAAACTCAATCCAACGGATCATCGGAACCAGCATAAATTCTTCACGCCGGAAAATCGCAAACGCGTGGCCGACGCCCTGGCGGCGATTAAGCCGATCGCCGATGCGCATGGAGCGACTTTTGGCCAGACGATAATCGCCTGGACCATCCGTCAGCCGGGGATTACCGCGGCTTTGGTGGGTGCGCGGAACGTCCAGCAAGCGGTGGACAACGCGCAAGCCCTGAATGTCTCTTTGAGCGCGGATGAACTGGGCAAAATTCGCGCGGCGTTCGATGAATGCGCTTCGGTAATGAGCCGCTAGTCGGGTTTGCCGATGGCGTTGCAAATCGCGGCGAAAAGGCGTTCTTCGTGATCATCTTGAAATTTCAAAGTCAGTTGCGCTCGCAAAATCGGCAAGGAGATCGGCAGGCGACAGAGTTTCGCCCAATCCTTCTCAGTCGTGATGAGAAATTCCGCGCCGGCGCTTTCGGCGGCGAGGCGCAATTCGTTTAAATCGGATGGGTCGTAAGCGTGATGATCGGGATAGATCCGCCTGCCCGCGGGCTGGCCGAGGCGTTCGACTAGTCCCGCGGTGAAACTGCCGGGATTGGCCAGGCCGCAGAATGCGAAATATTTTGTGCCCGCCGGATCGCGCGGATGGCCGTCGGGACCCAGAAATCCACTAACGATATGATCGGCGTGATAAATCGCGGCTTGGGGATTGTGTCGGCGGATCGCCGATTCGACGCCGGACAAATCCGCGGCGCCGACTTCTCCAACGTGCGTGATCAAAAACGCGCTGGCGCGTTTCAATCCCTCCAGCGGCTCGCGAAGCAATCCTCTTGGGAGAATCCGGTCGTAGCGCGGCGGCCCGAAATTGCCGGCGTGAATCAGTACGAGATCGAAATTCCGCGCCGCCCGGCGATGCTGCATCGCATCGTCCAGTACGAAAACCGTCGTTTCCGGATGCTCACGCAAAGCCACGGCCGCCCCGCGAATCCGATCCGGATCAGCAATCACCGCCGCGCGGCCCGCAAGAGCATTCCGCAAAACCTCCTCCTCATCGCTGACGCCCTCGGGCGTTCGCTTGTATCCGCGCAAGAGAATGGCCGGGTGATGATTGGCGCGGGACAGCCGGTCGGCCAGCCAGATGGAGACGGGGGTTTTTCCGGTGCCGCCGGTAGTGATGTTGCCGACGCTCACGGCCGGGCGGCCTAGTGTGCGGACAGCCAGAAATCCCTGGTCGTACATCCCGTTGCGGATGCGCATCGCGGCAGCATAAAACGGCTCGACCAGCGAGGCCACAGCCGAGGCCAATGGCGATAGAGGTTGGTCGGGCAAATTTGCCATCAAATTCCAGCCCGCAAAAAGGCGTCGCCCTCGGCGCCAAAAACGATCGGCTGACGCGGCAACCGCTCGAGTCGAAATCGCCCCAGAAGATCGGCCGGCCTCTGAACGCTATCGGCGCAATCGGCGATTCCGCACCATTTGGCCAGCAACGCGAGAAGCCGGGATGGCGGCACGCCCAATCGCCGATAGGTTTGCAATCGCGTGTCGCCATGGCGTTTGGCCAGCCGGCGCCCGTCGGGACCGATTACCAGCGGCAGGTGCGCATAACGCGGCATCGCGGCTGCGGGATCGAGCGCTTCGTACAACAGAATCTGCCGGGGCGTGGATTCCAGAAGATCGTCGCCGCGGACGATCTGATCGATTCCGGCGGCCAAATCGTCCACGACCACCGCCAACTGATACGCCGCCGTGCCGTCCGATTTAGCGATGACAAAATCGCCAAGGTCGCGGGCAACATTGAAACTCCGCCGGCCCAGAAACGCATCGTCGAATTCGACGGTTTTATCCGGCGCCGCGAAGCGAATCGCCGGCGCTCTCCCGGCGTAAGCGGCGGCCTCCGCGACCGAATCGAATTTCCCCCGGCAGGTGCCGGGATAAATGCTTGAGCCGTCCTCCGCGTGCGGCGCGCTGGCGGCCAAATCGACCTCCCGCCGCGTGCAAACACACGGATAAGCCAATTTCATTTCTAAAAGCTTTTTCACGGCGGCCGCGTAATTTTCCGCGCGCCTGGATTGGTAAACCGGCCCCTCATCCCAATCGAGTCGCAAAAACGCCAGATCGTCCATCAACATTCGATCCGCATTTAATTTGACGCGCGGCGAATCAAGGTCTTCGATGCGGAGCAGGATGTGCCAGCCATTCTGTCGCGCCAGCAGCCAATTGATCAGGAAGGTTCGGGCGTTTCCCAGATGCAAAGCCCCCGTGGGAGACGGCGCCAAACGCGTCGTGGACATGCGGCCGATTCTACTGCAAATCCGACACAACGCGCGCCTGGGCGCTATCCAGAACCGATTGCAAAAAAGCCTGGTCCTGGTTGTATTCGTCCGGGGTCATCGCCGAGATGGAAAAACTGCACGGCAGGAAGGAATCCTGAAACGGCACGAAAACCAAACGGCTCCAGGTGATGGTCGGCCCGTCGGCGGCCGCGGAGGCGGTCAGGTCGGAAGTGGCGTCGGGCGGTGGGCCGGCTGCCTGGTCGGGCTGCGTCGCCGGTTGGGTAGCGGCCTGCGAATATTCGATCTTCTCGAACACGCGCAAGCCGTTGATCTGGTGCAGATCGCGGAACTGAACCAGATTGGGATGCTGCTGCGCGTCGGCCTTGGCGCCGTCCGCCATCAGGTCGATGTGCTTGGGCGTCATGCCGGGGAGGGTGGAGACGGTGATGGTCGTGTCCCCGCTGGGGGTGGGGCCTTCGAGAATCGAGACGCCGTCAACGAGTTCGATTTTCCAACTGGGGGGGACCTTGACCGTCAGCGGCGCCGAATTAATCGGCATGTCAGCCCGCGCGCCTTCGATGAGATCGCGAGTGGTCGGCCGAGCCGGCGGCGGGGGAACCGAATCCGCCATCGGCGTGTCCGGCTCCTTGCTGCAACCCGCTCCCACGATCAAACCCAACGCCAGGACTATAAACCCTCGTCCCAACCCAATCCGCATGAATGAATTATCGTAATTTCGGCAGGCCTTTTCAAGACAAACTCCCGCCCGGCAAGATTTTGCAGAGCCTCACTCCCGGCCGTTTTGCAGGCTTTGGTAATTCAGCGTACGCCAGGGCGGGGCAGTCCCGGCCAGAACGTCGGAGTAATATTCTGACAAAGTCTCCGGCGTGATCTTCCACAGCCCAAATTGCTTCACGCCCGGCGTGTCGATCACAGCGCCCCCGATCTCCAGATCATATCGACGGGCGCTGGTGGTGGTGTGACGGCCTTTCTGCGTCGATTCGCTCACTTTTCCAATCCGAAGACCCAGCCCCGGCTGGATGGCATTGATCACCGTGCTCTTTCCCACGCCACTATGACCGCCCAAAACCGTGGTCTTTCCCTTCAAAATGTCTTTCAGGTCGCTGATGCCGTCCCCGGTCGCCGCGCTCATCTCAAGCGTGGCGATTCCCAGGGTCCGATAATGCCCCAGGGCCTCGTTGGCTTCGGCGAAAGCCTGGCGGGCGGAATCGTTCGCCTCGGCGAGGTCGGTTTTATTAAGACAAATAATCGGCACGAGCCCGCCGCTCTGAGCCGCCACCAGCACCCGATCCACCAGCCCCCATTTGACCCTCGGCTGAAGCAAGCTGGAGACGATCAACATCTGCTCGGCATTGGCGACAATCGGCTGCGCGTGCTGCCCGTCAAAGCTCCCCGCGCGGACCAGCAATGTTTTACGCGGCAGAACCTGCTCGATCACCGCGTCGATTTTCCCAGCAGCGTCAGCCACGCCGCCGTCGCGAAATCGCACGTAATCCCCCACAACGATCGCCGATTCCGCCAGCTTCGCTAGCGTTTTGCGCACCACGCATAACCTAACGCCCGTCGGGTGGGCGACTTGATAAAACAGGGAAAACACCTGCACCACCTGCCCAATGGGGAGGCTTTCGATATCTCCCGACGCCAGTTCCTCGATAGCGCGCAGATCGGCGGTTTTCTGAATTTTGTCCTGCTGGGCGCGTTTGGATTTGTGTCCGGAGCGCTGCCGGATTTCCTGACTCTCCGGGTCGAAATCCCCGGCCAAAAACCGCGCGGTCGGGTCCTTCTCACCAACATTTTTTCGACGTTCCCGGCTCATCATATGCCGCGCCGCGGCACAAAAATGGTGGCCTGCCGCACTAAAAAACACAAGCCGCGAGCAAAATTTGATTGTTGAGGTTTAGTGAATTACAGTTAGCCGGTAACACCAGTCCAAGGCTAAGGCATCAGATGGGAGACGTTTCCTTGTCCGTTTCATTGCCACTTCTGGACGAATACGAGAAGAAAGAGAAGTGCGGGCTCTTCGGCATCTGGGGGACCAAGGATGCCTCGCAAATCGTTTATCAGGGCCTCTTTGCCCAACAACACCGAGGCCAGGAATCCGCCGGCATCGTCGTCAGCGACGGCGTCGGCCTAAACGGCCACACCGGCATGGGCCTGGTGAGCCAGGTCTTTACCCCGCGAATGCTCCGCGAAGAACTCGTCGGCCACGCCGCCATCGGCCATGTGCGCTATTCCACCACCGGCTCCAGCAAACTCTGCAACGCCCAGCCCCTGCTCAGGCAATATCTCATGGGCCCGGTCGCCGTGGCGCATAACGGAAATCTGATCAACGCCTCCCTGCTTCGCCAGCAATACGAAGAACACGGCCATATTTTCCAAAGCACCACCGACACGGAAATCATCGTCCATCTGCTGGCCAAACCGACTCACGCGCAAAAGCACGACCCTTTGCCGCACGTACTGAAACACCTGCAAGGCGCGTACAGCCTGCTTTTTCTATTCCCCGATCGCATGGAGGCCTGCCGCGATCCCTGGGGCGTGCGGCCGCTGGTCCTCGGGCGCATGCCCGGCGGAGAATATTGCATCTCCAGCGAGACCTGCGCCTTCGACGCCGTCGGTGCGATATTCCAGCGCGAGATCGAGCCCGGAGAAATCGTCCGCATCGACCAGCACGGCGTTCACAGCCGCATCTTTGAAGCGCCGGCCCCGCAAATGGCGATGTGCGTCTTCGAGCACGTCTATTTCGCCAACCCGGCGAGTAAAATTTTCGGCCAAACCGTCCACACCGTGCGGCAAGCCCTGGGCCGGCAACTGGCGATCGAAGCCCCGGTCCCCGCGGATTACGTGATGCCCATGCCCGACAGCGGCCGTTCCGCCGCCATGGGATATGCCCAGCAATCCGGAATCCCTTTTGAAGAGGGGATCGTCCCCAACCGTTTCGTCGGCCGCACCTTCATTTTGCCCAACCAACTGGCCCGCGACCGCGCCGTGGCTCTGAAGCTGAACATCATTCCCGACGTCGTCGAAGGCAAGCGCGTGATCATCGTGGAAGATTCCGTCGTCCGCGGGACCACCACCCGGTCGAAGATGCGCGCCCTTCGTTCCGCCGGCGCCAAGGAGATTCATTTGCGCGTCTCCTGCCCGCCGATCCGCCACCCTTGTTTTTATGGGATCGATTTTCCGACCAAGGAAGAATTGATCGCCCATAACCGGACCATCGATGCGATCGGCAAATTTCTGGAAGTGGACAGTGTCGCGTATCTGTCGCTGGACGGGATGCTTTCCTGCATGAAGCGGCCGCGCGACAACTACTGCACGGCTTGCTGGAGCGGCGAATACAAAATTCCCATCGATCAGCCCCATAGTAAGTTCAGTTTCGAACGCGATCAGCTCAAGATGTTTTAGAAACCGCATTATCGGGCTAAGTCCGCCAGTGCGCCAGAATTACATTGCCCTCCTTAATCGCTCCCTTCTCCTTCCCGATATCCAATTGCAGCGGATAGCGTTTTCCGCTGTGTGTCGCATTACTTTTGGGCAGGAAGTCCGTGCCAACACCGATTCCCGATCGATCAAGCGGTCCCGCTGCGCTTCGTGAGTGGGATAGCCTGGACGCCGGCTCGAGCCTGGCGTATTCAGACCTGGCGCGCTTGGCCGCGGGAATTTGTGGAGTGCCGGCGGGGCTGATTTGCCTGGTCGACGGCGATTGCCAATGCGTCGAGGCGGTACACGGTTTGGAAATCTCCACCACCAACGATTGCGCGGCATTCATCGAAGCGGCCGCCGCGGCGAAGGCCCCGCTGGTCGTTCCCGATTCGCACGCCGATCCCCGATTTTCGGGAAAACCCGGCCGCTTCCGTTTTTGCGCCGGAGCGCCCCTGATCGACGCCGACGGGGCAAATCTTGGCGCCTTATGCGTCTTCGATTTTCAGCCTCGAACGATTTCGCCGCAGCAAACCGAATGGTTGTACATGCTCAGCCGGCAGGTGGTGGGACTGATCGAATTTCGCCGCGCCACGGTCGCTTTGGAAGCGGCGCGGGAGGCCGCGGAATCCGCCAATCAGGCGAAAAGTTCATTTTTGGCAAACATGAGCCACGAGATTCGCACTCCCATGACCGCCATCGTCGGATACGCCGATCTGATGCTCGATCCGAATCAGAACGCCGCCGACCGCGCGCAATGCCTGCAGGTCATCCGCCGCAACGGACAGCATCTATTGGAATTGATTGGCGACATTTTGGACCTGGCGAAGCTGGAAGCCGGCCGTATCGCCGCGCGAAAAACCGAATGCGATCTGGCGGCCTTGATGGCGGACATCGCTTCGCTCATGACCGCGCGGGCGCGAACCAAGGAATTGGCGCTGAATCTGGAAGTTGTCGATCCGACGCCGCGAATCATCCGCACCGACATAGTGCGTTTGAAGCAGGCGCTTTTGAATCTGGTCGGCAACGCGATCAAGTTCACGGAAAAAGGCGAAGTGCGAATTCGCGTAAGCCATGAATTGACCGAGCACGGCCGCGGAACGCTTCGCATCGAAGTCAGTGATACGGGAATCGGTATGTCACAAGAGCAGATTTCGCAACTTTTCCAGCCGTTCATGCAGGTGGACACCTCCATGACCCGCCGCCACACCGGCAGCGGCCTGGGGCTGACCATCAGCCGCAGGCTCGCGCGAATCCTCAACGGCGACATCGTCGTCCGCTCCAAGGAGGGGGTCGGCAGCACATTCACATTGCTGATTGACAGCGGCAGCCGCGACGAACATAAAGGCAACTTCGACCTGGCGTCGGTGGAAAAATGCCGCGCTTCGGAGCCGGAATCCGAGACACTCCCGCGCCTGGCCGCGCGAGTCCTATTGGCCGAGGACGGTCGGGACAATCAGCGGCTGATCCGCACTATCCTCACCCGCGCCGGCGCCGACGTGACGATCACCGACAACGGCCGCGACGCCGTCGAACTGGCGCTGCATGGCGATTTCGATCTGATCTTGATGGACATGCAGATGCCCCAACTGGATGGCTATGGAGCCGCCAGCGAATTGCGCCTGCACGGCTTCGCCCGGCCGATCATCGCCCTGACTGCCCACGCCATGAGCGACGATCGCGGCAAATGTCTCCGCGCCGGCTGCGACGACTATCTCACCAAGCCCGTGGACAAGGACGATCTGCTGCTGACCCTCGCAGCCCACATCGCCGGCGAAAAGCCGCAGCGCCGGGTCGCGCGGGAAGCGGCCGCCAAGAGCGCTTCGGAAGGCCGCGCCGCCGAACAGCGCATCGTCAGCACCTACGCCGACGATCCCGACATGGTTGGCGCCATCGCCGAATTCATCCAGGGATTGCCCGCGCACGTCGCGACCATCCAAAAATGCGTGGAAGAGGCCAATCTACCTCAATTACAAACGTCCGCGCACCAGCTCAAAGGCGCGGGGGGCGGTTACGGATTTGACGAAATTACTCGTCTGGCGGCGGCGGTTGAGGCCGCGATCAAGGAATGCCAGGACGCGACACAGGTCGGCGCGAAAGTGGACGCCCTGCTGTCGACGGTCCGGCGGATCGATGGATATACGGAGGCCCGGGCAAGAAGCTAAAGGGCATTGGAGCAACTCATGGCTCAAAAGGTGCTTTTAGTCGACGACTCACCCAGCATTCACACGCTGGTCCGCGCGCGCCTGGCGGGGGAACCGATCACCGTGCATTCCGCCTACAGCAGCGCTGAAGGCCTCACCATGGCCAAGGAATTGCTCCCCGATCTGGTGCTCCTCGACGTGGACATGCCCGATCCCGACGGCTTCGAAGTCTGCCGCCGCCTCAAAGCCGATACCGCGACGGTGCAAATCCCCATCGTCTTTCTAACCGGCGCCAGCTCGCCCGACGAGCGAATCTTCGGTCTGGAACTGGGCGCCGTGGATTATGTCACCAAGCCGTTTAATCCAGCCGAATTGCGTGCCCGCGTCCGGGCGTCGCTGCGAACCAAATATCTGATGGACCTGCTGGCCAAGCGAGCCCAGATCGACGGATTGACCGGGCTTTGGAACCGGGCGCACTTCGAGGAACGGCTCAAACAGGAGCATTCGCTCGCCACACGGATCGGCCGGCCGCTAAGCTGCGTGATGGCGGACGTGGATCATTTCAAGTCGGTCAACGATACGTATGGCCATCCGTTCGGCGACGAAGCGCTGCGCGGCATCGCCGGGGTCTTGAGCGACGTCGGTCGCGCCGAAGATATCATCTGCCGGCTCGGCGGCGAGGAATTCGTGGTGCTCTGCCCCAACACGGCGCTGGCCGGCGCCGTTCGATTGGCCGAGCGATGCCGTGAGGCGGTTTTAGCGATGAAGCTGATGCACCAGGGCAAGCCGGTGCGCGTGACGTGCAGCTTCGGCGTCGCCGAGGAAGGCTGCCGTCCGTCGATAATCGAGGCCGCCGACAAGGCGTTGTACCAGGCCAAGCACGGAGGCCGCGACCGCGTCGTTGCCGCCGAGGCGCCTGATCCGGTCGTTGTGCAATTGGACTCGCCGTCGATTTGAGGTCCGTCTTCCACGCTCCCCATCACCGGAACGCATCCAATTCCTGCCCGGTTTTCTGGATGATCTGCTGCAGGCGATTTCCCCACGTATGTTCTTGAAGTATCCTCGCCCGGCATGCCTGCGCCATTTGCGCGCGACGATCGGGCTCATCGAGTAATCGCTGAACCGTGTCGCGGGCCTGCCGGGGCGTGCGGAAGCTTTCGACCTCCTTCCCCGGCTCAAATGCCTCTTCCAGGCCGACGCATTCGTTGTGAATCATCGCCGTGCCGCAGGCGCCGATCTCGAATGTCTTGGCCGTAAGCCCCTCCTCGTCCCACCCGGCAACGATGTCCAGCGAGACTTTTCCCCGCGCGACAAATTGCGGAATTTGCGCGAACTCGACCCATCGACCGTTGGCGGCCGAATCTTCGGGCGGCCCGACGTGCGACCACTTCCCGCCGAAAAGGCCGACCCGGAAATATTTGCTCAGATACGCCAGATAAAAGTGGCGCTGCCAACTGCGGAAGGCGTACAAAATCTCCGCGGCTCTGAAATACGTCGGGTACATGGCCGCCAGCCACCAGCACGCCATCGGAAATTCATCAGTCAGCCGCCCAAAATGCCGGGCCAGGGCGATATGCGGATTGGCCAGCTTCAATTCGATCGCCCGCTCCGACCAGGCTTGAAGAATCGGACGCAGTTCCGGCGCCGCATCCTTTTCCCACAGCGCGGTCAGTTTTTGCCGAACCTGCTGAGCGACCAGATTGTTGATCGCCATCGGGTCGGGATCATCCTGCTCCAAAAATGGGAGCAGCCAATCGGCCAGCCGCTGATCGTTGCCGTAAATGGCGATCAGATCGTAATCCTGCGTCACCTCCGGCCGCGGCCCCAGAAGCTTGGTATCGGCCCCGCACCCCACGGCGTGGCAATTGGGCCAGCCCAGCACCCGGCCAATCTCTTGGGCGTGCGCCTGGCTCTTGAGAAAATGATGTTGATTGCCCGAACGGAAGGGCGCCTGGTACTCGGGCCTCAGCGCATGTTTGTCCGCGACCCATTGCGGATGATCCGCCCAGAAATTGCACTGCGTAATCCCCCGCACCTCAAAAAAACTGCGGTGACCCCCCGGCCAGTCCGGATCGACAGGCAACAGTGTAACCCCGTTCATCGCGTAACTGATGACCATCCCGATCCTCCTCCGGACCAGGATTTTGTTAATCTCGCCCGCCACGGCATTGGGGTCCGCTTGGATTCCGCGCAGAATTTCGTCGGCTTCGATGAAGGAATGATTCAATCCCAGTCCGACGGCGGCATTCCCCAGGCCAATCAGCCAGAAGCGGCTCATTCGCCCACCGTTGAGAATCGTCAGAATCGCGCGCCCGGACATGGCCGCTCCTTCGGCTTGCCTGCTCCACGTTTTTCGTCTCGATCTATGCCCGCAGCCGGCTCTGCACGTTATCGAGCACATTCATGAAGTTGATGTAACTGTCGTATGGGCTTTCGTACGGACTGAAATATTTGTGAACGTCCCCGTCGGCCCAATATTTGGTGCACATGTAATAGAAGTGATCGCTGGTCGTCAGCCGCCGCCAGTCGGCGAGCAATTGCTCGTCCCCCTTTTCCTTCAGCGGACCTTCCAGCTTGTACAACTCATGAAGCGCGTTGGATTGCATCGCGTTGCCCAGCCAGGCCGATAAATCACGTTCCGTATCCGCCCAGGAAATCATGTGCGGCACATCGATGTCCCCGACCGAATCGTATTTGTCGATCACCTGGCTGGGAGTCAGAAAGTTGTTGTCCGGATGTTCCATGACTTTGCCCGGCAGATGCCGCAGAAAATCGAAAATCCCCGTGTCGGACCATTGGTGCTCGCCGAACGTTTCATAATCCATGAAGAGATTGCACAGGAATCCGTTGCCGTTGATCTGGTTGACCCACCCGGCGAATTTCTCCGCCGTCAGCGGCCACTGCTCCCACGCCCGATTGGAGAATCGAAACGCGATATCGTCGCTCAGGCGATAGTTCTTCAGCAGCAGCTTGGTCTTAGGCGCGTGCGGCGGCCGGTAGACGAAATTCGGCGACCGATACCCCAGGATAAAATCCGCCCCCTCGGTCAAAATCGCTTCGTAACCCATGTGGCTGACGAAGTGGGCCAGATCGTTATTGTAAATCAGCTCGGTATTCCGGAAAACCCGCGGCTCCTGCCCGAAAAGATGCTTGATGTATTTGCGATGAAGCTCAACCTGCGCCCGGAATTCCTCGCGCGAATAGAGGAACGAGAGCGAGTGGTAATACGTCTCGTCGAGGAACTCAACGCACCCGGTCGCGTTGAGCTGATGGAACGAATCCATGACCTCCGGGCAATAAAGGGAAAACTGCTCCAGCGCCGCCCCGGTGATCGAATAAGCAATGCGGAACCGCCCCTCATGCACGCGGATGGTTTCCAGCAGCGTATTGTTGGCCGGCAGATAACATTTGTGCGCGACCTTGCGGCAAATCTCCGCGTTCTTGTGTTCGTCGAAATAATGCCGGTCCGTATCGAACACGCTGTATCGCCGCAGGCGGAACGGCTGATGGATTTGAAAATAAAAGCAAATCGAGGCCATACGTGCTGCCCGCAAGTATACGCGGCGCGGGCGCGGAATCTATGGCCCGCACGTATCCAGAGAAGTGCCAATAATCTTCTTACCGGGCCGGTCGGCGCTGGCGGCTGAAATAGCGCACCGAGAGATTCAGCACGAAGATAATGCCGATGAGCACAAGAATTCCCGCCCAGGCTAATTTCTTTTGCTGCGGATAGGGCCCGGTGGCGTAGGTAAAAACCTGCACCGTCAGGGACGGAAACGGACGGCTGGGATTGTATTCAACAAATCGGCTCGAGAGGGCGGTAAACAGCAGCGGTGCGGTCTCGCCCGCGACGCGGGCGACCGCGAGCATGACGCCGGTGACAATACTCCCCGTAGCCGAGGGAATCACGACTTCGAGGATCGTGGCCGCTTTGGTCGCTCCCAAACCGATCGACGCCTCTCGATAGCTGCTGGGGACCAGCCGCAGCATTTCTTCGGTCGTCCTGCAAACGATAGGGATCATAATAAAAGCCAGCGCCGCCGCCCCGGCGTACCCGTTGTAGCTCCCCATCGGCACCACCAGCAATTCATAGCCCAGAATTCCCACGACAATGCTGGGCACCCCCGCCAGCACGTCGCTGATGAAGCGTACCGGGCCGTTTAGCCAGGAATTGTCGTCATATTCCGAAAGATAGATGCCTGCCAGCATGCCAATTGGAATCCCAACGAGGCTGGCCATCATAATGAGAATGGCGGTGCCGAAGATCCCATTTTTCATCCCACCGGGGGCGCCAACCATGCCGATGGGGATAGGTTCCTTGGTAAAAAAATCGAGGCTCAGAGAGCCGAAGCCCAGAGAGAGGAGATATCCGGTAATCAGCACCAGCAGGGCGATGATGAGGGTGGCGAAGAGAATGCAGACCAGCAGCATGATTTCGCTGCGGATATGCGAGAAGCGGTTGTGAAGGGATTCGCTCATATCAGGCCGCTCTGGCGCCTCTGGAGTCTTTGCCTCCGACCACCAACTGGCGGGCGACGATATTGAACACGAGGGACATCAGCAGCAGGATCAGGGCCACTTCGCAAAGGGCCGAGCGATGGAGGTCGGAGCTGGCCTCGGAAAATTCGTTAGCCAGGAGGCTGGACATGGTCTGTGCCGGTGCGAAGAGGCTGGCGCGGATTTGAGAGTTGTTCCCGATGACCATGGTGATCGCCATGGTTTCCCCCGCCGCCCGCGCCAGCCCAAGCATGACCGCCCCAAACAGCCCGCTGCGGCTGAACTTGAGCATCTCTTTGCAGCTTTCCCACCAGGTCGCCCCCAGTGCCACGGTTCCTTCAACCTGAGCCCCCGGAACCTGGCGCAACACATCACGACTGATGGCGGTAATGATGGGCAGAATCATAATCGCCAGAACCAGACTGCCGTCGAGCATATCGCGCCCCGTGAGGGCGATCGGGCGGGTGATCACATGGTTTCCGATTTTGAGTTGTTCGGTAAAGAGCCAGCCCGTCCCTGGAAGCCGGGAGAGCGCGCGATGGACCAACGGATCAAAATGGTTCTGCATAAACGGGGCCAGCACGAACAGACCCCAAAGCCCGTAGGCAATGCTGGGAATAGCCGCCAGAAACTCAATGAGGAACGAAACGACCGGCACGATTCGCGTCGGCGCGATGCGCACCAGGAAAATCGCCGAGCCAAGACTAAGGGGGATGGCAAAAAGCAGGGCGAGGAATGAACTCACGGCCGTCCCCCAGATCACCGGCAGCGCCCCAAACGTCGGCGGAATCGTATCCTCGACGACATCGCCATCGGAATCGTAAACGACGTTGCCGTTGGCATCGTGCCGCGGGACTACGAGTTCGTTAGGCCGCCATTCGCTGGTAGTCAGGAATCGCCACCCGAATTGCGACATACTTTGCCGGGCGGCGTAAAACAGGACGATCAGCAGGGCGGCAAGCATCAGCAGAATAAACAAACCGCTGGCGCGCGCCAGCAGGCCGAGGATGACGTCACCGCTGAGGATGCCGGGTCGTGAAGTGGCGATGAATGGAGAGCCCCCGCCGGGAAGCGGGGGGAGTTCGCCTGCACCTAGGCTTGGCGTGGTCAAGACAACACCTCTGGCTCAAAAAAAAGCCCACGGCGGGCCGTGGGCTTTAAATCCCTGCCGCTTCGGCGAATCCTATTTTGCTCCCGCGGGCTTGATCGGATCACCGTTGTAGGTGATGCCGCTCATCGCGTCTTCAATCTTCGCCGTCACCTTGGCGCCCAGCGGGGCGTAACCCAACTGCGAGTTGAATTTCTGCCCATCATGCTCGGCCCAATAAAGGAAATCAACCAGCGCCTGAGCCTGATCCTTGCTCTTGATGTTGTTCAAGTCCTTATAAACGATCAGATAAGTGAGGGAGGAAATAGGGTAAACCGAGTCCCCGTCCTGGTTCCAGATGGTGGCTTTGAGCATTTGCCCGCTCATTGAATCGGCGGCGTTGTCCGATGCGGCGGAGACCGCGTCGGGGCTCGCCTTGATGAATTTCCCGGCGCTGTTCTTGACCGAGCCATAGGCGATGCTGTTCTGGTCCGCGTAGTTTTCCTCAATGTAGCCGATGGCGCCGACGGTCTGTTGCACGACGGCGGCCACGCCGGGGTTGCCTTTCCCGCCTTGTCCGACGGGCCACTGCACTTGCTTGCCGGTCCCGATCGAACCTTTGAAATCAGAGCTTTGCGTGGCCAGGTAATTGGTCCAGACGAAGGTAGTGCCGCTGCCGTCGGTTCGCCAGGCGCAGGTGATGGGCGTGCTGGGAAGATTCACGCCCGGATTGAGCGAGGCGATGCGCGGGTCATTCCAGCTGCTGATTTTCCCCAGGTAAATGTCGGCAAGGAGGGGTCCATCAAAATTGAGATCCGTGATGCCGGGAAGATTGAACGCCGGGACCACAGCTCCCGCGCACGAGGGGATTTCGATCAGGTTGTCGGCTCCCCCGGCCTTTTCAATATCGCCCGCGCTCATAGGAGCATCGGACCCGGCGAAATCAACGACTTTGTCGGTGATGTCTTTGATGCCTTTACCGGAACCGCCGCCGCCGTAGTCGATTTTTACATCGGGGTGGAGGTTCTGATATTCCTTGACCCAGCGTTCGTAGAGCGGCTGAGGGAAAGTCGCGCCAGCGCCAGTGAGCTGCACGTCGGCGTTTGCGATAGGGCCGAAACTGATGACCAGAGCCGCCAGCGCGGCTGCGGCCGCGCTTTTGATCAAACGAACCATATTCATGCTCCTTGCATTGTGAACTCCGCCCCCCAGCCATAGATGCTAAAAGTCGAATATTTGTTTAGCATTAAGTTTGAATTAACCGGGGTAGAATGAGTGCCTATGGCGGGAGTTCGGGATTTCCCAGACGAGCAACTCCTTGCCGAGTGCCGAATTGAGACATTTCGTGGCCCGGGACCGGGTGGGCAGAAACGGAATAAGACTTCCTCGGGAATAAGGATCACACATAGTGGCAGCGGGGTGTCGGCGATCGCCACGGAATCGCGATCGCAAGCCCGAAATCGGACGGCGGCGCTGCGGCGGCTGCGGGTGAGATTGGCTCTGGAGATTCGCGAGGCTTGGAACAATCAGAAAGTCAGTTTGAAAATCTCGCGGCGGTCGGAGGAGTATCCCAAGACAATCGGACTGGTGCTGGACGCATTGTGCGAATCGGGATGGAGCGTTTCGGGAGCGGCCAAGTTGCTGGCGACGACTACGGGGCAGATCTCTCGATTTATAAATGGCGATGAGAAGGTGCTCGCAGAGGTCAATCGGCAACGCGAGCAGGCGGGGCTTAAGAAACTGGGATAGATTTTGGAAGAGGCACGTAGGCACGGCGGGGTGGATTTTCCGGGGGAAACGCGCTGCTGACTTCGACAGCCTCAGTCCAGGGCGCACGCACCGCCAAATGGGGGAGTGGTCGGTCACCGGCGGGGTCGGCGGACGACGGCGATGGCGGGGATGAATAGCAACGCGAAAGATGTTGGTTCGGGAACGGAGGTGGGAATCCATTCAACGGCGTCGTAATTGCCGGAGGTGTCGCCGGCGATGCCGAAGATGTCGCCTTGAGAATCGACGGAGTAGGCGGTGGAGGCGCCGAAATTGCTGGGAAGAAAGGTTTCGAGGTTAACGGCTGAGGCGGCGGTGCCGGACCAGACCATGGCGTTGGGCGTGGGCTCGGGGGCGTTGACATTCGTCGTGATGCCTATGTACCCGACTTGCCATGTTCCGTTGGTCGCGTACGCGACCGTGTCGGTGGAGCCGGCGGGATTTAGATCGACGGCGGAGGCCGCGGTGCCGGTCCACAGGAGCGCGTGGTTGCCGATGGTGCTAAGAAAGCTGCCGCCGTAACCGACTTCCTGGCCGCCGCCGATGCCGTAGGCGACGCAGCCTGCGTCGTAGGAGCCGACGGAGGCGGGAGGGGTGAGGTCGACCGGAGAGGCCGCGGTTCCGCTCCAGAGGATGGGTTTGTTGGGATCGAATTGGGAGATGGCGACTCCGACTTGCTGGCTGCCGCTGACGCCGTAGGCGACCGACGCGCCGTAGGTGCTGAACTGTGTCGGCTGGAGGTTGACGGCGGAGTTGGAGCCAGACCAGAGCAGCGCGTGTTCCCCGCCCTCCGACGTGTAGCCGAGGCCGACTTGATTGGTCCCATCGGTGCCGAGCGCTTCGGACGAGGTGATGGACGTGAGATTGGCGGGCTGAAGATCAACGGCGGAAGAGGCGGAGCCCGTCCAAAGCAAGGCGTGATAGAAAGAATTGGCAAGAGTGAGTCCAGTGGCGGTGCCGCCGCCATAGCCCACTTGCTGGGTTCCGCTAATAGAGGTGGCGACGGACATGGAGAAGCCGCTGAGGTTGGTCGGGGTGAGCGTCGTGGCGACTCCGGTGCTGGACCAAAGGATGCCTTGTTCGGTGTTATCTCCGCCGGTGTTGCCAAATCCCACGTTCTGCGCGGAGTCGGTTGGGTGAATGGAATTCGCGACGCCGGGATCGTTGATGCCGGTTGCGGCAGTGAGGGTGTAGAGATCGACCGCGGTGTAGGTGGTGGTGGCGGAGGCCAATGTGCTCGACAACGGCCCGATCAGGGCGGCGGTCGCGAGCAAGGCGCAAAGGCACGTTGGGCGCGTTGGGTTCAACATCAGCCCCTCCTGTGATCGGTTGCGACAAATTGTGGGACGAGAACATGACCTGGGGACCTCCAATTTAGGCGAATGGAAGATTTTGGACAAGTGGAAAATTGGAAGTTTCTGTGCGGGGGCTTTTGGGGTTCGGCCCCTTACCCTGACCCTCTCCCCGGGGTACCGGGGAGAGGGGAAAGATGCGAAGGCTATATGTTTTGCGGTTTCTGCCACCACCAGAGGTTTCCGATGGCATTGAATTTTGGGAGGGTCTCCTTGACGGCGCGTTCGACGCCGCCCTGGAGGTCTTTGCGGGTGATCGGGGAGGTGAGGATGTCGTCGCCGCAGACGATGCCGCCGGGGGCGAGGTGTTTTAGCGCGGATTCGATTTCGGTTTTTACACTCGGATAATCGTGGCTGGCGTCGATGTGGATGAAACGGATGAGAGTTCGCCACATTTTGAAAAAGTCGGCGGAGGTGGTGACCAGGGGCAAGACATTACAGGGGGTTTGCGTGGCAATGTTGTGGCAGAAGACGGCGAAGACGTCACGCTCCTTGGCGCTGATCACCGACGGGTGGTTTGGGGATTCGGCGATGTTGCCGGCCCAAGTGTCGACCGCTATCAACAGGTCGGGGGCGCAGGCGTTGGCCAGCGCGACAGTGCTTTTGCCTTCCCAGCAGCCGATTTCGATGACGCAGCCGGGGGCGCTGGTGGAGTGCTTGTAGAGTTCGGCCAAATGCGTCAACTGTTCGTCGCGATACCAGTTTTCGTGATAAATCGGAGCGGGCTTCGTCATCCTTTCGATAGGATACTCTGGCGCGCGGGCGGTCGCCAATCGTTTAGGTTCGGGGTAGAACTGGGGGATGCCGAATCATTCGGGCGAAAAGGCGGGGCTTAGCTTTGTTACGTTGATGGCCTATGACTACGCGTATGCGTTGAAAGCGGTTCGGTCTTATTACGAGATCGCCGATGAGATTATTTTGGGCGTGGATGCGGATCGGATTTCTTATACCCATAAGCCGTTTGAAATGGATATGGGGGAGGTGCAGAAGGATCTGGAGCAACTGGATGCGCGCGGGATCGTACGCGTCGTGGAGGGGAATTTTCATCGCGAAAAGCATCCGCTGGACAATGAGACTCGCGAACGATCCGAATTGTCGATGCTCTGCGCGGAGGGGAACTGGATCGTGCAGATCGATTCGGACGAGATGTTGCTCAATGCGCGGGAGTTTCGCAATTGGCTGATATCGGCGGATGCCGATGCTTGCGTCTGGGCGAAATGGATTTCGGTTTTTAAGACCTTTGGGGATCTGGCACTGGTAATTCATCCGGCCAATGAGTCGACGCCCGTGGCAACGAAATTGCGCGGGGCTTACACGGCCGCGCGGCGGACGAATCAGCCGGGCGCGGGCTCGCCGTTGCAAATGTTACATTTTTCGTGGGGCCGATCCGGGGAGGAGTTGCGGCAGAAGCTGCAGAATTGGAGTCATTCCTGGGATTTTGATTTGGAAGGGTTTTATCGGCTTTGGGAATCGGTGACGCTGGAGAATTATGGGCAGTTTCGGAATTTCCATCCGAATGAGCCGGCGCTTTGGCCGGGCTTGGCGGTGGTGGAGATTAAGGGGCCGACGTGACCCCTCATTCTGGCCCTCAATCATGCAGGAACTAAAGCAAGCGGGGAAGTAGATCAGTGCTTTTGGCCGCGGAGTCGGGCCAGTTCTTCGGTCATTGTCTTTAGTTGCGGGCTCATATCGTCTCGGGGGAGGTGGACGTCGATGACTCTTAGTTCGTCGCTGGAGATGGCGCTGCGGAGCGCTCCGTCCAGGTCGCCTTTGGTTTTGGCGGTGGTGGCGGAGCCGCCTTGGATGAGGGCGCAGATTTGCCCGTAGTCCCATTGGCTGATGGTGTTGAATCGGCCGTCGCGGATTTTTCGCATGGTGCCGTAGCCTTGGTTATTGAGGACCAGAATGATCGGCTTTTGGCCGAGGCGCAGGGCGGTGGAGAGTTCCAGCCCGGTCATTTGGAACGCGCCGTCGCCGACCAGCGCGAGGGGCCGGAAATTAGGATTGGCCGCGGCGATGCCTACACAGGCGGGGATGGCAAAACCCATGGACAGGTAATAAGCAGGTGCGATGAATTCGGCGCGTTTGGTGGTGCGGATGCCGACGGCGCCGAAGAGCCCGTCGCCCACGTCCGAGACGACGCAGAAGCGGTCGTCCAAATTCAAGGAGACGATGCGGATGAGTTCTTTCATCGTGATAGGGTCGGAAAGCTCGGCTCGCGTGAGGGGCTTATGCTCCGCGTGCGCAGCCGGGTGTTTGAATTGTTTGCGGCGGATTTTGGCATGGGACAGAGCATGCAGGAAATCGGGAAATTGGACGTCGTCGTATTTGTGGTAACGGACAAGGAGCGATTCCGTGGTGGCCAGCACCGTGCGGTTGCGGTCGAGCCGGGCGGTGTAGATCCCCATGCTCATGTCGGTGATGAACGTGCCCAGCATGAGGACGCAGTCCGACGATTCCACATACCGGCGGACAAATTCGTCGCTGCTCATCGCGCCGCCGTAGACGCCCAGGTAGAGGGGATGGTTTTCGGGGACGGCGGATTTGCTCAGGAGGTCCCCGGCGATGGGGATGTTTAACTTTTCGGCGAGCCGGATGACCCCGTCGGTGAGGTGAAAGCGGTGGAGTTCCACGCCCGCGAGAATGACCGGTTTGCGGGCGCGGGAAATCAGCTCGGCGGTTTCCGCGAGCGCGGCTTGCAGGGAATCGGCATCCGACATCGGGACGGGCGCCGGGACGATGCGCGGAATGTGGATCGGCCGATCGACCATGTCGTGCGGGACTTCGATGTAGACCGGGCGTTTATAGCGGAGGCAGGCGTCGACGCAGCGAATGATTTCCGAGGCGGCGGTCTGCTCGTCGAGCAAAACCGCGCTGGCGACCGTCACTTCGTCGTAGACCCGGCGCTGGGTGTCGAAAGTTTTTACTTTATGGTGCAGGAGGGGGTCTTTTTCGCGGTCTTTTTTCCCCGGTGCGCCGGAGACAACCACGACCGGCGATTTTTCCGCGTACGCGCCGGCGACGGCGTTGAGCGCGTTCAGGCCGCCAACGCAATAAGTGACGCAGACCAGTCCGATCCCGTTGATTCGCGAATACGCGTCGGCCGCGAACCCCGCGCCGGGTTCGTGGGTCATAGTGATGGATTGGATGGGAGATTTGTCGAGCCACGCGAAGGTGGGAAGTGCAAAGTCGCCGGGCACGCCGAAGCTGTGGCGGACGCCGCGCCTA